>JBGPCZ010000168.1:0-12811 GCA_041482015.1 Planctomycetota bacterium | reverse complement strand
GATCTTTCGGACGCGGTAGGCGAATTCGCGCTTGATCGCGGCGATGCGATCGACGGCGTGCGGCTCGGTCTTCTCGAGCGCCTCCTTCACCGCCGCCTTGATCCGGAGCACCATCTCGGGGAACGGGACGCCGAGGTTGTGGGTCGAGCCGCTGGCCCCCTCCAGGAACTCAAAGGTACCGCCCAGCTCCGCCTCGAGTTCCTGGGTCGCCATCCCGTAGAACGAGGGCGAGCGGACGCCGGGCTTCCCGGTGCCGATCGTGTGGGTCGAATGGTTGAAGATCGCGGCGCGCAGCTTCTGGTCGGGACTGCGGAAGGCGAGCACGGGGAGCTCGGGATCAAACGGTCCCGTCGGACGCACCGCATCCGTCTTGTCGCCGATCCAGAAGATGGTGTTGTCCTTGAGGAGCAGGCGGCTGTTCTGGCCCACCGAAGACTCGTGGCCCAGGCGGTACGAAAGCTCCGCGTCGGCGAGGTTCGCGTTCGCGTCCTGCACCGCCTTGTCGATCCCGTCCACGAGCCGGCGGCAGAACTTCATGTCGCGCCCGTACGCGTGGACGTCGCACGTCGACGGCGCGTGGTGCGTGTGGGTGCAGTTGATGAGGATGTTCGCGAACGGGATGCCGATCGCCTTCTCGATCCGCGTCGCGGCCTCGTCGAGGAGATCGCGGTTCACCATGAGGACGTCGCAGGCGACGATCGCGCAGCGGCCTGCCCCGGGTTTCTCGACAACCACGGCGATCGCGCGGAGCCGCCCTTCCTGGCCGATCGACTTGCCGGGATGGATGCCGCCCGCGATGACCATCGAGTCGTCGCCTTCGAGGTCGGCGGAGGCGGCGCCGACGCGGACGCGCGGCGTCGCTGCGACCCCCGTCGACGGCGTCGACGTGCAGGAAAGGAGCGGGGCGAGGATCAGCCAGCGCAGCAGGGATCTCACCGTTCCTAGAGCCCCTCGACCTCCCAGCCCTTCCGGTACGTCCTCTTCAAAAGAGCCGCCGCCTCCGGCGAGCCGTCGAGCTTCATCTCCGCGGCGTGCCATGTGAGCGTCTTGCCGGGGACTCGATTGGCGATGACGCCCAGCAGGACGAACTCGGTCAGCGGGCCCGCGTAATCGAAGTTCGCCGATGCGGTCCCTTGGCCGAGGCAGGCGTTGACCCATTGGTGCCAGTGGCTCTCGGCCTTGACGTCGGGCATAGCGAACCCTTTGAACGTCTCGGCGGGGAAGAGCACCGGCACCGCCACGTGCGGCAGGAGCATGTAGCCCTTTTCGCCGATGAACATCGAGCCCTGGTCGGGCAGCTTGTCGACCGGCCAGCCGGCGGTCGAGGGCATCGCGTCCCCGTCGTACCACGTGAGCGGGAACGGATCGACCGTGAACTTCGTGCCCGGGAAGACGTACTTGACCTTGTTCCTCGTCGCGAACGACTCCGGCGGCGGGGCGTCGCTCTCCGAGAGGATCGTCTTGGGCTGCGTCAGCGCCAGCGCGCCCGCGACGGGGTCGAGGATGTGGATCGACATGTCGCCCATCGTGCCGCAGCCGAAGTCGAGCCACTTCCTCCAGTTGCCCGGGTGGTAGAGGCCCTTTTTAAACGGCCGCTCCGGCGCGGTGCCGAGCCAGAGATCCCAGTCGAGGTTCGGCGGGACGGGGTCGGAGCCCGCGGGGCGCGGCCCGTCAAACCCCCATTTCTTGTTGCTCCAGCTGTGGACCTCCCTGACCTTGCCGATCGTGCCGTCCTGGATCACGCGGACGGCGAGCCGGTACTCGCGGGAGGAATGGACCTGGATGCCCATCTGGGTGACGACTTTCTTCGCGCGCGCGGCCTCCTCGAGCTTTCGCGCCTCCCACACGTCGTGGGTCAGCGGCTTCTGGCAGTAGACGTGCTTGCCGAGGTTGATCGCCGACATCGCCGCCGCCGCGTGGGTGAAGTCGGGCGTGCCGACGTTGACCATGTCGAAGTCGCCCGGGATCTCGGCGAACATCTTCCGGTAGTCGCGGAACTGTTTCGCGCCGGGGAATTTCTTTGCGGCCGCGGCGAGATTGTTGGAGTCGATGTCGCAGAGGGCGACGATCTCGACGCCCGGGTGGCCCGAGATGGATCCGAGGTCGGCGCCGCCCATCCCCCCGCACCCGATCGTGGCGTGCCGGAGCTTCTTGCCGCCGGCCTGTCCGGCGAAGGCGCTCGAGGCGAGGGCGAGGGTGCCCGTGGACGCGAGGAATTGCCGGCGCGAGAGGGAGCGGCTCATGGTCGTTCGATCCTCCAATGCACGTTCTCCGCCCTATTAGACACGGCCGGGGGCGTCTGAGTCTTGAAATCCCGGAGGGGCGGAGTACGGACCCGCATCAATGGCGGAGGTAGGGGATCGTCATCGGCCCCTCGGGGAGCACGGCGACCGGGGCGTCGCGGCCCACTCTTTTGAGCTCCTCGGCGAGGCGGGCGCTCACGTCCTTCACCGGCTCCACGTGGGCGCGGCGGATCTCGTCCTCGGGTATCTCGCTGTAGAGGCCGGTGCGGGCGCGGACCAGGATCATCGCCAGCATCTGCGCCTCCCACTGGTCGAACATCGAGAAGCCCGGCGCGAGCACCGTGTCGAGGATCGCCTTCGGCGTCCCGTGGTCGAAGAGGAGCTTCTTGAAGTTTCCGTGCGAGGGGAAGCCGTCGTTGCAGCGCGCGGCCGTCAGGATGTAGCCGCCTTCCGAGATGATCTGCGCCGCTGCCGACATCCCTTTGACCGTCTGGTAGAGGTTCTGGTCGAGCGGGTAGCCGCCGTTCGTCGTCACGACGACGGGGAAGGGCTTGTCGCAGGCGACCATCGCGGTCTCCTTCGCGAAGCCGCACCCCCTGACGTGCGCCTCGAGCGGGTCGCCGCAGTAGTAGGCCGTGATCTGCCGCTTGTTGTTGAGCGTGACGTTGATGCAGAAGTGGAGCGGCAGGAGCGACCCGTTGGCGCGGATCTGCGCCTGCGTCGGGTTCCCCTCGAGCACGCCCCACGTCGACTTCGGATCGGCGATCACCGCCGCGCGGTGGTAGTGCGTGATCGCCTCGATGTCGGCGATCGCGGGGAAGACCCCTTTGAATCCCCCGGAGAAGCCCGCCATGAAGTGGGGCTCGATGAACCCGAGGACGATCCGCTTGTCGGCCTGGACGTACTCCTTGGTCATCGAGACCGTCCGGCCGTCCTTCGTCCTGCCGGCGATCGCGAGCGTCGACGGGTCCTGCGCGACGTGGTTGACGATCCGGTACCTCGACGCGACGTCGCGGCCGACCATCTTCTCGAGCTCGGCCGGCGTGTTGGCGCGGTGCGAGCCCGTGCCGTTGATGATCGTGAAGTTCACGGCGGGGACGTGGGAGAGTTCCGCGAAGAGCCAGGGCAGCAGACGTTCCGAGGGGAGCGGTCGCGTGATGTCGGGGATGACGACGGCCACGCGGTCGTTCGCGGCGACCAGCTCCTTGAGGGGTTTCGCGTGGATGGGATTCCGGACGGCGGCCTGGAACCCGGCGGCCTCGTCGGGCACTCCTTTGACGAACCGCGGCTCGACGACCGTGACGTTCGGCGCGTCGGTCTCGAGATCGATCCCGTCCGCGCCGTACTGGAGTCGGATCCGTTTCATCGTCGTTATGATACCTTGGCCCCTGTGATTACGGTAACAGGAGAAGAGCTCATGAGACTCGCGTTCGCCATCGTCCTCCTCGTCGCGCCCCAGGCGCTGCCGGTCGAGGTGTCGCCGAAGGACCCCGCCCTTCGATACGTCGGCCGCTGGGATACGCGCGATGCCGGCGGTCCGCGCGCGGCGTGGGCCGGAAGCTCGATCTCCGCGAAGTTCCAGGGGACCGCCGTCAACGCGCTCTTCAAGTTCAACGGCAATGACCAATGGCAGGTCCTGGTGGACGGACAGCCGACCTCGGTGATCGTCGCCGACCCGTCGAAGACCGTCTACCCCGTGGCGTCGGGGCTGCCCGATAAGGAGCACACGATCGAGCTCTTCAAAAGGACGGAGCCGCTGGTCGGGACGACCCAGTTCGCGGGGCTCCAGATCTCCAAGGGCAAGCTCCTGCCGCTCCCGGCGCGGCCGAAGCGCCGGATCGAGATCGTCGGCGACTCGATCAGCTGCGGCTACGGGAACGAGTCGGCCAGCGAGAAGGAGAAGTTCGCGCCCGCGACCGAGAACAACTACCTCGCGTACGGGGCGGTCGCGGCCCGGGCGCTGAACGCGGAGTACGTCGCGGTCGCCTGGTCGGGCAAGTGGCTCTTCGGGAACAACGCGATCCCGCTCCTCTATGACCTTGCGCTGCCGAACGATCCGCAGAGCAAGTGGGACTCCTCGACGTGGACCGCCGACGCGGTCGTCGTCAACCTGGGCACCAACGACTTCGGCCCCAAGAACCCGACTGAGAAGGAGTGGGTCGACGCGTACCGCGCGTTCATCAAGCGGGTCCGGACGAGCTACCCGCAGTGCCACGTCTTCCTGGCCGTGGGCTCGATGATGAGCGACGGCTACCCGCCCGGCCGCAAGGCGCTCTCCACCCTCCGCGGCTACAACCAGGGGATCATTGCGGCGCTCCAGAAGGAGGGGGACAAGAAGGTGCACTATGTCGAGTTCGAGCCGCAGGATCAGAAGAACGGGCTCGGCGGCGACTGGCACCCGAGCGTGAAGACCCACAGGCTGATGGCCGACGTGCTCGCCGCCGCGATCAAGAAGGAGCTGGGCTGGTGATAAGCGGAGTGCGCCGCACTGGGCTTATCACCTTTCGGCGCAACCCCCTTCCAAGGCCGCTAGGGCGGGATTCCCTTCGCTTGGAAATGGGATAGGAACCGATCTGTTGATAAGCGGAGTGCGCCGCACTCGGCTTATCATGCGTATGGAAGGGAGTGACCGCTCCGCCCTCCGCTGCCGCACCCTCCGACTCCGCGCCCCACCTCGAGCGCCGCCTCGGCTTCCTCCAGGCCACGGCCCTCAACATGATCAACATGATCGGGATCGGCCCGTTCATCACGATCCCGTTCCTCATGGAGCGGCTGAACGGGGGCGGTCCGCAGGCGATGCTGGGCTGGCTCGTCGCGATCCTGGTCACGATCCCCGACGGCATGGTCTGGAGCGAGTTGGGCGCCGCCTATCCCGGGACCGGGGGAACCTACGTCTATCTCCGCGAAGGATTCGGCCGCGAGACCTGGGGCCGGCTGATGGCCTTCCTTTTCATCTGGCAATTCATGCTGAGCGGGCCGCTCGAGATTGCCTCCGGCTACATCGGCTTCAGACAGTACCTCGCGTACCTCTGGCCCGGCATGACGCCAACCCAGGGAAAGATCGTGATGGTGGCCCTCGGTGGGCTCACCATCATGCTTCTCTATCGCCGCATCACGTCGGTGGGGATCCTCTCGGTGGCGCTCTGGATCGTGACGCTCGTCACGGTCGCGGCCGTGATCGTGACCGGCGCCTTCCACTTCAATCCGAAAGTCGCGTTTGACTTCCCGCACGGGGCGTTCGGGTTCTCCTGGGGAGCTCTGATGGGCCTGGGCGCCGCGTCGCGCATCGGGATCTACGACTATCTCGGCTACTACAACGTCTGCTACATCGGCGAGGAAGTGAAGGACCCCGGCCGCGTCATCCCGCGCTCGATCCTCATAAGCCTGATCGGCGTGGCGGTCATCTACATCGCGATCAACTTCTCGATCATCGGGATCGTTCCGTGGAGGGAGTTCGTCCCCGTCCCTCCGGACGGTCCGCCGGTGCCGGTGGCGTCGACGCTGATGGCGAAGATCTACGGTCATCCCGTCGCCTCGGCCTTCACGGTGCTCGTGCTCGCGACCTCGGTGGGATCGGTCTTCGCGCTCCTGCTGGGCTACTCGCGGATTCCGTACGCCGCGGCGCGGGAGGGATATTTCTTCAGAGTCTTCGAGCGGCTCCACCCGACCAAGAACTTCCCGCACTTCTCGCTGCTGCTCCTGGGGGCGATCGCGATCGGCTGCTCGTTCTTCCGCCTGGACGATGTGATCGACGCGCTCCTGACGACGCGGATCCTCGTGCAATTCATCGGGCAGATTGGCGCCGTGATGCTGCTCCGCCGCCGCGCGCCCAAACTGGAGCGGCCGTACCGGATCTGGTTCTACCCGCTGCCCGTGTTCCTGGCGCTCGTGGGCTGGGTGTTTGTTTTTGTGACGAACGAGAAGAAGCCCTTGCTCCTGGGGCTCGGGACCCTGGCGGCCGGGGTCGTCTGCTTCCTCTTCTGGTCGGGGTGGACGCGCCGCTGGCCCTTTGGGAAGCCGGAGAGCACGGTCGCCGCACCTCCCGGCGTATAATCAAAATCGGAGGGTTGGAGCGATGGATCGCAGGGATTTCCTCAGGATCAGCCTGGCCGCGGGCGCGAGCCTTGCGGCCGCCCAGGGGGCCGCGCCCCGGAAGGCCAAGGGCGTCATCTGGATCTGGACGGGCGGCGGGATGTCGCAGCTCGACACGTTCGATCCCAAACCGGGCCACAAGAACGGCGGCGAGTTCAAGGCGATCGACACGACGGTCGCAGGCGTGCAGTTCACGGAACTCCTCCCGGTCTGTGCGGGCCAGATGCAGCACCTGGCGGTCGTCCGCTCCATGCGGACGAACGAAGGGGCGCACGAGCGGGGCACCTACCTGATGCACACCGGCTTTCCGCCGATCCCCGGGGTCGAGTTTCCGCCGCTTGGAACCGTCGTAGCTCGCGAGCTCGGGACGCTGGAGGCGGGGATCCCGCGCTTCATCGCGGTCGATCCGCCGGCGATCCCTTCAAGTCCGGTCTTCGGCGAGGACTGCCGGCCGTTCCGGTTGAACAACGCGGACAACCCGATCCCGAACCTTCGCTCCTCGGTCGATGCGAAACGCGAGCGCGACCGGCTGGCGCTGCTCCGCGAAGAGCTGGCGGAGCAGGAGAAAGAACACGCCGGAGAGGAGACGGCGCGTCTCAAGGAAGCCGCCGTGCAGGCCGAGCGGCTGATGAAGTCGCCGTTTCTCAAGGCCTTTGATTACAAGGAGGAGCCGGAAGCGCTCCGGAAAGAGTACGGCGACCGCTTCGGCATCAACTGCCTCCTGGCGCGCAGGCTGGTCGAGGCCGGCTGCCCGTTCGTCGAGATCGGCTTCGGAGGTTGGGACACCCGCAACGACATCTTCAATTCCTACAAGCGGATGGTCCCGACTCTCGATATGGGCTTGGGCACGCTGGTCAAGGATATGGCGGAAAGGAAGCTTCTCAAGGACGTCATGGTGGTGCTAGCCGGTCAATTCGGGAAGTCGCCGGACATCAACGCGGGGAAGGGGCGCGACCACTGGGCGAACGGGTTCAGCGTCGTCCTCGCGGGGGCCGGCCTCAAGGGCGGGGTCGTCTATGGCAGCACAGGCCCCGATGGGCACGAGTGCAACGACCCGGTCTCGCCGCGCCGGCTCTTCACGACGATCTACACCGCGCTCGGCATCGATCCGCACAAGGCGTTCGGCCTCGGCGCCGGCATGGAGTCGGACCAGTACACGCACCCGCGGGCGGAGCCGATCAAGGAACTGCTGCGGGCCTGACTTTACTTGGCCGCCGCCACCGTCACCATGATCCGAAACCCGGTCATGCCCAGGTTCTCCGTCGGGCGGCGCACGGCCGCGCGGCAGTTGAGGGCCAGGGCGGCGTTGGCGGTGTAAGCGCCGCCGCGAACAACGTGGTTTTTCGGATCGCCCTCCTTCGGGCCGGTGGGATCGGTCGCGTCGGCCAGCGGGGCGTCGACGAACAGGTCGCGGACGAATTCGCGGATATTGCCGTGCATGTCGTAAACACCCCACGCGTTGGGCGCCAGCTCGCCGCCGGGATGGGGTTTGCCCTTTGAATTGCCGCCGTGCCAGCCGACCTTGTTCAGGTCGGCGATCTCGTTGCCGCCATGGTAGGCGGTGGTCGTGCCGGCCCGGCAGGCGTACTCCCATTGCGCCTCGGTCGGCAGCTGCGCCGAGCGATCCACGAGCTTGCCGAGCTTCGCGCAGAAATCCTGCGTGTCCTGCCAGGAAACGCCGTGGACCGGCAGGTTCTCCCCCTTGGTGCCGCTCGGATTGGCGCCCGTCACCTTCTCGTACTGCGCCTGGGTCAGCTCGAATTTCCCCAGGTAGAACGGCTCGCTGATCGTGACCTTGTGCTGCTTCTCGAGGGCCGACTCCTTCTCGGTCTTCGCTTCGCCGGGTGGGCTTCCCATCACGAACGTGCCGGCCGGGATCAGCACTCCCTCCCATTTCACCCCGCCCAGGTCGAGGGTGAGGGTCGGCTCGAGCTTGGCGCGCTTCGCGTAGTCGGCGACGCTCTCCTTGCCGTCCCAGAGCGGGAAATCGCCGGCCGCGGGTTGACGGCTCAGCGCCAGCAGGAGAGCCAGGGACAGGTGTTTCATGAGCGGTCCTTTCTTGTGCCACTCCCAAGTGGGCCGAAGCCGACGAGGAAGTACATCGGGTCAAGGAAGTTCGGGCGTGCCGTCGATCAAAGGAGTCGCACGCCGGCGAGTCGGAGCGACATCTTCGTCTTGCCGGGAATGGAGTGAAACGAGACCTGCGTGACCCGGGTCAGGTCAAGCATCGTCCCCTTTGCCACGATCTCCTTGAGCGGGATCCGCACGCGGCTCCACTCTTTCGTCACCTTCGCATAGGCGGAGAGCGTGACGAGCCCCATCGTCTGCTGGTCGGCGGCGTCCTTCCCATAGAGGCCGATCTCCGTGTCCTCGCCTCCCGCGTCTCCCTTGACCCAGAGTTCGAGGACTCCGCCTGCGAGCTTCGAGGCGTCGACGATCCCGTAGTCGGCCCGGAAGGCGAGGCCCGCGTGGATGACCCCGGAGGCCGGCGCTTCCGGAATGTCGATCGCGACGACGGCCTCGCCGGGACGCGCGGGATCTTTCTCCACGGGGAATCCGTCGTAGGCCCCCGGGCCCGATCGCCGGATCTTGACGCCCTCGGCCGCCCAGATCCACGATCCTTTCAGGGTCGCGCCGACCGCCACAAAGTCGCCGTCCTGCGCCAGGAGGGACAAGAGCGTAAGAGTGATCATGAAAGCATTACCGCAGGGGCCGGGGGGGAAGTTTTTCGAATCGCCCGTTACTTGCCATCCGACAGGTACCAGGAGCCGCCGCGGTGGATGAAGGAGACCGGGGTCTTCTTCCCGTCCTTCAGGGTCACCGTGCCCGACGCCTTGTCGCCCTCGATCTTGACGTCGGAGAGATCGCCCTCCAGCTTCATCATGCTCATCGCGTCGCCTTTCTTCGATTTCTTCGCGTTGAACGTCATGAGGTCGTGGAAGCATGCGGCCGGATCCTTGACGGATGCCATGGCCGCCTTCGAGTCCGACGCCTTCATCGAGACCTGCTTGTCCGGATCGATGCCGTGACGACGGAAGATCTCATGGAGCTCTTTCTCGCCCTCCTTGTCCTGCATCACCGAGAATCCCGCCATCATGACCATGACGGCCAGCAAGTCCTGGGCCTTCTCGGGATCGCAACACCCGTAGAACGTCTTCCAGTCATTCGATTCCGCCGATTTCTTCGCGGCCTTAAACACCGCGTCGGGGGAGGAATTCGAACTTCCACAACCGCATCCGCACAGAAGTACCGCCACCGCCAGTAGAATCCTCATGCGCCCTCCAGAGTTCGACGTCATTCTATCCCACGAACCTTCGAATTCGCTCTCCTCGTCGGTATGATCTACGCCCATGATCACCCTTTGGATCACCGGGGGCGCGCTGCTGGCCGCGATCCTCGGCCTGTACGTCCACGACCGCTGGATCTCGAAGGACAACATCATCCGGAACTACCCCATCTTCGGTCACTTCCGGTACCTGCTCATCGAGATGGGGCCGAAGCTGCGGCAGTACATCATCGCCGACAACAACGAGGAGCTGCCGTTCAACCGCGACGAGCGCGACTGGATCTACCGGTCGGCCGATGGCGGGAACAACTACTTCGGCTTCGGCACGGACGACCAGCTCCTGTCGATCGGCTACCCGATCATCAAGCACGCGGTCTTCCCCCACGGCGAGGAGAGCTTCACGGGCGCGGGTCACGACAAGATGCTCGACGTCCCCGCGGCCCGGACGCTGGGCGAGTCGCACGGCCGCGCGAAGGCATGGAAGCCGGCGTCGATCGTCAACATCTCGGCGATGAGCTTCGGCGCGCTCGGCTCCCACGCGATCGAGGCGCTCAACCGCGGCGCCAAGCTCGCCAACTGCTATCACAACACCGGCGAGGGCGGCATCTCGCCCTACCACAAGATGGGCGGCGATCTCATTTATCAAATCGGGACGGGCTACTTCGGATGCCGCACGGCCGAGGGGATGTTCTCCCTCGAGAAGCTGCAGGAGACCCTCTCGGGCGCGCCGTCCGTGCGGGGCATCGAGATCAAGCTCTCGCAGGGGGCCAAGCCGGGGAAGGGCGGCGTGCTGCCGGGCCACAAGGTGACGGAGGAGATCGCGAAGATCCGCGGCGTGCAGGCGGGCCAGGACTGCATCAGCCCGAACAGCCACCGCGCGTTCTCGGACATTCCGGGGCTCCTCAAGTTCGTCGAGGAGATCGCGAAGGCCACGGGATTCCCGGTGGGCATCAAGTCGGCGGTCGGCCACACCGGCTTCTGGACGGAGCTCGCGCAGGCGATGAAGTCGTCCGGCCAGGGGCCCGACTGGATCACGATCGACGGCGGCGAGGGCGGGACGGGCGCGGCGCCCATGGTCTTCACCGACCACGTCTCGCTCCCGTTCCGGGTCGCCTTCCCGCGCGTTTACCGCGCGTTCCTCGAGGAGGAGATGGCCGACCGGGTGACGTGGATCGCGTCGGCGAAGCTCGGGTTTCCGGACCGCGCGATCGTTGCGATCTGCCTGGGCGCGGACCTGGTGAACATCGCGCGCGAGTCGATGCTCTCGATCGGCTGCATCCAGGCGCAGAAGTGCCACACGGGCCACTGTCCGACGGGAGTGGCGACGCATGACGAGGGCCTCCAGCACGGGCTGATTCCCGCCGTCCAGGCGCAGCGCTTCGCCCGCTACCTGAAGTCCTTCCGGAACGAGCTGATGGCGATCACGCACGCCTGCGGCTACGAGCACCCCAGCCAATTCACGGGGGACGACGTGGAGATTTCGACCGGCCCCGCGCAGTTCAAGACCCTGCGCGTGCTGGAAGGCTACACCCCGCGCCGCGGCACGGCGAAGTAGCCGGTGGGTCTGCCAGGATGGATCGGGTGAGCCAGGGCGAAGACCCCGTCGGACTTCCCGCCGCGTTGCTGTGGATGACGCTGCTGCTCCTCCTCGTGAATGCGGGCATTCTTCTCGTCAGCCATCTGATGTTTCCCCAGTCCAGCGGATGGGCCCTCTTCGGCGGCTGGCTGCTCGATCTCGTCGTCATCTTCGTCCTGGCGGGCTGGATCGGGAGCAAGCTGGGAGGCCGCGGGGTGCTCCCCATCCTCTGCATCCTCTTCGCGGTCTACGCCCTGGTTTACGGGCTCATGGGCGGCCATATCCCCCGGCTCTTCAAGGTCCGGGAGACTCCGGTCATCCCCGTCCGCGACGCGGACCAGGACGCACACCGCAGTTCCGACGTCTTCCATTTCTCGGACGGACGGATCGAACTGAAGTACCTGGGCACGCGGACTCTCGGCGGGGGAGGGCGCGGGATGAAGTCGTACTATCGCTGCGCGCCCCTGGTCCCCGCCGACTGGAAACCCTCGGACCCGGTGACGGCTTGGGTCGTCGACTGCGGGGGCGACGTGTTTCTTCCCGCGTCCTGGAAGGAGGACTGGAGGGGCGGGTATGAGCCCGGGCTGGATTCGATCTACCGCGAGCTCGTCCGGGAAACGGCCGCGGGCCGATCCCTGAACTCCCGCGCGGACGTCCCCATCGTCATCTGGTCGCAGGATCCGATGAGGGACTTCCGGCGCGTCGCCGCCTGGCAACTGGGATTCCTGCTGGCGATCGACCTGGTCGGATGGGTCGCCGTGATCCTCGCGGGAGGAAAATCCCCGCCGCCGGCGATCTGACGCTCAAGGCCCCGGTCTACTTCCCCGGGAGCGGCTCGATCGTGATGTTGCGGAATGACACTTCCGCCTTGTTGCCGCCGTGGATCTGCAGGCCGATCAGGCCCTCCTGCTCAAGGCTCTTGTCCTCTTCCGTGTAGTCGATCGTCTGCGTCCCGTTCACCTTCAGGACCACCCGCGGGCCCTCGCAGCGGATCTCGTAGTGGTTCCACTCGCCCGGCTTCTCGAGCTTCGCGATCAGCTCGGGATCCGCCTTGATCAGCATCTTGTTTCGGCGCGACTCGTCGTACAGGCAGCCCGTGTATCCCTTGCCGATGTCCGCCTGGTAACCCTTCATCTCGTTCGCGGGCTTGTCGATCCGCCGGCTCCGGATCTGCACCCCGCTGTTCACGAATCCTTCCGTCCCCACCAGCTTCCATTCCAGCTTCAGCACGAAATCCTTGTACGACTTCTTCGTCGCCAGGAATTCGTTCTGCTTGTTCCCCTGCATTGACCCGCCGACGATCGCCCCGTCCGCCACCCGCCACACCTTCTCGTCGCCCTCCCATCCGTCGAGGCTCTTGCCGTCGAAGAGGGGCGTCGCCTGGGGTGCGCTCCCGAGGATCGCCGCGAGCAGGAAACCGAGCATGAGTCGCATGATGAAATCCCTCCCCTGACCTCGTTCATCGGGGCGATCGGAACCCGGACCGCCATCGATAGTACGCCCGCGGAAGCGGATAGTGATTCTGCTGAAAAACGATAGGACCGGCTGAGGCGACCCCCCCCTCCCTCGCGGGGCTCCCCCCTATAGATAGAGGGGCCGTGAGCCCCTTCGGAG
>JBGPCZ010000167.1:0-12945 GCA_041482015.1 Planctomycetota bacterium | reverse complement strand
GCAAAAAACCCGGGCGAGCCCGCGCGGTACCGCGCACACCTGGCGTGGGTGCTCTCGGCCCACGGGGAGATCAAGGACCTTCTCCAGCTGGCCGACGACAAGTCGCCGCTCGTCCAGGTCGCCGCGATCGACTCGCTCGCCGACCGCGGGGAGAAGACGACGATCGATCTTTTCTTCAAGGTCCTCCGCGACGACAAGCGCTCGTGGGAGATGAAGGTCTCGGCGCTCCGCGGGATCGACCGCGCGGGCGACGAGAAGGTCGTTGACACGCTGATCGAGGGCCTGGGCAAGGTGAAGCTCGACGAGGGCCGGCTCAAGGACGACTACGTCAAGATCCTGAAGAAGCTCGTGGGCGCGGACTTCGAGAGCGACGACCCCAACGTGTGGAAGGCCGCCTGGACGGCGAAGAAGGCCGGCCAGGATCCCGAGAAGCCCGAGGGCGGCACCGTCGCGCTCCCGACCGAGTTCTTCGGCCTGAAGACGAAGTCCACCCGGATCATCTTCCTCCTCGACCACACGGGATCGATGGCTTCGCCGATGAAGGCGGAGCTCATGCCGAAGATGGACCCGCCCGCGAAGAAGCCGGAGGTCGCGACCGGCGGCAAGAAGGAGCCGCCCGCCGACGTCGCGGCGCGCGAGGAGGCGGCCAAGATCAAGAAGAAGTACGACGACAAGAAGAACGAGACGCGCATCGACGTGCTCAAGAAGGAGTTCATCAACACGCTCTGGAACCTTCCGGAGAAGGTCCAGTTCGGCGTGGTCTGGTACGAGGCCAACCCGCAGCCGTGGAAGGACCATCTCGTCCCCGCCACGTGGCCCAACAAGCTCGAGATCATCCGCGACACCGACAAGATGCAGCCGTCGGGCGGAACGAACATCTGGGGGGCCCTGGAGCACGCGTTCAAATACGTGGAGCAGCCGCAGCGGCCCGACCTGATGCAGCTCGACAAGAAGGGCAACTACGCGACGCTCATGGCGGGAGTCGACACGTTCTTCCTCATGACGGACGGGGCGCACAACGTGGGCAAGTTCGTGAGGGAGAACGCCAAGGACCCGACCGAGGCCTGCGACATCCCGGCCTTCGTCGGCGAACTCCGGAAGGTCCATCGCCTTCGGAAGGTGATCATCAACACGGTCTGCCTGGGCTCCGAGGCGAAATCGCCGGAGCTCATGTCGGATCCCAAGCTCATGCAGAAGATCGCCGAGGAGACCGGCGGCGAGTTCGTGCACATCAAGGGATGACGCGGCGAGATCACCCGCTCATTTCGCCGCCGTCGCGCTCCACTCCCGCTCTTCGGCCACCAGGCTCTCCCACGAAAGGCCCGTCGCCTCCACGAGCGTCGACTTCCAGTCCTTCCGATCGATGACCGTCGCCTGCGCCACCTTCCTGGCCACTCCTTTGGAGTCGAGCCACTTCCAAAAGAGGTGGCCGCGGGCGTAGGCGTCGTTCTTCTCCGGCAGCTGAGTATCAATGGACGCGACTTGTTTCCCCGCGTTCGTGAACGCCGCGAGCGAGTTGGGATCCTCGCTCACCCACACCGCCATGCCCTCGCGGAACCAGTCGGGACCCTCGCAGCCGCGCTGCAGGACGTGGGTCAGCTCGTGCCAGACCATCCGGTCGAGCCGCGCCGCGGGCACGCGGAAGACCGGCTTCTTCCCCTCCGCCTCGAGCGATTTCTTCCGCCTCTCGATCTCGTCGACCTTCCGCTGGTAGTCTTCCAGTTTCGACAGGTTGAAGCGGACCCAGCCGCGGTCCCCGCTGCCGGAGCCCTGGCCGTACTCGTCGCCGGGCCAGTCGAACGACACGCGCACGGTGAGCCCGGCGGGAAACGGCCCGATCTTCTCCTCGACGGCACGAAAACCCGCGGCCCAGGCCTCCTTCCGGGTGAGCCCCTCGACCACCCGGCGCCCCTCGTCGGTCGCGGGAGCGATCGCCTCGAACGAGACGCGTTCGAACGGCCGGTCGGAGCAGCCGTGCGCGAGGATCGCAAGGGCGAGCGCCGCGCGACGCATGTCGGGATCAGGGAGCGGGCTTGAATTGGGCGATGTGCTCCGCGCTCCAGGTCTTCTCGATGAGGACGAGTTTGTCCCACGGCTGCCCGGCCGCGTCGGCAGCGGCCTGCGACGGCGCGACCCCTTCGCGAGACACTTTCCTAGCGAACGAACGGACGGCGTCGGCGCCGCGCTCCTTCTCCAGCCACCTGAGGAAGGACATGCCCCGCGCATACGAGTCATCCTCGGGCACGACGCGGTCGAGCGAGTCGACGCGGGACTTCCGGTGGTTGAACTGGTAGAAGACCACCTCGTCGGCGGCCGCGTAACTCGCCAGGCCCTCGGCGACCCAGAGCTCCTCGAACCCGCCGCAGACGATGTGGGTGAGCTCGTGCGGGATGACCGCGTCCATCTTCATCGGCGGCACGATCCATTTGATCGTCTTCCCGCCCTTCTGCTCCCGGTCGAATTCGTCGAGCTTCTCCTGGTACGCGGCGAGGTGGCGCATGTTGAAGCGGACGATCCCGCGGCCCTCCTTCCCCGAGCTGCAGGCCGGACGCTTGTCATCGCTGTCCTCGATGGTGACCCGGATCTCGGGATTGGCAGGCAGGAGCCCGAGCCTCTCGTTCACGATCTCGAAGGCCTTCGCCCAGCTTCTCCGGTCGGAAATCATGAGGATCAGCTTCCGGTGGGCCTCGCTCTTCATCGACCACTGGCGCAGGGCCTCGTCGTCCGGGAAGTGCACCTTCTCGGCGGCGCGATCGTACTGGTCGAAAAGCGCGAGGAGGGCGAAGGCGAGCGTCACGTGGGGATTATACCCCCCGGACATGCCCAAAACCTGTCTCATGGGCCCCCGCCGCCCCGGAGTTGGAGCCGGCCGCCGATGTCGGAGTCGCGGGCGAGGCCGGCGGCGAGAAACTCGGGGCCTCCCCCGCGAAGACCGGCCGGACGACCGTGACGCCGGGCCGGTGGGTGCCGCCCCGGCGCGGGTCGTTGAGGACGCCGCGCGTCCGAGGACCGCCCCCATCGCCCACCCGGTTCCGGAAGACCTCCCATTCATATTGATGTATAAACATATTATAATTATTCGATATATATCGAGTCGGGTCGCCCGGCCGGGCGGCCCCCGCGACGCCGAACGCGACCCGGCAGGAGTCCGCCGGGTCCCGCCCCGGTCGACGCGAGAGCGTCCGCTCCAGGCCCGCGTTCGCCGCCTCGAGGATGAAGTCCGTGAACCTGCCGCCCGCATCGATGCCCACCCCGCGCGTGCGGAGATTTCATAGAACACCCGATCAGCACAACGAACGCTTGACAACTCCGGAGCACCCGCCGAAGATACCGGGGCGTGACGGGCCGGGCTGGTCCGGAGGCTCCGAAAACCCGTGGGAGCGGTAGGGCACCTGGTGGGCCCCCCGGGCTTCAAACCCGTGGTACCGGTCACAAGCTGGTAGGTGGGTTCGATTCCCATGCGCTCCCGCCACCTTGACTCGGGCGGCTGGGCCGCCCTCGCTCGGTGCAATCATCTTACGCCCGAGTCGAGGTGTGCTGAGCGAGCTAGGCGAGTCGAAGGACTCGAGAAGCAGCTGAGAAAGGACAACATGGCTGACGCGCCGGCGAAGGAGGGAAGTTCGGTGGAGGGCCCCAAGCCCGAGACCGGCCGCTTCAAGGCCGGCCTCGAGGACGTCGTCGCCGGCACGTCGAGCGTCTGCCTCGTCGACGGCATCGAAGGCCGCCTCCTCTACCGCGGTTACAACATCGTCGACCTCGCCGAGCAGTCCACCTTCTCCGAGGTCGCCTACCTCCTGTGGTACGGGCGTCTCCCCGGCAAGAAGGAGTTCGCCTCTTTTGACAAGACCTTCCGGAGCTTCGTCGAGCTCCCCGAAGAGACGGGCATGATCCTCCGCCTCTTCCCGCGCGCGGCGACCCCCATGGAGGTGCTGCGCACCGCGGTCTCCTCGCTCGGCCACTACGACCCCGACAGCGGGAACACCGCGCACGACGCGTCGCTCCGCAAGGCGATGCGCCTGACCGCGCGCATCGGCTCGATCGTCACCGCCCACGAGCGGCTCCGCCAGGGTCTCGAGCCGATCAAGCCCGTCCCGGGCGAGAGCATCGCCTATAACTTCCTCTACACGCTCAAGGGGGAGAAGCCCGAGCCGTTCTTCGTCAGGATCCTCGATCTGTGCCTCATCCTCCACGCCGACCACGAGTGGAACGCCTCGACCTTCGCGGCGCGCGTGACGGCGGCGACGATGTCCGACATGTACTCGTCGGTCACCTCCGCGATCGGGACGCTCAAGGGCCCGCTCCACGGCGGCGCGAACGAGGCGGTCATGAAGATGCTGCTCGAGATCGGCGACGTCTCGAAGGCGAAGGCCTGGATCCGGGACGCGCTCGCCCGGAAGGTCAAGATCTCCGGCTTCGGCCACCGCGTCTACAAGACCGAGGACCCGCGCGCCACCGTCCTCCGCAAGTACGCCGAGCAGCTCGGCAAGCACACCGGCCAGACCAAGTGGTACGAGATGTCGCGCGTCGTCGACCAGGAGATGCTGGAGTACACGCAGCGCGAGGGGAAGAAGATCTTCCCGAACGTCGACTTCTATTCGGCGTCGGTCTACTACACCATGGGCATCCCGACCCAGCTCTTCACGCCCATCTTCGCCATGAGCCGCATCTCGGGTTGGACGGCCCACATCCTCGAGCAGTGGGAGAACAACCGGCTCATCCGGCCGCGCGCGGAGTACACGGGCCCGCTCCGCCTTCCTTACGTGCCGATCGAGCAGCGCGGATAAAGCCCCGGGGTAACGGCGGCGGGACCGGGACCGTCAGAAAGACGTCATGTTCATCCCCATCGGCGACGACCAGCCCGGTGTCCGGACGCCGGTGGTCAACTACGCCCTGATCGCGCTCAACCTCCTGGTCTTCCTCGTCCTGTGCTTCCCGCACCCGCGCGAACCGGTGATGGTCTCCTACGCGCTCACGCCGGACCATCTCCGCTGGCCCCAGCTCTTCACCGCGCTGTTCCTCCACGCGAACCTGATGCACGTGCTCGGGAACATGCTCTTCCTCTGGATCTTCGGCCGCAGGGTCGAGGAGCGGATGGGACACGTGGGCTACGCGTTCTTCTACATCGTCTGCGGGATGGCCGCCTGGTTCCTCCACATCGTCACCACCGACGCGCCGGAGATCCCCGCGCTCGGGGCCTCGGGCGCCGTCTCGGGGGCGATCGGCGCGTACCTGGTGCTCCACCCGCGCGCGCGGATCAAGGTGTTCATCTGGTTCTACTTCTTCGCCGACGTCATCCTGGTCCCGGCCTTCCTCTGGATCGGCCTCTGGATCCTCGAGCAGGTCTACTTCGCCTCGCTCGGGCTGGGCGGCGTGGCCTACACCGCGCACCTGGGCGGCTTCGCGGCCGGCGCCGCCCTCGGCGGCCTTGCTCTTCTCGCCGAGCGGCTCATGGGGAAAAAGCGGCCCGAGCCCGTCCTGTCGATCGACGAACCCCGCACGGCCGAGCCGCGCCATCCCTTCGCACCGGTCGGGACCGATCCCGAGATCGAATTCCTGGATGGGTCTTTCGACCGGTACTCCGTGGTGACCCTCTGGGACGCGGCCGCACGCGCCTCCGACCTGGCCGTGCTCGCGGCCCCCCTTTCAGGAGAAGCGCCCGACGCGATCGCCGCGAGGATCGCCGCCACCCGGGGCGTCATCGTCCGCGGGATTCCCCGCGCGACCGCCGAGCAACTCCGCCGCGAGCTGACCGGCCGGGGCGTTCCGGCCGCGATCGTCGCCGATGCCCCCGGCAACCAGCCGCCGGCGCCCGTCCCGGTCGAGTCCGCCAGCTGGGACGACCGCGTCCTCCGGCTCCGCGCGGGGAACCAGATCGTCCCGCTCCCCTGGTCCGCGCCCTTTCTCTTCGTCGGCGCCGCCGCGGCCGGGGAGACCTTCATCGACCTCTTCGCCGGCGGCCGCACGGCCTTCCGCATCGTCGAGAGACCCGGAGTGCCGTTCACGCGCATCGACATCGCCCGCCGCAGCGAGGTGAGCACCGACCTCGCCGGCCTGGCCCGGTCGATCCAGGATGCGCGCCGGGGCGCGGGGTGCAACGAGGGGATCGCGGTCCTCGCGCAGGCCGGAGCGCTGGGCTGGCTCGCCTTCAGGACCGCCGCCGAGTACGACGATTACCTCTTCTGGACGTACAACCTGGCGCGGTTCAAGAGTTCCATTCCCGGGGCCTGACGTGCGACGGACGGCAATCCTGGCGGCGAGGACGGCGCTCGTCCTCGCGCTCGCGGCGGCGATCGCCGACCTCTCCCTCCCCGCCGGCGCGGCGCCCCGCGTGCGCCTTCACCTGGTCGACCGCTCGGATTCCGTGAGCCGCGGCCCGAAGGATGCGCCGCGACCGGCGGACGCCGATCGCGTCCGCGCCTACGACCAGGAGCAGCGGCCGCCCGGCGACACCGTCCTTTGGGCCTCGTTCGGCCGTGAGATCGCGTTCGAGTCGACCGCCGTGGACGGAACGGAGACGAACCTCGCCGGCGCGATCGAGGCGGCGCTCGCGCGGAACCCCACCGAGATCGTTCTCTATACCGACGGACGCGCCGACCCCGGCCGATCGCTCCTCCTCTGCCGCGCGCGCGGCGTCCCCGTCCACGTCTTCCCGATCGGCCCCGGATTGGTGCGCGACGTCCGGATCGCGCGCCTCGACGTCCCCACCCCTTCGGCCGCGGGCGAGACCGTGACGATCGACGTGACGGTCGTCTCGACCTACGACGTCAAGGTCCCCGTACGGATGGGCCAGGATCTTCAGGAAATCAGTCTCACCGCGGGCGTTCCCACGATCGTCCCCTTCCCCGGCCGCGCCCCGGGCGAATTCACCGTGACGATCGAGATCGACGACGCGTGCCCCGAGAATAACACGACCTCGGGCCTCGTCCTCGCGCCGTCGACGGGAAAGAAGAAGGTGCTGGCGCTCACGAACGGATCTCTGGATCAGCCGCGATTCGACGTCGAGCGCTCGCCGGTTTTCAAAGACCCGAGGGACAAGGACATCGTCGTGCTCGACAACGTCCTTCTATCGCGGGCCGAGCAGGGCAAGCTCGCCGAATGGGTGGAGGGCTCTCACGGAGGGCTGATTCTCCTCGGCGGTCCGAAAAGCTACATGCTCGGCGGGTGGGCGGGGACCCCGATTGACCAGGTCTCCCCGCTCCGTGCCAAGCGGGATCAAAAGGTCGCGGTGGTCTTCGTGATCGACTGCTCCGGCAGCATGAACGCGCCAGGCAGGCTCGACGTGATCCAGCAAACGGTCCACGCGTGGTGGATGGGCGGATTCTTCGAGTCCGGCGACTACGTCGCGGTCTATCCCTTTCCGAACGACCAGGGCCGGTTCATTGAATCGCCGAAGGAACTCAACAAGCTGGTCGCCTCCGGGGGGACCTTCATCGCGGGGGCTCTCGCGGAGGCCCGGAAGAAGCTGGAGCAGGTCGCGGCGCCCCGCAGCCAGATCATCCTCCTCACCGACGGGGAGACGTCCGAGAAGGAAACCCCGAAGATGAGGAGGGACGAAGGGGGCCTCCTGGAGAAACGCGGCATCGCCCTGGCGGTCGTGACCGTCGGGAAAAGGATCGAGATCGGCGTCCCGATCGAGATCGACGATTGGAAGAAGCTCGACGAGACGTTCCGCGGGCTGCTCCCCGAGACGATCGAGAATCACAAGGAGAAACCCGGGATGCTGGTGCTGCACGAGCACCCGGTCACGGTCGGCGCGGCGGGCGTCGCGCTGGAGTGGATGAACCTGACGAGCGCGAAGGCCGACGCGCAAGTCGTGGGCACCGTCGGGAAGGCCCCGACGCTCTACCCCGCCCTCGCGTTCCGCCAGGCCGGCAAGGGGCGGGTCGGCGCGTTCGCGTACGAGCGACCCGATCCGGGGCTTCTCGCGCGCTCAATCGAGTACGTCGCCGGCAACGCCGCGAGCGGCGTGCGTCTTTCGATCGATCCGCCCGTCGTCCGTGCCCGTGGAATCGACCCCACGCCACTCGGGCCTTTCTACTCCGGTTCGTCCGGCGAGAAGGGCGATCTGGCGTTCAAGCAGGTCCTCTCCGACACCTGGGAGGCCCCCCTCCCCGCGATCCGCAAGGGCACGCTCCTGGTGCAGTGCGGCCAGGCGCGGGCGGCGATCACGATCCCGTGCGAGCGGGAGTACGAGGCGCTGGGCGTCGACCTCAAGGCGCTGGAGCGGATCGCGTCCGAGACCGGCGGGCGCGTGCTCCGCTCTCCCGCCGAACTCTCCGGCCTGCCCCGTCCCGCCCCATCCGCGAGCCGCTCCGGGCGCCCCCTGTTCCTCGTGGCGGCGCTCGTCCTCGTGTTCCTCGAGATGGCCCTCGCGACCTTTTGGAAGGCGTGATATAATCCATGGGCCATGAAATTCACGTGGAAGAAGGTGCTGCTCGTCTCCATTCTCTTCCTGGCTTTCGTGGTCCTCCCGATCGGCCTTCTTTCCACCGGCATGATGGAGCACTACCAGGAGAGGATCGACCGGAACCCCGACACGGACTTCAACAAGTGGCTCCAGATGGCAACCGCGGACGCCTGCTCGAAAACAATGCGACCCGAGATGGCCGCGGACTACTACCGCCGCTTCTGGGAGCGCTACCCGAAGGACGAGCGGCGTCCGGTCGCGTATCTCCACTACGCGGTGGCCCTCGCGGACTCCGGCCGGAACGCCGACGCGATCGCGGCCTTCCAGAAGTACATGGACGACTATCCCGAGCGCGAAGACCGGAAGGTCGCGGTGGCCGGCATCGAGCGCATCCGGTTCGTCAAGCCCGCCCCGTGATCCTCCCATCCTGATCCACAACCCTTTTTTTCCGAATCACCCATGCCCGCCTTCAAAGCCTACGACGTCCGCGGGAAGTACCCCTCCGAGATCAACGAGGATCTCGCCGAGCGCCTGGGATCCGCGACGGCGAAGTTCCTGAAGTCGAAGCGGATCGCGGTCGGCCGCGACGTGCGGCTCTCCGCGCCGTCGATCGCGGCGGCGGTCGCGCGCGGCGCCGGGTGCGAGATCGTCGACATCGGCCTCTGCACGACGCCCATGCTCTACTTCGCCGTGGGCCACCTCGGGCTCGACGGCGGCATCATGGTGACCGCCTCCCACAACCCGCCGGAGGACATCGGCTTCAAGATCTGCCGCGAGCGCGCGTTCCCGATCGGCGAGAACACGGGCCTGAAGGAGATCGAGAAGCTGTGCCAGGAGAGGCCGACGGGGGGATCGACGGTCACGTCCCTCTCCCTCGTCAAGGAGTACCGCGAGCACATCCGCCGCCACGTGACGAAGACCCCGAAGATCAAGATCGCCGTCGACACGGCCCACGGCGCCGTCGGGGTCCACTTCGACTCGGTCTTCGGCGACCTGCCCGTCGAATTCGTCAGGCTCTGCTTCGAGCCCGACGGCCGCTTCCCCAGCCACGAGCCCAACCCCCTGAAGGACGAGAACATCCGCGACCTCGTGGCCGCGATGAAGGAGACGAGGGCCGACCTCGGCGTCGCGTTCGACGGCGACGGCGACCGGTGCATGTTCCTCGGACCGGGCGGGACCCGGATCGTAGGCGACCTCGTAGTCGTGCTCCTCGCGCGCTCGGAGCTTCGGCGGAGCCCGGGCGCCGCGATCGTCTACGACCTCCGTTCCAGCCGGGTCGTGGCGGAGGAGATCCGGAAGGCGGGCGGCGTGCCGATCCGCGACCGCGTAGGCCACGCGTTCATCAAGGAGACGATGAAGAAGAACAACGCCGTGCTCGGTGGCGAACTCTCCGGCCACTACTACTTCCGCGATCACTTCTTCGCCGACTCGGGGATGATGGCATTTGCAAAAGTGCTCGACCTCCTCGGCCACGAGGGGAAACCGGTCGACGAGCTGCTCGCGCCCCTCCGCCGCACTTACGCCACGGGCGAGATCAACTTCAAGGTGGCCGACAAGGACGCGATCGTGAAGCAACTCGCCGCGACGTTCAAGGACGGCCGGCAGGACTGGCTGGACGGGATCACCGTCGAGTACGAGGACTGGTGGTTCAACGTCCGGGCGTCGAACACGGAGCCGCTGCTGCGCCTCAACCTGGAGGCGTCGACGAAGGAGGCGCTCACCCGCGCGCGCGAGCGTCTCTTCGCGATCCTCGGGAAGCCCGAATGATGAGACGTGCGGGCGTCCTGTGTCTGCTCCTCGCGGCGTGCCACGAGGTCCCGCCGCCGCCCGTCGCCGCGCCAGTCGCTCCGGCCCCCAGGCGCTGCTCGAGCTGTTCCCTCGAGGGCGGCCCCGACCACGTCTGCGGGCTCACGCGGTGGTGCACCCCGTGCCGTCGTGACGCCGCCTCCGGCCACCGGTGCGAGCGGACGGGCTACTGCCGCGCGTGCCGGGCGGAGACCGGGAAGGGGCACGTCTGCGGAAAGACCAGCCTGTGCCTCTCCCCCGCCTGCTCGAAGGACGGGTGGCCCGTCGACCGCGGGCCCAACCACGTCTGCGGCAAGAGCGCCTATTGCCCGGAGTGCAGGGTCGACGCGGGGATCGACCACTCCTGCCGCACGTCGACCTGGTTCTGCCCCCGGTGCGAGGTGGAGGCCTCGGAGGCGCACGTGTGCGACCACTCGCGCTTCTGCTCCGCCTGCTCCAGCGAACGCGCGATCCGCGGACGCCCGCACCTCTGCGGCCGGACCCGCTTCTGCCCCGACTGCGCCGAGGACCAGCCGTTCGTCCACGCCCACCCGGACCGCAAGGAGAGCCGGTGATTCCGGAGATCCCCCTCGCTGTCCCCAGTCTCATCTCTTCATCTCCCCGTATCTCCTTATCTCCTCCTGCTTGACACCGACCCATCCGTAATACACAATTCCCTTATCGGGAGTTCGGTCCGGCACCGTGCCGGGCGCCGCGGCGAGTTTCATTTAGGAGGGTGGCCTCGAAGGAGCGGGCTAGTGAAGTCCCGTCCGGCGGCGGTCGCCGGATGCGGTGTGATCGAAGAAAAGGAGAAAGCTCGATGACAAGCAAGCGCAAAGGATTCACCCTGGTCGAGCTGCTGGTGGTTATCGTCATCATTGGTATTCTTGCCGCCCTACTGCTGCCAGCCATCGCCAAGGCGATCCGCCGCGCCCGAGTCACCTCGTGCGCGAACAACCTCTCGCAGCTCTGGAAGATGCAGAACGTCTACATGAGCCAGTTCGGGGGTCGCATGAAGGCGATGCCCACGGTCCAGGGCAGCGCGTTCTGGCATGCCCTCACCACGACGGCGCCGCCGCTCATCGACCCGACGGTCGCCGACATCTTCCTGTGTCCCGTCAAGGGGGACAGCCCCCAGGGCGACATCGACTACGGCGGACCGTCCAAGCCCGTGTCGCGTCTCGCCGACGGCGACATGGTCGGCGCCGACGACAGGGAGAACCACAAGGAAGGCGCCAACGACGAAGGCAGCGGCAACATCATCCGGAAATCGGGGGACGTGCTCGAAAGCTCCGGCCCCGACTGGGCCAGGGCGATGAACGACCCGAGCTTCCCCACGAGGTAGTCCAGGATCGGATCCCAGCAACTCCGAGAAGGCCCCGGCGGAAGACGCCGGGGCCTTTTCTTTTTCAGGAGATGAGCCCTCGCGACCAAGAACGGCCGGAGGCCAGAACCGAATCTCCATTCCCATCGCCGGAGCGCTGGAGATAAGGAGACAAGAGTGGATAGGATAGGGGCGTGAGACGAGCGCTTCCCTACGCGGTCTTCGCGGCGGTCACGCTCGCGGTCTTCTGGAAGTTCCTCCTCCTCGGTCACACGATCCACGCGGTCGTCCTCCTGGAGCAGCAGCTCGGCGTCCCGGCCCAGGAGCCGCCCGCCTGGTTCCCCGCGGGGCGCCCGCACGCGCGGGTCGCGGACAACATCGTCCTCCTCGCCAACCACCTTCGGATCTACAACGAGGGGCTCAAGGCCGGCGAACTGCGCCTCTGGAACCCGACGCTTTGCTGCGGGCTCCCGATCTACTCGGACCCGATGGTCCACCCGTTCTACCCGCCGCAGGTCGTGCTCCACGCGACCCTGCCACCCGACGCCGCGTACGAGGTCTTTCTCCTGCTTCATCTCTTCTTCTCGGGGGCCGCCCTGTACTGGCTCCTTCGCGGACTCGGGCGGAGCGACCTCGCCGCGACCGCGGGCGGGCTCGCATGGATGCTCCTGGGCTACAACTCCATGTGGTTCTCGACGGGCATCCTGGCCGGTGTTTCCGTCTGGGGGCCGCTGGCGCTCCTCCTTATCCACCGCGCGTTCGAGACGTGGAATCTCTCTCGCGCGGCGATGGCCGGGGTCGCGATGGGGATGGCGATCCTGGGGAGCCATCCGCAGCACGCAATCCACGTCTTCCTCCTGAGCCTCGGATGGCTCGCCGTCGTGGGCTGGAAACGGGAGCAGGGCTGGCTCTTCCCCCTCCGCGCCACGGCGCTCTACGTCCTTCTCTCGATCGGGATCGGCATGGCCGCGATCCTCACCCGCCTCGACACGATCGCCAACGGCTACCGCAATCCCGGCGCCGACCTCGCGATGTTCTGGGGCGATGGCTGGGCGCTCCTCCCCCACGCGCTCGACGTCGTCTGCGGGAAGGCGTACCCGTTCGATCACCCCTTCTTCGATTACGAATTCAGCTTTCACGCCGGCCTCGCCGCCGTGGCGCTCGCCGCCTGGGGCGCCGCGCGGAACTTCCGCGATCGCCACGTGCGCCTCCTGGCAATCGTCGCCCTCGCCTCCGTCGCGGTCGCGTTCCTCAAACCGCTCGCGCTCCTCCTGCAGCTGGTCCCGATCCTCTCGCTCAGCCCGCCCTCGCGCTGGCTCTTCGTCTTCGGACTGGCGCTCTCGATCCTCCTGGCCTATGGATGGGACTCCCTCCGCGAGCGGCCCGGCCGGGCGCCGGCCGCCATCGCCGCGGTCGCGCTCCTCCTGGG
>JBGPCZ010000166.1:0-12974 GCA_041482015.1 Planctomycetota bacterium | reverse complement strand
CGTGATCATCCGGAAGAGCGTCGTCTTCCCGGCGCCGTTCGGGCCGATGACGCCGACGATCCCGCCCGGCGGCAACGCGAGGTCGAGGCCGTCGATCAGGATGTTGTCGACGTAGCCCTTCTTGAGGTCCCGGATTTCGAGCACCTTCGTCCCGAGCTTCGGTCCCGGCGGGATCTGGAACTCGATCTGGTCCTCGTGCAGCTCCTGCGCCTCCGCGGCCAGCTTCTCGTACGCGTCGATGCGCGCCTTGGGCTTCGCGACCCGCGCGCGCGGCGACATCCGGATCCACTCGAGCTCGCGCGCGAGGGTCTTCTCCCGCACCTCCCGCGCTTTCCCCTCGAGCTCCACCCGCTTCTGCTTCTGCATCAGCCACGACGAGTAGTTCCCCTGGAACGGGATCCCGCGGCCGCGGTCGAGCTCCAGGATCCACCCGGCCACATTGTCCAGGAAGTACCGGTCGTGCGTCACCGCGACGACCGTCCCCTTGAAGTCCTGGAGGAACTTCTCCAGCCACGCGACGGTCGTCGCGTCGAGGTGGTTCGTCGGCTCGTCGAGGAGGAGCAGGTCCGGGTTCGAGAGGAGCGTCCGGCAGAGCGCCACGCGCCGCCGCTCGCCGCCCGAAAGCCGCCCGACCGGCGCGTCCCACGGCGGCAGCTCGAGGGCGTCGGCCGCGACGTCGAGGGTGCGGTCGAGCTCCCACGCGCCCGTGGCGTCGATCTTCTCCTGGAGCGCGCTCATCCGGTCGAGCGCCGACTGCATCGCGTCGCCGTCGAGCCCCGTCTCGAGCAAGGCGCTCACCGCCTCGTAGTCCTTCACGAGCCCGATCCGGTCGGCCACGCCCTCCTCGACGATCTCGCGCACCGTCTTCTCGGTGTCCAGGAGCGGCTCCTGCGCGACGTAGCCGATCTTCGTCCCGGGGTTCCACTGCACGGTCCCGTCGAAGTCGGTGTCCTCGCCCGCCATGATCCGGAGCATCGTCGACTTGCCGGCGCCGTTGTCGCCCAGCACGCCGATCTTCGCGCCGTGGTAGAACGAGAGGGTGACGTCCCCGAAGACGAGCTTCTTCTCGTACATCTTCTGCAGATTCTGGATCTGCATGATGAAATGGGCCAAGGGAATTCCTCCTGCGAGGCGCGCATTATAGGTTAGAGATTGAAAATCGCCACTGGATGCGATAAAATCCGGTCGTTCGGAATGTGCAGGAAGTATAGGGAGTTCGGGAAGTTCGGTTCGGTGCTGCCAGGACTCATGTCGCGCGCTTCTGACCCCTCCCCTGGGTACTTGAGTAGTAGGTAGTATCGTGTTCCTTTTTTCGAGGATGTAGATGACGAACATCTACGTAGGCAACCTGTCGTACGAAGCAACCGAGGATGACCTCCGCTCGGCCTTCGAGGCTCATGGCGAGGTCTCTTCCGTCGCGATCATCCGCGACAAGATGTCGGGCAAGTCGCGGGGCTTCGGCTTCGTGGAGATGCCCGACAAGAACAAGGCCCTGGCGGCCATCACGGCCATGAACCTCCAGGAGGTTCGCGGCCGGGCGATGACCGTGAACGAAGCGCGTCCCAAGGGCGAAGGCGGGGGCGGCGGCGGGGGTGGAGGGGGTCGCGGCGGCTACGGAGGGGGCAGGGGCGGCCGGCGGGACTGGTAGTTCCAAGACAAGCCAACGGGGAGGGCGCCGGAAACGGCGCCCTCTCTTTTTTAGTGGGAATCGACCCCCGTTCGGGATATAAGCTTCAAGCTTTGATGAGGCCCCTTTAGAGACGTATGGACAAGCTCAGCCCCGAAGTCGAGAAGCTGATCGAGGAAGGCAAGAAGAAGGGCTCGCTCACCTACGACGAGCTCAACAACGTCCTGCCCGAGGACATGGTCTCGCCCGAGGTCCTCGACCAGGTCCTCCAGCGCCTGGACGAACTCGGCATCGAGATGGTCGAGTCGGGCGGCGGCAGTCACGCCGCGGCCGGCACCGCCTCCGCCGCCGAGCCCGAGGGCTTCGACGACGACGCCCCCGAGCCCGAGCCGGCCCCCGAGATCGAAACCCGGCGCACGCCGGGGGCCACCGCCGAGCGGATCGACGACCCCGTCCGCATGTACCTCACGCAGATGGGGCAGATCCCGCTCCTCTCCCGCATGGACGAACTCCGGCTCGCCCAGAAGATCGAGATCACCCGCAAGCGCTTTCGCGCGAAGCTCTTCGAGTCCCCGCCCGCCGTCGTCGAGGCCATCCGCATCCTCGAGGACGTGAAAAACGGCGAGCTCGCCTTCGACCGCACGCTCCGGGCCGACAGCGCGATCGACGTCTCCAAGGACCAGGCCCTCGAGCGCCTTCCCAGCGTCATCGACTCGCTCCGCCGGACCGTCTTCGACTGGCAGGAGCGCCACGAGCGGCTCGGCCGGCCGCGCTGCCCCGAGGCCGAGCGCGAGCGGCTGCGCAAGAGGATGAAGGACGACCGCCGCGCCTGCGTCCTCGAGCTGGAGAAGATGAACATCCAGCCCAAGAAGCTCCGGCCCATCATGGAGAAGCTCGAGGAGCTCTCCCGCGTTCTCGACCAGGTCTGCCAGGACCTGGAGAGGCAGGAGGGCCGGGACGGCGACCGTTCGAAGCGCGACCAGCTCCGGAAGGATCGCGAGTCGATCATGCTCCAGTCCCTCGAGGGGCCCGACGAGCTCCGCGACCGCGTCCGCGAGATCCGCGACCGCTTCCAGGACTACGAGGAGGCCAAGCGGAAGCTCTCCAGCGGCAACCTCCGGCTCGTCGTCTCGATCGGCAAGCGCTACCGGAACCGCGGGCTCTCGTTCCTGGACGTGATCCAGGAGGGGAACACGGGACTCATGCGCGCGGTCGAGAAGTACGAGCACCGCCGCGGCTACAAGTTCTCGACCTACGCCACGTGGTGGATCCGCCAGGCCATCACCCGCGCCACGGCCGACCAGGCGCGGACGATCCGCATCCCGGTCCACATGATCGACGCGATGTCCAAGCTCCGGAACGTCTCGCGGAAACTGGCCCAGAAGCTGGGCCGCGAGCCCAGCCTCGAGGAGATCGCCCGCGAGAGCCAGATCTCGCTCGAGGAGACGGAGCGCGTCCTGAAGATCGCGAAGTACCCCGTCTCGCTCGACCGCCCGCTCGACGACGGCGAGGATTCCCAGTTCGGCGACCTGGTCGAGGACCGCACGGCCGACGACCCGGTCATGGCGGCGACGCACGAGATGCTGAAGGAGAAGATCGAGTCGGTGCTCTCCATGCTCTCGTTCCGCGAGCGCGAGATCCTGAAGCTCCGCTACGGGATCGGCACCGGCTACACCTACACGCTGGAAGACGTGGGCAAGATCTTCAAGGTGACGCGCGAGCGCGTCCGGCAGATCGAGGCCAAGGCGCTCCGGAAACTGCAGCACCCGATGCGCGCGCGGAGGCTCGAGGGCTTCCTCGACGGCCGCCAGAAGCAGGGCGAAAAGCAGGCCGAGACCGCAAACGCGTAAGAGTCACCACAAAGGGACAAAGAGCACAAAGATTCTCTCTCTCCCGTGTAATACTTCACGAGCGGGTCGAGCAGGAGGGTCAACGTGAGCGGACTGCAACTCCTGCTGGTGCTCCTGGCCCAAGCCGGGCCGGACGACCCCGAGGGGATCGCCCTCTTCGAGTCGAAGGTCCGCCCGGTCCTCGTCGAGAAGTGCCACTCCTGCCACGGGCCGAAGGCCGAGAAGCTCAAGGGCGGCCTCCGCATCGATCTCCGCGAGAACCTCATCAAGGGAGGCGACAGCGGTCCCGCGGTCGTCCCCGGCAAGCCGGAGGAGGGCCTCCTCATGAAGGGGATCCGCCACTCGGATCCCGACTTCAAGATGCCGCCGAGGGAAAAGCTGCCCGCGCGCGTGATCGCCGACGTCGAGGCCTGGATCCTCCGCGGCGCGCCCATGCCGAAGGACTCGTCCGGGACCGCGGGCGCCGACTTCTGGTCGTTCCAGCCGCCGAAGGGCACGCCCGTCAGGAGCGCGGCCGACATCGACCGCTTCGTCCGCGAAAAGCTTTCTGAAAGGAAATTGCGCGTCGGTCCCCCCGCCGACAAGGCGACGCTCCTCCGTCGCGTGACATTCGATCTGACCGGCCTCCCGCCCACCCCCGTCGAGATTTCCTCGTTCGAGATCGACGGATCGCCCGACGCCTTCGAGAAAATCGTCGACCGCCTCCTCGCATCGCCCGCGTACGGCGAGCGGTGGGCGCGCCACTGGCTGGACGTCGCGCGGTTCACCGAGACCCACGGGTTCGAGTACAACAAGATCCGCCCGAACGCGTGGCCCTACCGCGACTGGGTCATCGCCGCGCTCAACGCCGACCTCCCCTACGACCAATTCGTCCGGATGCAGATCGCCGGCGATGCGCTCGAGAACGCGGGGACCGAGGGCCCGATCGCGGCGGCCTTTCTCACCTGCGGGACGTGGGATGAGGTCGGGTATATGCAGCAGAGCGCCGTCATGAAGGCCCGCGTCCGCGAGGAGGACCTCGAGGACGTCATCGCGACCGTCTCGCAGACCTTCCTGGGTCTCACCGTCAACTGCGCCCGCTGCCACAACCACAAGTTCGCACCGATCCCCCAGGCGGAGTACTACCGGATCAAGAGCGTCTTCGAGGGCGTCCGACCGGGCGAGCGGAGCATCGCGTCGCGCGAGGAGACCCGCGCCGCCGAGGCCCGCCGCGCCGCAATCGAGTCCCGCCTCGCGGAAGCCGAACGCGGGCTGGCCTCGCTCACGGCGGAGCTCCGCGCCCGCGCGTCCGGAAAGCGCGAGCGGAGCCCCGGCCCCGCGCCCGTCGCGCGCTGGACGTTCGAGGAAGGAGCGAAGGACTCGGTCGGCGCTCTGCACGGCGAGCTCCTCGGGGGCGCAACGGTCGTCGGCGGGCGGCTCCGCCTCGACGGCAAGGAAGCCTATATGAGAACCGCGCCGCTCGCGCGCGACATCCGCGAGAAGACGCTCGAGGCCTGGGTGATCCTCGCGAACCGCAAGCAGAACGGCGGCGGCGTCCTGACCGTCGAAGCGCGCGGGGGCGCCGCCTTTGACTCTCTCGTCTACGGCGAGCGGCTCCCGGAGAAGTGGATCGCCGGAAGCGACTCGTTCCACCGGACGCGCGACCTCGCCGGTCCGGTGGAGACGGCCGGGCCGGACGAGCCGGTCCACGTGGTCGCGACGTACTCCGCCGACGGCACGATCGCCTTCTATCGGAACGGCGCTCTCTATGGACAGCCCTACGCCGCATCCAAGGAGCCCGTGACGTTTCCGGCCGGCCAGTCCCACGTCCTCCTCGGACGGCGCCACACGGGCGGCGGACGCGCCATGCTGACCGGCGAGATCGAGGAGGCCGCGCTCTTCGACCGCGCGCTCACGCCCGAGGAGATCGCGGCCCTCTATACCGGCTCCACCCACCGGATCACGGAGAAAGAGCTCGACGAAGCGGCGACGGCCGACGAACGGGTGAAACGCGTGGCGTTCCGGACGTCGATCGCCGAGACTCGGAAAGAGCGCGACACCCTGCCGACGCTCAAGACCGCTTATATAGGCACGCGCGTCCAGCCCGCGCCGACGAGCCGCCTGCTCCGGGGCGATGTCGAGAAGCCGGCCGAGACCGTCTCGGCGGGCGGTCTCGGGGTCCTCGGCCGTGCGGACTTCGGCCTCGAACCGGGCGCACCGGAGGCGGAACGGCGCCGCAAGTTCGCCGACTGGGTGGTCGACCCGAAGAATCCCCTCCCTGCGCGGGTGATCGTCAACCGCATCTGGCGCCACCACTTCGGCAAGGGCATTGTCGGCACGCCCAACGATCTCGGGCCCACCGGCGATCGGCCGACCCATCCGGAGCTCCTCGACGCGCTCGCGCTCCGGTTCATCGAGGACGGATGGAGCCTGAAGAAGCTGCACCGGCTGATCGTGACCACGGCGACCTACCGGCAGGCGTCGGGGTTCGAGGCGGCGGAGGCCGCGGCGGACGCCGACAACCGGCTCCTCTGGCGATTCGAGCCGCGGCGTCTCGAGGCGGAGGCGATCCGGGACGCGATGCTCGCCGTGAGCGGCCGTCTCTCGGCCGAGCGGGGCGGCCCGGGCGCCCGGCCGTTCGATCCGTACACCGTCGCGGGCTCGCAGTTCTTCTCGACGAAGGACGGCCCCGAGTTCGACCGTCGGACCGTCTATCGGTTCAACGCGATCTCGGGCAAGGATCCGCTGCTCGAGGCGTTCGACGCGCCCGACCCCGGGATCCGCACGCCCGACCGCCGGACGACGATCACGCCGCAGCAGGCGCTCGTGCTGCTCAACGACCCGTTCGTCCACCGGCAGTCGGCGGCGTTCGCGGATCGAGTCATGGCGGAATCGAAAGACGATGCCGCAGAGGCGATCCGGCTCGCGTATCGGCTCGCGCTCGGCCGGGAGGCGGCCCATTCGGAAGTCGAGCGCGCGAAGGCTCTTCCGATCAAGACGGTCTGCTGGGCGCTCTTCAACGCGTCGGAGTTCCTCCATGTGCGATGACGCGCCGCTCTCCCGGCGGCACTTCCTCTGGCAGGCCGGCGGCGGCCTCGGCGCGATCGCGCTCGCGTGGATGGAAGCGCGCGCACAGGACAAGCCGCCCTTCGCGGCGCGGGCGAAGCGGGTCGTCCAGGTGTTCGCGGCCGGCGGCGTGAGCCACGTCGACACGTTCGACTACAAGCCGGAGCTCGAGAAGCACGACGGCCAGGCGCTCTCGGGCAAAGGGAAGGTCGACACGTTCTTCGGTCGGCCGGGCAACCTTTTGAAGAGCCCGTTCCCGTTCCGCCAGCGCGGGAAAAGCGGCCTCTGGGTGAGCGACCTGCTGCCGGAGATCGCCTCGTGCGCCGACGACCTCTGCGTCGTGCGGTCGATGGTCTCGAAGAACAACAACCACACGCCCGCGACCTTCCTGATGAATTCCGGCTTCACGATGACGGGCTTCCCCTCGATGGGCGCGTGGGTGAGCTACGGCCTCGGGAGCGAGACCGACGACCTGCCGGCCTACGTCGTCCTCCCCGACCCGCGGGGCGAGCCGGCGGGCGGCTCGGCCAACTGGTCGGCGGGATTCCTCCCCGCGGCCCACCAAGGCGTGGCGTTCTCGACGCGATCGGCCGAGCCGGTGAAGGACCTCGTGCCGCCCAAGGGCGTGGACGCGGCGGGGCTCGGGCTGATCGACGCGATCAATCGGGAAGACGCGTCCAAGAACCCCGGCGAGTCGGCGCTCGCGGCGCGCCTGCGCTCCTACGAGCTCGCCGCAAAGATGCAGGTGCGGGTGCCCGAGGCGGCCGACGTCTCGAGCGAGAGCGAGGAGACGCGGCGCCTCTATGGGCTCGACCGCAAGGAGTCGGAGGGTTTCGGCCGGAACTGCCTCCTGGCGCGCCGGCTCCTCGAGCGCGGCGTCCGGTTCGTCCAGCTTTACCACGGCGGCGCCTTCGGCGGAAACCCGCGGATCAACTGGGACGCGCACGAGGACATCGTGGCGAACCACACGCTGCAGGCCTCGTCGCTCGACCGCCCACTCGCGGGCCTTTTGAAAGACCTGCGGCGCCGCGGGATGCTCGACGACACGCTCGTCCTCTTCACGACCGAGTTCGGCCGGACGCCGATGACGGAGGGCGTGGGGGCGAAGGGCCGCGACCACCACCCGCACGCCTTCAGCTGCTGGCTGGCGGGCGCGGGCATCCGGGGCGGGACGACGTACGGCGCCTCCGACGAGGTGGGCTACCACGCGGTCGAGAATCCGGTCGTGACGTACGACCTGCACGCGACGATCCTTCGCCTGCTCGGCCTCGAGCACACGAAGCTCACGTTCTACCACAACGGCATCCAGCGCCGCCTGACCGACGTCCACGGCCACGTCGTTGAAGGTCTGCTGGCTTAGAGCGTCAACACCAAGCCACCAAGGACACGAAGATCCACTTCGTGTCGCTTCCTGAAACTTCGCGGGGTAAGTATCCGTAAAGACTCTCCTATGGATTTGGACCAGGCGCAGACGCGGTGGACGCTGGGGAAGTTCCCCTATGAAGAGCTTCCCGAGCTCGCCGCCCAGATGATGATGCAGGGATTCGAAGGCCCGGCGATCCTCGAGCTCGTCAGTTTCCACAAGCCGACGCTCTATGACATTCCCAAAGGTTTGGTGGATCGGGCCTTCCTGGAAGCGGGCAGGGCCCGCCTGTTGCTGCAAGAGGCGGTCTATAGGGCGGCTGAAGTGATTCTGCTGCGGGTTGCGAAAGGCAGCCTGCCCCCTATCGAAGGGGCCGACGAGATCGAGAGGCTCTGCGCCAAGCATCTCGACTATTCAGCATATCCCGAGCCTCTCCAGAGGATCATCGCCACGACTTGGGAATGGGAGGACACTGTGGAAGATCCCGGTCGCCGACGCTGCCTGGAGCTGGAAATCATCGATGAAACCCAGGGCTTCTTGGTGATACGCGGCCTTCTTTAGCCAGCCAGAAAGAAAAAAGGCCCGCTCGTCAGAGCGGGCCTTCTCCGTGTCTCAGTGTCTGAGTGTCTCTGTGGTTTTCTTCTACGCCAGGTCGGTCAGCCTCCCCGTCGAGTCGCCGAACTTCTCCTCCTTGATCCCCATCCGGTCGAGCATCGAGAGGTAGAAGTTGCAGAGCGGCGTGTTCTTCGGGTAGCGCACGTGGCGGCCCGTCTGGATCGTGCCCTGGGCGCGGCCGGCGTAGAGGATCGGCAGCTCGTCGTGGTTGTGGCGGTTGCCGTCGCCGATCGAGCAGCCGTAGAGCGCCATCGTGCTGTCGAGCAGCGTCCCGTCGCCCTCCTTCACGAGCCGCAGCTTGTCGACCAGGTACGCGAACTGCTCGACGTAGAACCGGTCGATCTTGCCGATCTTCTCGAGCTTCTCCTGGTTCCCGCCGTGGTGCGAGATCGAGTGGTGGCCGTCCCGAACCTCGATGAACGGGAACGTCCGGTTCGAGCCCTCGTTCGCCAGCATGAACGTCACCACGCGCGTGGTGTTCGTCTGGAGCGCCGCGACCATGAGGTCGATCATGAGGCGCGCGTACTTGGGGAACTCGCCGGGCACGCCGTCGGGGACCTCGAGCTCCGGCGGCAGCCTCCGCTCGGTGTCCCGCTCGGCCGCCTGGATCTGCTTCTCGATCGAGCGGACGGAGTCGAGGTACTCCTCGACCTTCCGCTTGTCGGCGCCGCCGAGGTCGCCGTCGAGCTTCTTCGCGTCCTCGAGCACGAGGTCGAGCACGCTCTTCTTGTACAGGAGCGCTTTCGCGCGGTCGCGCTCCTCGGCCACCTTGTTCGGATCGCCGAAGAGGCGCTCGAAGATCAGGCGCGGGTTCACTTCCTTGGGGATGGGCTGGGTCGGCGACTTCCAGACGATCGTCGACGAGTACGCGCAGCTGTAGCCCGAGTCGCAGTTCCCCGCCATCGCGCCCTTGTCGCAGCCGATCTCGAGCGACGGGAGCCGCGTGGTGTTTCCGACCCGCTCGGCGATGAGCTGGTCGAGCGAGATGCCCGAGCGGATCTCCTTGCCGTCGGTCTTCTTCGCCTGGGCGCCGGTCAGGAAGCACGAGGCGGAGCGCGCGTGGTCGCCGGCGCCGTCGCCGTTCGCCCGCGCCTTGTCGTGGGTCAGGCCCGAGAAGACGATCAGCTCATCCTTCACGTTCTGGAGCGGCTCGAGGGTCGGCGGGAGCGAGAAGCTCGTCCCCGTCTCCCGGGGGTTCCACCGCGAAACGTTCACGCCGTTGGGGACGAAGACGACCGCGAGGCGCAGGGGGGGCTTGGCCGCGTCGCCGTGGGCGAACGCCCTGAGCGGCGCCATCGCCTCGAGGAGCGGCAGCGACATCGCCGTGCCGATCCCGCGGAGGACGGTGCGCCTCGAGATCTCCCTAGCCATCTTTCACCTCGCTCGCCCGATTGCGTCGGAACTGGAAGGGAGCACTTCGGACGATCTCCATCACCAGGGCCGAGAACCTGTACCCCTTGTCGGCCAACGTCTTGCGTATCCCCTTCACCACGTTGGCGTCGTAATACTCTACGCCCCGCCCCAGCGCGTAGGTGAGCATCTTCTCCGTGAAGCAGCGCACGTAGTCGTCCTTCCGGGAGAGCAGGATCCTTTTGAGTTCGACGGGGCCGACGAACGAACGGCCGTCGATCAGCGTCCCGGCGACGTCGAGCTCGAGCTTCCCCTCCTTCTCGCGCCAGGCGCCGATCGCGTCGTAGTTCTCGAAGCCGACCCCGATCGGATCCATCCGGCGGTGGCACGCGGCGCAGCTGGGATCCGCGCGATGGAGCTCGAGGCGCTGCCGGACCGTCAGCTTCTCCGCCCCCTCGGGCTCGTCCTTCAGCTCGCCCGCGTCCGGGAGCGGCGGGGGCGGCGGCGTTCCGAGGATCGTCTCGAGCACCCACTTGCCGCGCTTGACCGGGCTCGTCCGCGTGGGGTTGGACGTGACCGTCAGCACGCCCGCCATCGTGAGGACGCCGCCGCGGCGCGGGTCGGAGAGCCTGACCCGCCGCATCTCCGACCCCTTCACGCCATCGATCCCGTAGTGCTTCGCGAGCGGCTCGTTCACGAACGTGAAGTCGGCGTCGAGGAGGTCGACCACGCTCCGGTCCTCGCGGAGGATGGCGTCGAAGAAGAGCGAGGTCTCCTGGCGCATCGCCTCGCGCAACGCGTCGCTCCACGCCGGGTAGCGCCGGACGTCGGGCGTCGCGGCGTCGAGCCTCCGGAGCTGGAGCCACTGGATCGCGAAGTTGGTCGCGAGCGACGAGGCCTTCGGGTCCCTGAGCATCCGCGAGACCTGCGCCTCGAGGACCGCGGGCTCGTGGAGCGTCCCCTTCCCCGCGAGGTCGAAGAGCTCGTCGTCGGGCATGGAGCTCCAGAGGAAATACGAGAGGCGGCTCGCGAGCTCGAAGTCGCCCACGCGGTGGGAGCCCTTCGCGTCGGCCCCGGGCCGATCGGGCTCGACGCGGAAAAGGAAGTGGGGCGAGACGAGCACCGCCTGGAGCGGGACTTTCATGGCCGACTCAAAGGGGTCGCCCTGCTTCTCGGCGAGCTCGTAGAGGCGGAGGAGGCGGTCGAGTTCGCCTTCCTTGAGCGGCCGGCGGAACGCGCGGTGCGCGAAGGCCGAAAGGATCTCGCCCGCGGCTTCCCGGCCCGATTTCACGGGGCCGGGCTGCGCGATGAAGATGTGCTTGTGCCCCTCCGGCGGCTCGGGCGGCTTGACGTCGACCGGCCCGACGACCTCGATGAAGTCGACGAGCAGGTTGCGGTCGCGCTCCGTGATCTTGCGCGCCTCGGGGTTGTAGTAGTCGTTGATGAACGCGGCGGCGAGGCGGTGCTTGCCGGACGTGATCGCGACCTTCTCCTCGTAGATCGCCGGCTTCACCCGGGTGGCGGGGACGTCGATCGGCTTCAATTCCTGCGCGTCGATCTTGAGCGTCATCCTCGCCGGCTCGCTTCCCGCCTGGTCGCCGCAGGCGCGGACACGGATCACGTACTGCCCGGTCTGTTGAAGGTCGATCGTGGAGAAGACTTCGCCGTTGGCGAACAGGATGCGCATGCCGGTTTCGGACTGGCCGACCTGCGTGCTCTGGAGGGCGTCGGCATTGAGGCGCCGCGAGCGCGGCTTGAGCTTGTCGGCGCTGACGACCGCCTTGTCGAGGATCTTCTCGGCCGCCGCGAAATATTTTTCCATGAGGATCGGCGGGAGCGTGAGGACGTCGCCGATGTTGTCGAACCCGTAGCCCACGTCGTCGTGGGGGAAATCCTCGACGGGGTTGAAGTCGACGCCGATCAGGTCGCGGACGGTGTTGCGGTACTCGACGCGGTTGAGGCGGCGGATGACGACGCGGCCGGGGTCGGGCGCCGCGGCGGCGTCGGCGCGGTCGAGCGCGCCCTCGACCCAGTTGGCGAGGAACTCGCGCTCCTCGACGGTGGGCTGGGGCTTCTTGTCCTGGGGCGGCATCTCGCGGGCCTGGAGCTGGTCCCAGATCTTCTTCCACGTCTTGCGCGCGCCCGCGATCGCGGCCTCGTCCTTGTACTTCGTGAGGTCGAGCTCGGCTTTCTTCTTGGCCGGCCCGTGGCAATTGACACAGTACTTGGCGAGGAGCGGCTGGACGTGGGTCTCATAGGCGACGTGCCTTGGGGCTTGGGCGGCCGGAGCCGCGGGAGAACGCCCCCTGGATTGGAGACGGACCAGCGCCCCCGCCGGCGCGAGAACCACGACGGCGACGAGTATCCAGAAGGTAAGGCGTCCGCCCCTGCCCATGCTTACCTAATCTACGCAGCCATAAAACAGACGGTGCGTTTTATGGAGCTGGAGCCCCATAAAACGCACCGTTTAATTTATGGCTTACACGTGAAGCGGCACCGCCCCGCCGCAGAGGGCAGCCTTCTACTTCTTGCTGTTCCTCGGGTCGTCCGCGGGATTGACGTACGTCAGGCTCCACGGACCCACGGCGCTGACCTGGATCACGGTCTCCTCCTTCGTGTAGACGAAGTGGGGACTCTTCGCGGGGAGCGCAACGAAGCTTCCGGCGGGCATCGCCTTCGCCTTGGACGCGTCGAACGTGTCTCCCATCGACACGTGGAACGTCCCGGAAAGAACCGTCACGGTCTCGGTGTCCGGATGGAAATGCGGGGGCACCTTGTAATCCGCGGGCAGCTTGGCGCGCAGCGTGAACGGACCCGCTTTCGTCATGTCACCGAAGATGAGGACGGCCTTCGCGCCGGGCGGAAGCGAGGGCGGACCGTCCCCCCACTTGATGTCGGGAGGCGAAAGCAGGATGGGGGCGTCCTGGACCGGCGACGCCCCGGCCAGCACGGCGACGATCGCGACGAGCAATGCTTGCTTCATGAGGATAGCTCCTTCTTAATCCTACAGCGTAAAGTTGACCTTGATACTACGTAAAGTCGTTGGTATGGTCCTCCGGAGCCCGTTAAACCGGGCTGGCGGCCTATTTGGGAAGTGGGCCGCGCGCGATCGGAGAGAGAGAGG
>JBGPCZ010000165.1:0-13522 GCA_041482015.1 Planctomycetota bacterium | reverse complement strand
TGATGATCGGCACCAACAACGGCGACCCGGCCCCCGACGTGGCGCTCGGCATCAAGACCATCCTCACCGACATCCACGAGCGCTGCCCGCGGACCAAGGTGCTCCTCCTGGGCATCTTCCCCCGCAGCGAGAAGCCGGACGCCGGCCGCGCCAAGAACGACGAGGTCAACAAGCTGATCGCCAAGTTCCCCGTCATGGTGGAGCTGGGACGGGTCGCCTACCTGGACATCGGGGCCAAGTTCCTGGCCGCGGACGGCACGCTGCCCAAGGACATCATGCCGGACTTCCTCCATCCGAACGAGAAGGGCTACCAGATCTGGGCTGACGCCATCATCGACAAGGTCAAGCAGATGCTGCAGGAGGAGTCGGGGAAGCCGCTTCCCAGCTTCTCGCCGCCCTCCGCCGTGTTCAAGGTCCAGAAGATAGAGGAGACCATCGCCGCGGGCAAGTTCGACGCGGGGGTGAAGTCCCTCGAAAAATTGGCGGCCGACAAGGACGCGAAGACCGCCGACGCGGCCAAGGCCAGCCTGGCGGCCGTCGAGGCCTGGAAGACGTCGGTCGACGGGGAGATCGTCCGGCTGCGGGAGGCGGGGGACGTCTGCATGGCCGCGGATCTCGCCACCGGCATGGCGGGCAACTTTACCGGCGACGCCGCCAAGGTCTACCAGGAGCAGGCGTCGGAGCTCAAGAAGGACGCGGCCTACCCCGTCGGCAAGGAGTACCAGAAGCTGGCGGCGCGGCCGGCGGAGCAGCGCAAGGACCCGCGCTTTGTCAAACTCGTCGAAGCGTTCCTGAAAAAGAATCCCGAAGGCTTCTATGCCAGGCAGGCCCAGGCCCTGATCTCCGGGAAGTGACGGAAACAAACGCGTCCGGCCATTTCATGGACACGAAGTGTCCATGAAATGGCCGGGCGTGTTCGTTTCACCCCCCGGGAGCTAGACTGGACCTTCCATGGAAGCTGCTCCCCTCGCAAAGCCGAAGTCCGTCTGGCCGGAGGTCTGGGCCCTCGTCCGGCCGCGGCGCGGACTCTTGGCCGTGGGGCTGGCGCTCATGGCCGTCAACCGCGTCGCGGGACTCGTCCTTCCCGCCGCGTCGAAGTTCCTCGTCGATGACATCATCCTCAACCACCAGCGGAAGCTCCTCTGGCCGCTCGTGATCGCCGTCGTGGCGGCCACTCTCGTCCAGGGCGTCTCCTCCTTCTCGCTCACCCAGCTCCTCTCGAAGGCGGCCCAGAGGCTGATCGCCGAGCTGCGCCGGAAAGTCCAGGCCCACGTCGGCCGGCTGCCCGTGGCCTATTACGACTCCAACAAGACCGGCGCGCTCGTCTCCCGGATCATGACCGACGTGGAGGGGGTGCGGAACCTCATCGGCACCGGCCTGGTCGAGCTCGTCGGCGGGGTGCTCACCGCGGCGATCTCCCTCGTCGTGCTCACGCGCATCAGCCCCTCCATGACCCTCTTTGCCGCCGCCTGCCTCGTCTTCTTCTCCCTCGTCCTCCGCAGGGCGTTCAAGACCCTCCGGCCCATCTTTCGCGAGCGTCCGAAAATCAACGCGGAGGTCACCGGCCGCCTGACCGAGTCCCTGGGCGGCGTGCGCGTGGTGAAGGGCTACCACGCGGAGGGGCGCGAGGAGCGGGTCTTCGGCGCCGGAGTCCAGCGGCTGCTCGACAACGTCCTTCGCACGCTCACCGGCATGTCCCTCATGAGCCTCTCGTCGACGGTGCTCATGGGACTCGTGGGCGCGGTGATCATGTACATGGGCGCGCGCCAGATCGAGGCGGGCACGCTGACGCTGGGCGGCTTCTTCACCTACACCCTCTTCCTGGGCTTCCTGGTCGCCCCCGTCTTCCAGCTGGTCAACATCGGGACGCAGGTCACCGAGGCGCTCGCCGGCCTCGAGCGCACGCGCGAGGTGCTGGGCCAGCGCCCCGAGGACGAGGACCCGGAGCGCACGGAGACCCTGCGCGACCCGCGCGGCGCGGTCCGGTTCGAAGGGGTGAACTTCGCCTACGAGACCGGCAAGCCGGTGCTCAAAGAGGTCAGCTTCTCCGCCGAGCCGGGCAGCGTCACCGCGCTCGTGGGATCGTCGGGCTCGGGCAAGTCGACGATCATCAGCCTGGTCGCGGCGTTCTACAAGCCCTCCTCGGGACGGATCCAAGTCGACGGCGTCGACCTGGGCCGCGTCCGGCTCGACTCCTACCGCCGGATCCTCGGCGTCGTGCTCCAGGACTCGTTCCTCTTCGACGGCACGATCCGCGAGAACGTCGCGTTCTCCCGCCCCGATGCGGGCGACGAGGAGGTCCGCCGGGTCTGCCGGGTGGCGCGCGTGGACGAGTTCGCCGAGAAGTTCTCACAAGGGTACGACACGATCGTGGGCGAGCGTGGGGTGAAGCTCTCGGGCGGGCAGCGGCAGCGCATCTCGATCGCCCGCGCCCTCCTGGCCGACCCCCGGATCCTGATCCTCGACGAGGCGACCTCGAGCCTCGACTCCGAATCCGAAGCGCTGATCCAGCAGGGCCTCTCGCAGCTCATGGCCGGGCGCACGACGTTCGTCATCGCCCATCGCCTGAGCACGATCCGAAAGGCCGACCAGATCCTGGTGGTGGAGGCGGGGGAGATCGTCGAGCGCGGCAGTCACGAACAGCTCCATGCCGCCCGCGGCCGCTACCACGAGCTGTACACGCGCCAGCACGGGCTGGAAGCAAACCTCTTCCTGTCGCCGGGCGAGGGGGATCCGGTGGTCGACGACAAGAAGGACCCGTCCCCGGCGAAGGATCCGACGATGCCCAACCCGGTCCATCCGCTGGGAGGAGCGATCTAGACATTTACGATGCGCGCCCCGCGGAGTACAACATCCCCGTGGCGCGCATGTTCCCCGAGGAGTACCGAGAGGACCCCGGTCGCCCCGGCGAGGCCGAGAAGATCCTCTACGCCCAGTTCGCCCGCCAGCTCCCCGACGACTTCCTCGTCTTCCACCGCCGGCCGTGGCAGATCGGCTCCGCGCCGGACGGGGAGGCCGCGTTCGTGATCGCCCACGAGCGCCTGGGAATCCTGGTCCTCGAGGTCGGACGCGATCCGCACGACGTCCTCCAGCAGGCGGAGCGTCGCCGGCGCTCGCTCGCGCGACGTCTCCGGGAGCTGCCCCGCGGGGCCCATCGCGCGTGGTCCGTGGGTCATGCCGCCGCGCTCCTCGAGGCCGACGTCGAACCGACCGCGCTGGTCCTCGGCCGCCGGGAGCTTCCGCGGCTGCGCGAGTGGACCGAGGCCGCGATGGCCCACTGGAGCGACCGCGAACGGGACCCGCGCCCGGGGAGCGAGGGGATCGAGATCCTGGTGTCGCTCCTGGCGCTCTCCTTTGAGATCCGCCCGCTCCTCGGGCAGCAGATCGGCCGGCACGAGCAGGAGCTCGCGCGGCTGACGATCGACCAGTACCGTGTGCTCGACGGCCTGGGCCGCCTCCGGCGCGCGCTCATCTGCGGTTGCGCGGGGTCGGGGAAGACGATGCTCGCGCTGGAGAAAGTGAGGCGCCTGTCCGGCCTGGGGTACCGGACGTTCTACGCCTGCTACAACCGGCAGCTTCGCGAGTCCTGCGCGCGCCACCTCCAGGGCGTCCCGAACGCGACGGTGGACACCTTCCACGGTCTCTGCCAGAAGTGGGCGCGGAAGGCGGGCGTCCCGGTGGAGGAGGACGAGAGCCGCGACTATTGGGACCGCCGTCTGCCGGAGGCGCTCCTCGCCGCCGCGAAGAGGGTCGATGACCGCTTCGACGCGATCGTGGTCGACGAGGGCCAGGACTTCAAGCCGGGCTGGTGGAAGCCTCTCCAGGCCGCGCTCAAGGATACGCGGAAGGGCGTGCTTTACATCTTCTACGACGACAACCAGATGCTCTACACCGACGAGCTCCGCTTCCCGCCGGTCGATGGACAGTACGATCTCTCCGAGAACTGCCGCAACCTGCGTCGCATCCACGAGCTCGTCGTCCGCTTCTTCAAGGCGGAGCGGAAGACCTTCTCGCGCGCCTCGCCGGGCGAGAAGCCGGAGGTGACGGTCTACCGGACCCAGGATGAGCTTCTCGAGGCCGTCGAAAAGGCGATCGTCCGTCTCGCCGACGACCAGAAGATCGCGACGCGGAACATCGTGATCCTGACGGGCCACGGGAAGGAGCGGAGCGCGGTCTGGCGCGCACGGCGCTTCGCCGGCTTCACGCTCACGGACAAGCCCGAGGTCGGCGAGGGCGAGATCTTCTGGAGCTCCGTCCACGCGTTCAAAGGGCTGGAGCGGGCGGTCGTCATCCTGGCGGAGATCGAGCCGCTCAGCCACGCGGAGCTCGGTACGCTCCTCTATGTCGGCTGCTCGCGGGCGCGCGTCCACCTCACGGTGATCCTCTCGGAGGCGGCGGCCCGGCTGGCGAAGCTGGACGGGACGACCTGATCCAAAATCCCAACCTCCAACTCCCAAGCTCGCGTTCCCTGAACACCCTGTCCAGCATCCTCCGTCCTCCCTGCTTTACGAATCAAGCGGGCTAGGAAAGCCAGGCGGCCGCGAGAACCAGCAGCGCGGTGGCCGTGCTGAAGCCGAGCTCGAGGCGGCCCACGCGGCGCGGGTCGATCCGCGCCGCCGTCGCCCGGTACGTCCAGGCCCGGAGCGAGAGGACGAGGAACACGCTTCCAAGGATCGCGTGCGCGAAGCGGGGGGAGGGGCAGAGCACGGCGAGGGCGAAGATGGACGGACCCAGGAGGCGGACCGCCCAGAGCAGCGCTCGCGATCGTCGCAGCCGCGCCATCACGAAGAGCGACGCGAGCGCAAAGTAGCCGCCGAGCGAAAGCCAGAGGAGGGCCGCGGTCGCGTCGAAGCGGCCCGCCGCCGCGATGTACGCCGCGGGGGCGAGCGAGGTGATCGCGGCCGTGGCGACGAGCCGCGAGGCGGCGAGGCGCTCGAGGCGGGCGACGAGGAGGCCCGCGGTGAGGATCGAGGGCAGCGCCAGCGCCGCGAAGCTCGTCTCGTCCGTCCGCTCCGCGAGGAGCGGGACCGCGAGGACGAGCGCGGCGGGGCCGAGGATGGGGGGGCGGCGGCGCTTGAGCGCCTCCGCGGCGCGGATGAGGCCGACGGCCGCGAGCGCGATCACGAGGGGTTCCCACGCCCACGTCCGCGCGGCGGCCCAGCCGACGGCCCAGCACCCGAGCGCCATCCAGGCGGCGCCCTCCTCGCGGCTAAGCCATCGCATCTCTCTTTTTCCTCTTGTGCGGCGCCGCGCAGTCGGCGAGCGCGGCCGGCGATTCGCGGAGGTCGGCGACGGTGAACGATCGCATGGCGGAGCGCGCGCGCTCGTGGGCCTCGCGGCAGAGGGGCGCCATCGCGCAGGACTCGGTGTAGGCGCACGCGTCGTAGCGGTTCATGCAGGAGGCGGCCGGCGCCTCCGCGTTTTCCAGGAGGGCCGCGACCTCCGAGACGCTGATGGTGCCCGCGGGCCGGTCCAGCGCGTACCCGTGGCCGGGGCGGCCGCGGAGCAGCCCCGCGTCCCGGAGTTTCTTCAGGATCGGCGCGAGCGCTCCACGGGGGATGCCGCCCTGGCGCGCGATTTCCGCCGCGCTCGTCATGCGCTCGCGGGACGCGAGGGAGTGGAGCGCGTACAGGCCCCAGACCGTTTCTTTCGCCAGGTCCAGCATCAGCCTTTGAAGAGCAAGGCCGATGCCATGCGGAAGGGCCCCGTTTGGACCCGCGGGGCGCGGGAAAGTCCGCCTAGTGGCCGCTCTTCTTCAGGAGTTCCTCGCGGATCGTGAGGATCGTGAAGACGGTGGTGATGATCCCGAGGATCAGGAAGGATGCAAGGGTGGGGAACATTCGCACCTCCTTCAACGAGAATCCACCGGATGCAGGCCGCAGGGGCAGCGGGGCGCGAAGAGCTGCAGGCCCGGGAACAGGGGCCGGGGCGCGCTCTTGAGGCACTGCGTGCAGATCGTGTCGACGGCGGCCAGTTGCCGGGCCAGGTCGTAGAGGTCGAACCCTTCTCCGAGCGCGTGGATTTCCTGGAGGCTCCTCGCGAAATCGGCCTCCGAGGCGGCGAAGTACCCGCGGCGCTCGAGGAGGTCGCGGAATCCCTTCAAGAGACCGTCCGGCTGGGCCTCCATCCGCTTTCGATCCCACAGGGTGGCCGCCAGCTCCCGGGTCGAGAGGATCGCACGCGCGGCGTCGCCCTTCTCCATGGAGTGGATCGCCTCTCGCGTGCGGACAGACCACTCCTGAGTCATGGAATCTACTTCAAGCAAGAGCGAGGCCACGCGGAATTGAACTCTCGCGTTCGCCGGACCGCGGATTTCTCCAAGCCCGCCGTGGAATATCACGCAATTCCCTCGAGGGCTTGCGATACCTTCCGCTCGCGCTCGATGTGGTCAAAGAGAGCGGCCAGGAAGGCGCGCGAGAGATCGATCGCGCCCTCGGTGTCCCGTGCCTTGATCCGGTGGGCCAGGTCCGTCGCGTAAACGCGGATCAGTTCGTGCTCCTCGACGAGCCGGTCTACCTCCGGACCCGCGCCGGGAACCGACCTTCGGATGGCCGGGAAGAGTGTTTCCTCCTCGTGGCGGAGATGGGACGCGAGCTTGGCCACGAATTCGTCCGCCGCGCCCCGCAGCGCGGGGTCCAGCCCGGCCGCGATCCCGCCGTAGGACGTCAGCCGGAGATGCGCGATGATCTCCGCCAGCGCCGCGGTCAGCACGCCATCGTGTCCGTCGCATTTCGCCGGGTTCATGGTCTTCCCTCCTTCGCCGCGCCGACCCCCTGGGCCAGCGGCAGGGCGAATTCCGCTTTCGTCCCCGCGCCCTCGGCGGAGTCGATCCGGATCTCCGCGCCGTGCGCGTCGAGAATCCCCTTGACGATCGCCAGCCCGAGCCCCGTTCCTCCGTGCCGCCGGCGCGCGCCCCCGTCCGCCTGCCAGAAGCGCGTGAAGAGGAACTTGCGGGCCGCCTCCGGAATCCCGATCCCCCGGTCCCACACGGCGATGCGCGCCAATCCCTCCGCCTCCTCCGCGTCGATGCCGATCGCGCGGCCCTCCGGCGTGAACTTGACCGCGTTGGAGAGGAGGTTGAGGAGGACGTGGGCGATCCTCTCCCGGTCCGCGCGGACGAAGAGCGAGGGGGGGAGGCGGCGCTCGACGGTCAGCCGTTTCTCCTCGACCTGGGGCCGGACCGTCTCGAGCGCGATCTCGATCACGGAGACCAGGTCGAACTCATCGACCCGGAGCGCGAGCGCGCCGGCCTCGATTCTCTCGAAGTCCAGGAGCTCTTCGATCAGCCGCTGGAGGCGGTCGATGTTCCGCACGGAGACCTCGAGGCCGCCCCGCTGTTTCTCCGTCAGGGGGCCGAAGCGCTCCTCGAGGATCGACTCGTTGTAGCCGCGGATCGCGACGAGCGGCGTCTTGAGCTCGTGCGTGACGTTCGCCACGAACTGCGCCTTGAGCTGGTCGAGCTCCTTGAGACGGTCGTTCGCCGCCCCGAGCTCCGCAACGTGCCGCTCCAGCTCGCCCACGAGGTGGACGATCTGGCGGTCCTTGCGCCGCCGCACGGTTCCGAAGGCGCCGAAAACGGCCGCGAAGAGGAAGGGGTGGAGCATGAAGAGGAGATGGACCGGGTGCCTCGCGAGGCAGTCCGCGAGCGAGCCGTGGCCCGAGAGCCAGAGGTCCAGGCTGCAGGAAAAGACCGGAATGGGCAGGCCCCAGAGGAGGCCGAAGAGCGCCGTCCGGTTGCGGAGAAGGTCGAACGTGTGACGTTCGGCGAACGCGCCGAGGTACTCGCGCACCACCGTCCGGCGGCGGGGAAGCCTAGCGTCCGTAACGGAGGACATGATCCACTCCTTCGAGGAGCGTCCTGGGCCGGCAGGGCTTGTAGATGAACCGGCGGACGCCGGGCGCGGACTCCATCCCGTTCACCGTGCTGAGCGCGGTGATCATCACGATCGGGATGTCCTTCGTGTCCTCGCGCAGCGACAGGTCGCGCGCGACCTCGAGGCCGCTCTTCCCGGGCATCATGACGTCGAGGAGGATGAGGTCGGGGCGGTACCCGTCGATCATCGCGGCGACCTGCCGCCCGTCCGACGCCGTGGTCACGTCGTAGCCTTCCGTGGCCAGGATGTCCGCATACGTGCGGAGCGTGTCGGGCTCGTCATCGACGAGAAGTATCTTTTTCATGGCGCCTTCTTTTCGTGCTGACCAGCAGGATGTCGGCGGCTGCGACCAGGGATTCGGGTCCCACGCCGTCCTCGGGAAAGCGGGCGACCCCCGCGCTGACGGAGAGCCCGGTGCGTTGCCGCACGGCCTCGTCCGCCCGCTGGGCGAGCGCCATCGCCGAGGTCGGATCGCCGTAGGCGAGGAGCAGGAACTCGTCGCCACCGTAGCGGCCGAGCACGTCGCCCTGCCGGGTCACGCCCTGAAGCGCGTGCGCGGCGGCGCGGAGGACGACGTCTCCCGCGGCGTGGCCGCGCTCGTCGTTCACCTGTTTGAACTTGTCGAGGTCGAAGAGGACAACGGCGAAGCCCTCGCCCGAGCGCTCGGACCGGTGGATCGCCTTCTGAAGTTCGTCGGTGACGTAGCGGCGGTTGTGGAGCCCCGTCAGGGGGTCGGTCGTCGCGAGGCCGGTAAGTTCGCCGATGAGGCGGCTGTTCTCGGCCTCGAGCTCGTGGCGCACCGTGCCCATCGCGCCGAAGACGAGCGCGAAAAGAACGGGATGGGCGAGGAAGAACAGGTGGATCGGGTGTTGCCCGATCGCGTCCAGGGGGCCGCGCCCGCCCACCCCGGCCAGGGAAAGGTCCAGGAGGATCGAGAACAGGGGGATCGGCAGTCCCCAGAGGAACCCGAACCAGAGATAGACATTCCGGCGCGCGTCGTAGGTGAAGGCCCTTCGGAACGCGCCCAAGTAGGTCCGGATGATCTTCACTCCGGGAGGGAAGCGCAAAGCGCCTGCCACGGGAAACGCGATGGCGAATCCGCGCGGGGGTGCGGAGATCTCCGCGATCATGTGGAAGAACACCCCAGGTGGCTGGCGAGCATGTCGCGGAGCGTCTCGAGTGCGAAGGGTTTGGCGAGGTAGCCGTCCGCGTGGACGCCAAAGGCGTCGCGCGCGGCGGTCTCCTGGTTGTAGGCCGTCATGACGAAGACCTTTGCCTGGGGCCGCACGGCCCGGGCCTCGCGGGCAAAGTCGAGGCCGCTCATGCCGGGAAGCCGGATGTCCACGAGGATCCCGTCCAGGCGCTTGAGGCGGCCCAGGGTTTTGAGGGCCTCCTCCGCGGTGGAGGAGACGCGCACGTGGTAGTCGCGTCGCAGCGCCTCGCGGATCGACCACCGAATGAGCTTCTCGTCCTCCACGACGAGGAGCGTCTTCCGGAGGCGGCGGGCCTTGCGGGCCGGGGCGTCAGGCTTCGGGGTCGACACGGAAGTCCCCCTGGGGCCACGGAGACGGGGCGAGGCGCGCTTCGGGCGGGCGGGGTGCGGGAAGCGGCCGCAAGCCGCCCTCCGGGGTGGCGAGGTCGGGACCCGGCGGCTCCCGTCGGTCGATCCGGCGGCGATCCGCGAAAATCGGGAGCGCTTTCGGGGTCGGCGGTTCCATCGTATTCATGGGTGAGGGGAGAGCAACGGTCGTGCCACGCCCGGCGGGTATGGAAACGCGGGTTCGGCGGGGAATCCGTCGCAATCGGGTGAAGATTTGCGGGGTCAGCCGTTGAGAACCACGCGGCGAAGGTGATCGAGGCTGCAGCGGTCGCGTTCCGACATGTTCAGGAAGAAGCTGCGGGATTCGCCGTCCCCCGCGTGTTCCATCACCGCTCGGTAGAAGCGCGCGGCCTCCTCTTCCAGGGACTCGGCAAAGAAGAGGGCGAGGTCGCGGTCGAGAAGCCCCTCGCCGAACCCGCGCGAGAGCGAGGGGAGCCGCCCCCTGAGAAGGCATTCCGCCCCGTCGGGGTCCAGGCCCGCGGCCGCCTCGCCGGGCGCGCGCGCCTCGTACTCCTCGATCGCCGCCAGGTGGTTGCGTTCCTCGGCGGCGAGGTCCCCGAGAAGTTCGTGGAGCGGTTCGTCGTCGGGGTCGGACCTTTCGCGGATCTTGTCGAAGCGGCGGAGGCACATTTTCTCGGCCTGGCGGCAGAGCGAGAGCAGGTTCTTCAACGACAGGCTTTCAAGGGTCATGTCCCCTCCTGGTTCCTTGCCGGGTTAAGCAAAGCAGGGGCCATGTCCGGGGGGCATCAAACGGGGGGCAGGGTTGCGGAGGTTTCCGCGATGGCTGCGGGCCTTTCCCTTGTTGGCTCCGGCAGCCGGCGGGCGACGATGAGGGGGAGGGTGCCCGCGCGGAGCACCTTTTCGGTGACGCTCCCGAAGACCCAGCGGGTGGGACCCGAGCGGCCGTGCGTTCCCATCACGATGAGGTCGGTCGACCGCTCCTCGGCGAAGCGCAGGATCTCGGAGGCGGGATCCCCTTGGCGGCGCTCTCGAAGGTTCGGGATGCACGCCTCCGTGAGAGCGCGTTCCGCCTGGACCACGGCCGCCTCGGCGTGCGGCCAGTGCGGGGCCAGCGGGTCGGGTTCCTCGACGTGGAGGAGGGTGACCTGGGCGTCGAGCGGGCGGGCGAACGAGAGCACGAGCGGGACGACGCTGCACGAGGCCTCGCTCCCGTCGAGGGGGACGAGGATTCTCCGGAAGGGCAGTTCCTCGAGGCGGCCGCGGGAGAGTTCCGCGTGGGGGAACGATCGGACGACCAGGACCGGGAGCGGGCTCGCGCGGAGGACCTTCTCGGCGACGCTCCCCAGGACGAAGCGCGACAGGCCCGTCCGTCCATGAGTGCTCATCGCGATCATCGTGGCGCCTTCGGTGGCGGCCGTATCGAGGATCTGCTCGGCGGCGAATCCGTGCCGGACGATCGCGCGCGCCGGGATTCCGGCATTGATGAGCTCAAAAGCGCGCTTCCGCACGTACGCGGTGACCGTCCCGTGCTGACCGGGCACGGCGAAATGGAAGTCGGGCGCGTAGGAGGGGGCGACCTGGAGGAGGAGGACCTCGGCCGCGTGCCGCGCGAGGAATCGGTGAACCTGCGGGAGGATGGCCTCCGCCGTCTCCGAACCGTCCAAGGGGACCAGGATTCGTTCACCCATGTCCGATCACCTCCGTTCGTTGGGAAGCAAACCCGGTGCCACGGGAAAAAACTGCGAGGCAGCTTTTGGCCCGTTGCGGTCCAAAAACTGCCACACATGTTTTGGCTCCGGGCTCCGGGGGCGAAGGGTACGATCATGGGGTATGGGCACGCGCACTTCCTCGCTAGAACGCGAGATTTCCCGCGGCTTCCGCGGTATTTTCCGCACCCCCACCCGCATTCTCTCGCATTTTTCCGCGGAAACCCGATGGCTGCGGGGTTGCACCAAGGGGGTCGTGGATTCTCCCAGATTGGGTGCGGGGACCTTCGCACCGGAGACGGACGGGGGAGCCCAACTCCGCCTCCTCAGCGAGATCACCGAGTCGATCAACCTTGGGGATTCGGTGGAGGGGGTCTTCAACCTCGTCTATGACCGGCTCCGCGACTTCATCCCGTACAACCGCATTGCCATCGCGCTGGCGGACGACACGCTGGAGCGGCTGTCGATTGTCGCGGCGCGCTCCGACGGGAAGGTGGTGCTGGGACGAGGCTACGCGGGCGTGATCGCCGGCTCCAGCCTCGAGCCCCTCCTCAGGGAAGGCACCATCCGCATCCTCAACGACCTGCAGGATTATCTCTCGAAGAAGCCCGCGAGCGACTCGACCCGCCTGATCGTCCGCGAGGGCATGCGTTCCAGCCTGACTCTTCCGCTCGTCGTCCGCGGCACCCCGATCGGGGTCGTTTTCTTCTCGAGCCGAGAGCCCAACTCGTATCGTCCGGAGCACGCTGACTTTCTCCGCAGCATCGTCGGGCACGTGGCCATCGCGGTCGAGCGCTCGCGTCTCATGGATTCCCTCAAGGAGAAAAGCGAGTACCTCGAGAACGTCCTCCAGAACTCCGCCGACGCCATCGCCGTCGTTGATGCCCGCAATTGCATCCGCACGTGGAACGAGGGGGCGAAGCGGATCTTCGGCTACGAGGCCTCCGAGGTGCGCGGGAAGGATTACTCGATCCTCGTCCCGCCCGAGGAGCGCTCCTCGGGCGAGGTGACCCGCGTCAAGGAGCGGGTCGAGAAGGACGGCTTCCTCAAGGACTACGAGTGCGTCCGGCTGGCGAAGGACGGTCGGCGCATCACCGTTAACGTGACGTCGACCCTGGTCCGCGACAAGCAGGGACGGATCATCGGCCGCTCCTCGATCGTCCGCGACGTGACGCACCTCAAGAGGCTCCAGCAGGACCTCGTGACGTCCCAGAGCCTGGCCGTGGTGGGCGAGCTCGCCGCGACGATCGCCCACGAGATCAAGAACCCGCTCGCGGGGATCAGCGGCGCCATCCAGGTCCTTCGCGACGCGATCCCCGAGGACAGCGGGCGCCGCGAGATCGTGGGGGAGATCCTGGACCAGATCACGCGGCTGGACAACACGGTTCGCGACCTGCTGAGCTTCGCCCGGCCGGCGACGCCGTCCCGCCAGGAGCTCCTCCTGGGAGACTCTCTTTCGAAGGCTTGGGCGCTCCTGCGCTTGCAGCCCGCCGCCTCGGGCGTGCGGTTCGCGCTCGAGGGGGCCGACGGGGTGAAGGTCGGCGCCGACGCCCCGCTCCTCAACCAGGTGTGGATCAATCTGTTCCAGAACGCCATCGAGGCGATGCCGAAGGGCGGCGAGCTTGCGGTGCGCGTGACGGCCGGCGAGTTCGTCCGCATCGAGGTGCACGATTCGGGGACGGGGATCGAGCCCGCGAATGCCGCCCGGCTCTTCAAGCCGTTCTTTTCGACCAAGACCCGGGGCACGGGTCTTGGCCTCGCGATCACGAAGAAGATCATCGACGCGCATGGCGGCTCGATCCGCGCGGAGAGCCGGCGCGGCCAAGGGACATCGATTATCGTGGAGATCCCCTCATGAACATCCTGGTGGTGGACGACGAGAAGCTGATCCGCTGGTCCCTCAAGGAGCGGCTGACCCGCGAGGGATTCACGGTCACCGAGGCGGAAGACGGCCGGGCCGCGGCGGCGGCGCTGGACCGCGAGGCGCCCGACCTCGTCCTCCTGGACATGCGACTGCCGGACACCGACGGCCTCACGATCCTCCGGGGCGTGCAGGAGCGGTATCCCGAGCTTCCCGTGATCGTGATCACCGCCTATTCGACGGTCGACAGCGCCGTCGAGGCGATGAAGCTGGGGGCCTACGACTACCTCGCCAAGCCCTTCAACATGGATGACCTGGCGATCACGGTGAAGCGGGCTCTGGAGGCCTCGGCGCTCAAGCGCGAGGTGCAGGACCACGTCCGGGAGAAGAAGGCCCGGTTCGTGTTGACGCTCCAGGTCGGCAGTGCTAGTGTCTGGCCCCACATCTCGAGCCGACTCTTGCGCACCGCCGTAAGGGTGGTCACCTCTTGAACAGTGCCTCGGGCACTCCAGAGGACGGC
>JBGPCZ010000164.1:0-13545 GCA_041482015.1 Planctomycetota bacterium | reverse complement strand
GGGGATGCTCAAGATCGAGACCGCGAAGAAACTCCTGCCGCCCGAGAACACGCCCGTGACGTTGATCATCCGCGTCGCGTCCGGGCCGCCCCCGGTCCCGCCGCCCGCGCCGTTCGACGCCGAACGCCAGGTCCTGAAGCTGTCACGGACGGTCGGCCCCGCCGAGCTCGCCGCGCCGGTTGTCACCGTCACGGCCGCGCCGCCGGCCGCCTCGACGGCCGACCCCTTCGAGCACCAGCGCGAGGTCCGCACCTCCCGGTCTCTCCAGGACTCGGTCCGCCCGGTCGACCTCCCCCCGTCAAAGTAAAAGCAGACGGTACGTTTTTGCAGGCGGTTTGGCAAAAACGGACCGTCTGTTTCTTCCTTCCCGCTTCCTGCATCCTGCTTCCTGCGTAGGATAGGGGGAGGAACCACCCTGATGAAGACCCTCGCGATCGCCTTCGGACTGCTCGTCGGCGCCCTGCCCGCCCCCGTGCGGCAGGACGCGTCGAAGCCCCTCACGATCGACCTCTGGCCCGGCAAGCCGCCGGGCGATCCCGACGGGATCGAGGAGAAGTTCGACGCGGGCGACAAGGGGATCAAGAAGGTCTCCAGCACCGCCAAGCCGACGATCGCGGTCTACAAGCCCGCCAAGGACAAGGACACCGGCGCCGCCATCGTCGTCGCCCCCGGCGGCGGCTACCGCATGCTCGCGTTCGAACACGAGGGCACCTTGGTCGCCGAGTGGCTCCCCTCGATCGGCGTCACGTGCGTCCTCCTCAAGTACCGCGTCCCGCAGCGGCCGGGCGACGGTGACAACAAGCTGCCGCTTCAGGACGCCCAGCGCGCCCTCAGCCTCACGCGCAGCAAGGCCAAGGAGTGGGCCATCGACCCCGACCGCATCGGCATCATGGGCTTCTCGGCCGGCGGCCACCTCGCCATCAACGCCTCGACCAACTACGACCGGCGCGCGTACGACCCGATCGACGACGCCGACAAGGCCGGTTGCCGCCCCGACTTCGAGGTCCTCGTCTACCCCGGCGGCGTCCTCGACAAGCAGGACAAGACGAAGGTCTCCCCCCAGCTCCGCATCACGAAGGATACCCCCGCCGCGCTCCTCGTCGTCGCGAGCGACGACAAGGGCTCCGCGCCCGGCACGCTCCGCATCTTCGAGGCCCTGCGCGACGCGGGAGTCTCCGCCGAGATCCACGTCTACGCCTCGGGCGGCCACGGCTTCGGGATGCGCAAGAGCGACCAGCCGTGGGGCGGCTGGGCCCAGCGCTGCGAGGAGTGGATGCGCGCCCGCGGACTGTTCAAGCCAGGGGCGGCGAAGTAGCGGGCGCTACTCCTTCCGGACTGACAGCGAGACGTTTCCGGACGGGTCCGCGTACGCCGCCCAGTGCTTCTCCATCTCCGGCGCGGCGAGCGTCCGGTCGACGACCACGAAGCGGTAGCGCGAGACGAGCGGCTTCCCCGGCTCGATCGTGAAGTCGCCGCCGACCGCGGGGACCCATGAGAAGTACGGATCGTCAGGGTTGAGCCGCGTGGACTGCGGCGCGCGGAAATTCGACGGGGCGCAGAGAAACCCGATCCCCGCGTCCTTGCCGTCGATCTTTCCGTTCATCGCCACCCACCGCGCGGGCACTCCGTTCCCGTCGAGCCGCGTCTTCCCCTCGCTCGTCAGGAAGGAGACGTTTTCCTTCCTGTTCCACTCCGCGGACCCGCGAAACCCCATCCCCCCGTAGTGGTACTTCAGCACCGTGAGCGGCGACGCGCCGGCGCAGGTCTGCGTCGTGTCGACGTCGAAGACGGACGCGCCGCGGGTCGCGTAGACCCGCACGTCCCACGCCTCCTCGACCGCGACCTTCGGCCCGTCGGGCGCGTGGAGGTCGACCAGCCGCTGGCGCGCGCGGAAGCCGCCGAACACCGCGCCCGGGAACGTCGCGTCGACCTTGACGAACTCCATCCGCCCCAGCTTCTCGAGCGGCGCGAAGCCGTTGAGCTTCCGCCCCTCGAACTCGGCCAGCCTCCAGCAGGACCAGACCCCGTGGTGGTGCTCGTGGCCGCGCGGAAAGTTGTTCGAGATCACGCGGCCCGAGGGAGTCCAAAGGGGGTGGATGAAGCCCGCGGCGGCGTGCGACGGGTCGGCGCCCTCCGGAGCCGGGACGACCGCCGTCGCGTAGCGGAGCACGTCCCGTCCGCCCGCTCGGAGCCTGAGCGCGCCCGCCTCTTCCACGCACTCCACGCGGGTCGGCTCGGCGGGCTCCCCCCGCTCCAGCCGGTACGCGCGCTTCGCCCCGGCCGGTGCCTCGTCGATCCAGAGGACCGCGCCGTCCATGAACCGGAAGGCGACCGACGCGCCGTCCGTTTCCCGGACGAGCCGCCACTTTTGAGAGGCATCCACGCCCGCCGGGACCGGCACGCGGAGCGGAACGTCCTGGACCGCCAGCGCCAGGAAGAGGATCCCGATCACGCGCACCTCCCGATATGGTACGCGCGTTCAGTCCATAGATGACCCGCGGCGCCGCTCTTCTGCTCCTGGCCTGCTCCTGCGCGGCGCCCGCCGCCGCGCCGTCCGGCGGCGGCGAGCTCCCCGGCCTTTACTACACGATGCTCCAGGCCGGCACCGACGGCCTCGCCACGCGGATCGAGACCGAGGGTATCCAGAAGAACACGGGAGCGGTCCTCGCGGGGGCGGTCCTCTACACGAGCGCCCACCCGGCCAACCCGTGCCGCGGCGACCGCGCGCGGCTGGAGCTCGCGCTCCGCGGGGGCGACCTGCTCGCCGCCGAGAGCGAGGCCGGGCGGATGACGCCATGGCTGAACCACCGCTGGCTGATCGCCCCGTGGATCGACGGGATGCGACTGCTCGACCGCGAGCTGGGCGACGAGCGGCGGGCGCGGTGGCGGCGCGAGCTGGAGAAGAACCTCGCGGACCTCGCGGTCGACGTCGCCGACCGCGCGGACTTCCCCCGCTACCAGTCGCCGTTCATCCGGACGTCGCCCAACCACCTGTCCATATGGGCGTCGACGCTCCACTTCGGGGGAAAAGTCCTCGGCCACGCCGACTGGGAGGCGCTCGGCGCGCGGGTGATGCACCGCTTCGCGGCGCGCGAGCAGACGGCGGACGGCTACTGGGGCGAGCACAGCGACTCGGGGCCGACGACGGGCTACAACTTCCTGACCACGACGAGCGTCGCCTTCTACTGGGAGAACAGCCGCGACCCCGCGGCGCTCGAGGCGCTCCGGCGCGCGCTCGACTTCCACGAACACTTCACGTGGCCCGACGGGACGCCGGTCGAGGTCGTGAACGACCGGAACCGCCACGGCGGGCCGAGCGCGTGGGGCCACTTCGGCTTCTCGAACTTCCCCGACGGCCGGCGCTACGCGGAATTCCTCACGGGCTTTCTCAAAGGGGCGCCGCCGCGCGGCGAGTCGCTCAACCGGGTCGCGCAGGACGCGCTCTACTTCCACGAGGGGCCGACGGCGCCGATCCCGCGGGACCAGGCGGCGTGGGTCCACCGGATGAAGGTGCCGGGCGCCATGCGGAAGAGCGGCCCGTGGTGGATCGGCCTCTCGGCGCTCGTCAGCACGCAGGCGGTGCGCAACCAGTTCTACCTCGACCGGCAGGGACATCTCAGCCTCTACCACGAGAAGGCGGGGCTGATCGTCAACGGCGCGAATTCAAAGAGGCAGCCCGAGCTGGCGACGTTCAGCGAGAAGATCCAGGGGCAGGTCTACCCCCTGCCGATCTCGAGCGCGCTCGAGACCGGCGAAAGGCAGGACCGGCTCTCGCTGGCCTACAACTCCTTCTGGGCGGACCTGCGCGTCGAGGCCGTGTCGCCTTCGCGGGTGGAGATCGTCGTCTCGATCGTCGAGCAGGGCCGGGTCGAGGAGGCCTCTCTCAATCTCCAGCTTCGGATCGCCCACGACGTGGCATTCGAGACGGGCCAGGGGAAGATCGGCCCCGGCCTCGACCCGGTGGAGATCGCCGACGTGGGCGGCCGCGTGAAGCAGGGCCCGTGGACTCTAACGGTCGATTCGCCGGCGCGGCTGGCGTGGCCGGTCTATCCATTCAATCCGTACTCCAACGGACCCGAGACCGACCCGAAGCAGGCGGTCGCGACGCTCAGCGTGCCGCTCAAGCCGCAGCCGCACGGACGTCTCCGGACGCAGGAGATCCGGCTCTCGCTCGAGGTGGAGTGAGGGAACGGCGCGTCCAACTACCGCTTCTCCAGCTCCTCTTTGAGCCGCCGGCCCACGATCTCGTCCTCGCCGGGCTCCAGCATCCAGACGGCGATCTCGATCCCCTCCGTCGCCTCGGGGCGCGTCTCGATCCGCGGCTCGCCCTCGCGGAGCCGGCGGACGACGTCGGCCGCCTTGAGCCGGGAGTAATCCCAGGTGATCCTCAGATGGGGCACGGCGTTGGCGATCTCGGGCACGAACGTCGCGGTCTTCACGCCCTTGAGATCGGCGAGCGGGGCGGCCACGGCGGCGCACCGCCGCTCCCACTCCTTCCAGGCCGCGGCGTGATCGAGCTTCGCGTAGCGGTCGATCGCCGCCCACATCCCGACGATCTCCTCCTTCCCCACCTTGTTCGTCCGGCCAACCGTGTCGGTGTTCGGGTTGTTGTTGAGCGCGGCCGCCTCGACGAGATCCTTCCGCCCCAGCAGCAGCCCCGCGCACTGCGGCCCGCGGAGCCCCTTCCCGCCCGAGAAGACCACGAGGTCGTAGCCCATCTTGAGGAAGCGCGAAAGATTTGAGATCGGCGGGAGGTCGGCCGCCGCGTCGATCAGCGTCGGGATGCCCCGCTTTTTCCCGATCGCGACGAACTCCTCCACCTTGACCTGGCCCAGCGGATCGTGCCGGTGGTAGAACAGCATCATCGCGGTCCGGTCGTTCACCGCGCGATCGAGCTCGTCGCGCGTCTCGACCTCGACGAGCTTCGCCCCCGTGTTCCGGACGGCGTGGTCGTATCCGAACCGGTGCGTCTTCTGGATCACGACCTCGTTTTTCATCCCCTCGGTGTCGGGGAGCCGGGCGATCTTCGTCTTGTCCCTGCCCGCGATGCAGGCGGCGGTGCCGACCGTGAGCGCCGAGGCCGCGCCGGCCGTCACGAGCGCCGCCTCGCTGCCCGCGAGCAGCGCGATCCGCTTCCCCACCGCGGCGTGGAGCTCGACCAGGTTCACGTACTTCCGGGAGGCCGAGTCCATCGCCTCGCGGACTTCCGGAGCGAGGAGCGACGCGGAGAGCGCCGTGTAGGTCCCCGCGGCGTTCACGAGCGGACGCACGCCGAGCTCGCGGTAGACGTCGCGCTCGACCGGGCGGGCCGGCCGGATCGCGGCGACGCCGGGGAGCGCGGCGAGGCCCTGGAGAAAACGGCGCCGGTTCGTGGCCATGGGTCACACCTCCAGTTCGAGGTCTCGGGTCCAGCCGGGATCGGGCTCGCCCCCTTTGAGAAGCCGCGCGATCTGCAGGCCCAACACGTCGACCGCGGTCGACGTGAACTTCTCGCCGCCGAACCGGCGGACCGCGTCGGCCTGGGCCTTCACGATCACGGCATCCTGCTCGAAGATCCGCAGCGCCACCGGCTCGAGGAAGGGCCGGACGAGCCAGCCGGGCAATCGCGTCCGGAAGGAGAAGACCGCGTGGATCCTCGTGCGAGAGGCGTCGAGGGGCGTGCAGATCGAGTGGGAAATGAAATGCGCGTCCGTGCCCAGGCGGTACTCGACCTGGGCGATTGACGGGAGGAGGAAGCGGTCGAAGTGGGTGACGACTCCGCCGGAGGGGGAGAGGATCTTCGCGGCGAGGCCCCCGGGCCGCGGCTCGCCGACGTACTCGGCCTGGAGGCCGTCGGGGAGGCGCGAGAGCCGGGCGGTGACGCGATGCTTCCCGCCGTTGCCGCGAAAGAGTCCCTTGTGGAGAAAGGCCGTGTGCGGGACATCGAGCGCGTTTTCGAGGACGGCGAGGAGCGGGCCTTCCATGTCGACGGTCCGGCGGACGACGGTGGCGCCCTCGCCGGGCGCAGGGATCGCGAAGGGCGCGCGCGTCGGCGTTTCGTTGGGCGCGCCGAAGACCCAGACGAAGCCGTCCTGCTCGCGGGCGGCGAAGGCCGGGACCGCGCGGGCCTGCCGTCCCCCCTCGCCGCAGAGGCCGGGGACGGCGACGCAGGTCCCGTCGCCGTCGTACCGCCAGCCGTGGTAGCCGCACTGGAGGACGCCGTCGGCGACGCGGCCGAGCGACAGGGGGACATTCCGGTGGGCGCAGCGGTCGAGGAGCGCGCCGGCCTTGCCGGCCCCGTCGCGGAAGAGGACGACCGGCGTGCCCAGGAGCGTGCGGGCGAGCGGCGCCCCGGGGGTCAGCTCCTCCGACAGGCACGCGACGTACCACGCCGGGGTAATCCACGCGGCTTCCATAGGAAGACCACGTTATCAGAACGCGGGCTGCGACGCACGATCCCGCGCGCGGTCTCCCCGTCTGCCGCGCTCCCGCATGAGCGTGTCCTTGAATGGCACATCTGTGGATCGGCCGCCGTGTTACCCCGTGTTACGAAACGTAATACGGAGAATCGCGGACCGCGGAACGCGCGCGGCATTCGCGGGGGTTCCCGCCCCCGGCGGGGCCGGGCCATCGCCGCCCCCCGTCCCTACCCGCCTCCAGCGGCCCCGAGCCAGCCGGGCGGGCGGCCGCCGCGTGCGCGCGGGCTGGCAGACTGCTGGCTGGCGCCAGGGCGCGAGCGCCGTCTATCGCCATTCCCGTGGGAGGCATCACCGACTGAACCCGGGCCCATCAAGCCCCGGCGCTCCTTGACTGACCCTCGCCGGAATGATACATACTACGGTAGGTACCAAAGGAGGTTCAGCCGTGAACACGGCGAAGGTCTTCAAGACGGGCCGCAGCCAAGCGGTCCGGCTCCCGAAGGAGTTCCGTTTCAAGGACGAAGTGGTCGGTATTAACAAAGTGGGAGACCTCGTCGTCCTGTTTCCCCGAAAGAAGGGCTGGGATGTTCTCGCCAGGGCCTTGGAGCTCTTTAGCGCGGACTTTCTTGCGGACCGGAACCAACCCCGGAGACCTGAGAGGCGAAAGGCGCGGTGATCCAGTATCTTCTGGACACCAACGCGTGCATTGAGCTCATTCGCAAGCGCTCCCAGCGAGTCTTGTCGCACCTCAGAGAACACCCGGTCGGCTCGGTCGGCATCTCCTCCATCACCTTGGGCGAGCTCTACTACGGTGTCGCTCGCAGTTCCGAGCCCGAAAAGAACCTGATCGCCCTCACCCACTTCTGCGCACCGATCGAACTTCTCCCGTTCGATGATCGTGCCGCTGCCGCTTACGGCCGTGTCCGGGCTGACCTTGAGCGAAGCGGGTTCCCGGCCGGACCCCTGGACACCCTGATCGCGGCGCACGCGCTCTCACTCAGCGTGGTCCTTGTCACGGATAACGAGCGCGAATTCCGCCGCGTTAGAGGACTTGTGATGGAGAACTGGGCCCGTAGGTGATCCTCGTCCCCGGGCAGCCGCAGAGGAGACAAGACACCGTTAGGAGCCGCTTCGTCCATCGCCGCAGCTCCTGGGATGGCTTCATGATCCCTCCCCAACCTGTTTCTGGACGCGGGTGATTCTCGGGTCCAGACGTGGATCGTTGCGGGATGCGGTCAAAAATCATCGTCTAGAACTGTCGGCCACCAGAAGAGAGGTCCTCGCTTATGGAGCGACCCTTTACTCCGTGGGCGGCCCTTGGACCTTCGGGACCTCCTTGTAATGGGTCCGGATGAAGGCGAAGACCGAATCCGCGACGTCTTTCCCCAAGCCCTTGACGCTGCCGCCGAAGAGGCCGCACCAGACGTCCGCGCTCACCGTCCCCTGGGCGACCAGGGAACCCGCTTCGTCGAGGAGGCTCACTTCGACGTCCAGCGTCCCCTTGCCGGCGCCGAAGCCGATGAAGTAGCGCGCCGCCTGGCTCCCGGGTTCGAAGCCGACCATCCGCCCCTGGACGATCAGCTTCCGGCCGGGGTGATCGAACAGCTTGCTCTTCGCGAGGCGATGCGTCAGGCGGGTGAGAAGGGTCTCGGCGATCATCCGGGCGTCGTCGAGAACCTCGGCATCCTGTTGCCCGGGGAAGTCGAGACGGATGGGGGAGACCTCGACCTGCAGGAATCCGTTGAGCGGCTCCCCGGGAGCCTTCGTGGCTCGGAACTCCGGCGTCCCGCAGGCCGCGCAGGGCAGGAGGAGCAGGGTCCACAGAAGCCCGCAATACTGGCTCATCAGGGCCATCCTTTCCCGATCGCCCACGATCACGCAACGGATCCAGATCAGCAGGATGCCATTCAAAAGGGAGCAATCCGCAGGCCAGAGGGGAGGGGTTCAATTTTTTGGATTCCCCGGGCGTTTCGCCGCGGCATTTCCCACGGAACGGCGGGGAGGTTTCACCCGTGAAGAGCCATGGCTCGGTATTTGCTCCCTTTCCTTCGGAATGAGAAGGACTGCCGTGAGACTGGTCGGACTGGTGCTGGCGGCCGCGATCCTGCCGAGCTGCAGACACGATGATGACAAGGTGGGAGAGCTCGATGTGACGGTCCACAACGAGGGGACGGTTTCGGCCGAGGCCTGGGCCGGAGCCGAGAACCGCTATGACCCGTCGGATCTTCTCGACGAAGTGGCTCGCACGGTCGGCCCGGGAGAGTCCCTCGTTATCCGGTTCTCCGCGAAGGGCGTGGGGGGGCTGAGGGTCCGCATCTCCCGCTCGACGGATCACTTCGAGATCTTTGATGAACACTGGGATGCCGGCGAGCTGTGGGACGTGAGCTGGCGGGTGACGATCACGGTCACGCCCTGAAGGGGCTCAGAAGCTCAGCAAGAACGCCCCGCCGCGTCTCTCCCCCTGTCCTTTGCCTTCCCGGCCTCCCTTAAGCCCTGTTTCTCCTTCCTATCCGCCTCGCGCGGCCGGCCCCCTGGGGACGGGGGCGGACCTGTCGGCTGCTGATTCTTTCCGAAGATCAGACGATCTTGCGGAGTTGTTTAAGGGCGGCGGCTTCCACCCCTTCGAATTCAACCGCAAGGTGAATCGCGCCGGCCCGTTGCAGGAACCGGACGGGCTTGCTCCGGATCTCAAGATCTTTGAGGGGCCCCTCCAGGAGGCGGATGCCAATCGTGTGCGGTTGCAGGGGGAGCCCCTTCTGCTGGGTCAGGAGAATCCCGGAGAGGAGGGCGCCCGAAAGCGACACGTCCCGCATGACCGCCTGGCCGCGATCAAAGAGGGTTCCGTCCCCGAGATAGATGGAGAGTTCCAGGGGAAGATCGGCGCTCTTCCTCGGATGGAGACGCCGGTGTCGATGCTTGAGCCTGCCCAGGTCGTATCCGAGCTGGCGCGCGACCTTGAACACCTTCCGGATGGTCTCCTTCCGGAAAACGGGGCCCGGCCGCTGGTTCAGGATCTTGTTGACGCTCGAGACGTCGAGGCCGGCACGACGGGCGATCTCGGACTGGGTTACCATTCGCGTTCCCTCCAAGCTGCTTTCTCACGGAAACCCCGGTCGCACGGCCCGCCTCCCGGCGGAACGCTCCTAAGTACACGACAGGCAAGGATAATACGCGGTGAAATGGGGAACGCATCCAACGTCGCTGGATCAACAAAGCTCCCGAAGCGGGTAATTGCCGTGGGTGGACAGCGGCCCAGTAAGAAGGCGCCGTCGCCCGTCGGTCCCCTTTTGAATTTTCACACCGTCCGCGCCCTCACCCCTGGGAGGATCCCGGGGGTGGCTCTTCGGCCAGGATCTTGAAGCCTGTTTCGTCGATCAGCGCCGTACGGGTCCATTTCCCGGCGTCGAACATCACCGCGAGGACCGGCGGGGGATGGTTTTCGGGAAGAGTGGCGCGGAGATTCTTCAGTTTTCCACACAGGTATCGGTTGCACGTGGACGACCGCAGGTCTCTCGGGAGCCCGCACCCCGTCCCCGAGTGATAGATGCACGAGTCCCGGACCGTCTCGGCGGGGAGGCGCTCCATGTAGGAATCGATGATCTGGGCGAGCGTCCGGTCCGGATGGGCCTGCAGGGACCGGACGATCGTCTCCTCCGTCAGGTACGCGAGGTCGCCGCCCGATCGGCAGCAACTGCCCCGGCAGGCGGCGCAGGCGCCCGCGGAAAGGGTTTCCCGGCCGCTCGTCATCGGCCCGGTTTCGAAGGGGTCGCTCGGGAGTCGCGCGTAATCGAAAACCGCCCCCTCCGCAATCTCGGCCAGGTGCTTCGCGAACAGGGCGCGGCGCGAAGGATCCTGGGGGACGAGCGGGTCCGCGTTCGCCGGCAGCAGCGCCCGGAGGGTGTTCCCGGGGATCGTCCCGCCGAGGCTTTCCCGCAACTCTCCCTCGGTCCGCCTCGCGAACGCTTCCGCCTCCACGTCGAGGCGCATCCATTCGTTTTCGTCCCGGATCCTGTCCTGCTCCCGGTCGAGCCTCGCCAGGAGCTCCCGGTTTGCCTGCGACTCAGGCGCGCGTGCGGCCACGAGGTGATAAGTACCATTTTTCCGGCGCTTTCGACGAATATTCCTCCCCGGCAGTGCCGCTCCGCCGGGAATGCCCTGATTGCCCTCACCACGCCTCACCTATATTCTTTGCCTTCGTCCTATCCGCCCGCCAAGTCCTCTTTCTTCGGGGGGGACGGCGAGGTCCCCGACGTCATCACCGTTAGCGCAGGCTTGCCAGGAGGTGATTCACGAGAGCTCCAAGAGAGCTATTTCAAACCGGCGGGAAGAGGGAGAACGCGAATCTTGTCGCGCCGCGCAAGATGCCCGGCCGCGCGCAGCTGATCCTGGTCGGCGGAAATGAATTGGACCAGGATTCGTTCGCGCCTTGAGATTCCGACGGCGACCGCCAGGATGCCCGCGTCCTCCCCCTTGAGGCTCATCTTGAGCACCAGGTCCCGCGCCAGCGCGTAGTCCGCATCGAGCTCGTAGAGAGCGAACTTGTCGAAGTGACGCTCCAGCTTCTGGAGCTCCCCGCGGTCTCGGGTGATCCGCCAGATCTTCGAGAGCGCCTCGAGCATGGCGATCCGGGCCGTGGCGAAGCTCACCTTGCTGCCGGCCGGCTCCTCGAGGAGAGACGCCGCCTGCTCATGGCCGTGCTCCTGGCGAACCAGGGCCTTGACGAGGCCCGTGGAATCGAAGAACCGGAGCATCCCCTACTCGCGCTCGTCGGAGAGTTCCTCGCTGGGGGATCGCCTGAGGCGCCCGTGAATCTTCACGGGCTTGACGGGTCCCGTGTCCTGCAGGCGCGGGAGCGTGGAGGGCCCCCCGATCGCCCGCCGGGAGGCCTCACGCCGGGCCCGGGCCCCGAGCCCCGTCAGGACGGCAACCCGCGCGCCGTGGCGGCGGATAATCACCGTCTCTCCTCCACGGGCGGTTTCCAGGATGGCGGCGAGCCTGCTCCGGAGTCGGGCCACCGTGACTTCTATCATGTGTACAATATTAGTACATCGAGACCGGGAAGTCAATCGACGGGTTTCCAGCAAGAAGGCGCCGTCGCCTCCCGCCCCTACCGCCCCCCCATCGCGCCGTCCAGCGCGTCGCTGAACGTGTCGTTCATCCAGTCCTCGAGCGCCATGCCGCCCAGCCGCGCGAACGGCGATCCCGCCGCCTCCGCCGCGCCGCCGATGATCCCGCCGGCCGCCCAGCCGAACGCCTCGCCGATCGCCACCCCGGCGATGCAGTGGCCGAACGACGCCTCCGCATCCCCCGAGTCCATCGCGTTCATCGCGCAATCGAGCACCGAGTTCAGAAGCTCCGCGTGCGCCTGCCACTCGCGCACCTCCTCGAGCTTGTCCGCCAGCAGGATCGCGTACTCCGCCATGTCCTGCCCGCCGCCCTCCTCCACGTAGCCCAGGCAGCCTCCCGTGCGCGGATCCACCTCGTACCACGAGGCCGGCTTCCCCGGCACGATCACCCGCAGGCGGCCCCCGTCCTTCTCCACCGCGAGCGCGACCTTCCCCGCGACCGCCTGCTCCAGCTGCACGCTCGTGTTCGCGTGCGCCCCCTTCGCCTTGTGGACCTCGCGCTCCAGCGCGGTGTCGACGATCCCCGCCGCGAACGCCCCGCTCTCCTTCCAGCTCGCGGGCTTCCCCGATCCCTCGGCCGGGTTGGACAGGAGGTCGAATCCCGCGCGGATCTTCAGCGGCTTCCCCTCGACGATCCGGGTGACGAACGAGACGAGCGCGGCGCCCGACGTCGCGGGCCCGGGCGACTTCATCCGCGCCGCGAGCTCCCGCTGCGCGGCGGCCCGCACGAGCGCGAACGCGTAGAGCCTCGCGTTCAGCCGCGCCGGCCGCTTCTCGACCACGAGCGCCTTGGGCTGGATCTTGTGCAGGACCGCCTCCTTCACCGCGATCTCCGATTCGAGCGCGAGATCGAGCGAGAAATCCGCTCCGAGATCGCCCGGGAGGACCAGGATCTCGCGCGTCGACAGGAGGTCGAACACGCGCTGGCGCCCCTTGCTTCCCTTCTGGAGGATCTCGCGCCGGCTCACGACGGGCTCCGCCCCCGGCGCCGCGCGCTCGACCTCGAGCCACGCCGCCGTCAGCTCCTTCTTCTTCTCCGCCCCGCCGCCGGGGAGATCGTCGAAGAGGGCGAGCGCGCCCCGCGCCTTCTGGATCACGCCGTTCTGGACCTCCCGGCGGCTGCCCGTGAGGTCGAACGGATGGCCCGTCACCGGCTTCCCGCCGCCGTTCAGAAGCGGGACGAAGACCCCGACGGCCGCGAGCGCGTCCAGGTGATCCTTTGGCTTCCGGCTCTGGAGCGTGTTGAGACGGTGGGGATCGTCGCCCGCGACGTTCGAGATCGTGAGCACGCGGCCGAAGAGGTCCATCGTCCGGAACGTCGCGTCGAGCACGGGGGTCTCGGCCTCCCCCTGCCGGATTTTCATCCTTATGGAGAGGCGGTGGACGTCCTCGGCGGCGAGTCCGGCCGGCTCGTGCACCGACCGCTCCTCCGCCCCGGCCGGGCGCTCGAGGTCCTTGTCTCCGATCCTCACCCACCAGACTTCGTCAGAGGGGGCAACGGCCACCTCCGGCACCGCCACGCCCGCGGACTGGAGCGCCGTCGAGACGGCGTCGAGGTCGCGCTGGATCCGCGTCCACGCCTCGTCGTGCGCCGTCCTGGCCGCGGCGGCCGACTCGATCGCTTTCTTCTCGAGCCTCGCCCGGTCGACCTTGAGACGGCCGGCCACCCCGGCGAGCGTCTTGTCGTCGAGGATCTCCACGTCGGGCCGCGACATCCCGGCGAACGCGGGCTGCTTCTCCGGCGCGAGCGCGCCCTTTACGAGCTTCGGGTTCTTGTCGGCGACCAGCGTCGCGAGCAGGAGCGCGCGGTCGGCCCATCCCGCCCGGCGCGAAACGAGCGCGCCCTGCGCGCCCTTCATGAACCCGCGATACGATTCGCCGGCGATCCGGGTGCGCACGAACTCGGCCGCCTTTGCCGGATCCCCGCCGAGCGCCTGGGCGAGCGCGGCGGGATCGAACTCGGCGCGCGGGAGCGCCGACCGCAGTTCGCGAAGCCGCTCGAGGTTCTTTTCCCCGCGGGC
>JBGPCZ010000163.1:0-13716 GCA_041482015.1 Planctomycetota bacterium | reverse complement strand
GTTTTTCTGAGGTGGGCTCTCCCTACCCCCGCAAACAAGGGGGTTGGCGGGGGGGGGTGGGGGGGCCACCCGGCCCCCCCACCGCCCATTTTTACGCGGGGCCGCTTGGGACGCCCCGGGGCTGGGGCAAGCCGGGCCGCGAGGGGATGCCAGGTGCGAGGCAAATCATGATGAAATCCCTGCCGGTCGTGGTTGCGGTATTCCTGTTCCCGCTCGCCGCGAGCGCCCAGTCGCAGCCGAGCTCCGACGACATCGAGCTCGCCCGTTCACTTTCCCAGAAGGGCTGGTTCGACCTCGCGGAAGAAATCTGCGAGCAGATCCAGAAGTCCGGGAGCGGGCCCAACAAGGTGATGGTCCCGTACGTGCTGGCGGAGATCCTGCTCAACAAGGCCGACCGCGAGGACGACTTCGGGAAGGCCGACCAGGGACTCACCGACGCGGTGACGAACTTCAAGAAGTTCCTGGAAGCGAACCCCCAGCACGCGCTCGCCCTCGAGGCCCGCGTGAGCGTCGGCTGGGTGGCGGCCCGAAAGGGACGGCTCAACGTCGACCAGCTGGGGAAGGAGTCGGTCCCCGAGAAGCACGCGGAGTTCCAGAAGAAGGCCCACGCGGCGTATGGGGACGCGGAGACCTTCTACAAGCAGACGATCACCGAGCTCAAGGCCGCCAAGCAGACCCCGCAGGTGCTCGACTCGCTCATGGACGCGCGCCTCGAGCTGCCGCGCGTGATGGTGGAGCACGCCAAGGTACCCAACGTGGACGAGGCGCAGCGCAAGAGGCTCCTCCAGGACGCCCTCGCGCTCTTCGTGGACTTCGAGTTCGACTACGGCGACCGCCCCATCGCCTTCGAGGCGATGCTGGAGGAGGGGAAGTGCCTGACGGAACTCGCCGACTTCAAGCAGGCCGAGAGCCGGCTCAAGGCGACCGCCTCCCTGCGCCTGCGCCTGGCCGAGGCGAAGATCAAGCCCAACGAGTACCACAACAAGATCATCTACGGGTCGTACATCGCGCTCGCCCAGATGTTCATCAAGGCGAGCAAGTACCCCGAGGCCAAGACGTTCATCGACCAGGTCTTCAAGGACGACCGGTCGATCGAACGCGAGTGGGCGGGGCCGGCGCTCAAGCTGGAGAAGGCCGACGCCCTCTTCCGGTTGAAGGACTCGGCGGGCGCAACGGCGCTCGCGAACGAGATCATCAAGCAGGACCCCGCCGGCCGCTGGGGCTACTTCGCCCGGCTGAAGATCAAGACCTGGTCGGAACTGGGGGGCGGCGTGAAGATGTCGCCCGAGCAGCTCATGTCGGCGGCCGACGCGTCGCTCTCGCGCGATAATTTCCGCGACGCGCTCATCAACCTCCGCAAGTGCATCGAGAACTGCCAGAGCGACGCGGAGAAGCAGAAGTGGGCCGCCGACGCTTACTACAAGATGGGGGTCTCGTACCAGGACTTGAAGCGGTACCCCGAGGCGGTCGTCGCCTTCGAGAACATGTTCACCCTCTTCCCGAACCATCTGAGCGCGGCCAAGGCGTGCTACGAGTGCGTGCGCTGCTACATCGAGGAGTTCAAGATCACCGGCGACAAGCGTGAAGACGAGCTGAAGGACAAGTACCTGGGCATCCTCGCCCAAAAGTGGCCCAAGGATCCCGCCGCGCGCAACATCAAGTTCGTCCAGGCGGCCAAGGTCGAGGCGGCGGGCGATCTCAAGAAGGCGGCGGAGCTTTACATGCAGGTGGGGGAGGACGCGGAAGCGTACGAGAGCGCGCTGGTCGCGGCGGGGTACTGCCTCCACGTGGACGGCGCCAAGAAGTGGGAGAAGGCGGCGAAGGATCCCGCGATCCAGGCGGAGGTCAAGGGCGAGTTCAAGCAGGCCGAGGACTCGCTCCGCAAGTTCCTCAAGCGGCTGGCCGACCCGTCGACGGCGCCGACCCAGGAGAACCTCCAGAAATCGCGCGCGAGCCTCGCCCTCGTGGCCAACCAGGAGCTCGCCTACATCCTCATGCACGACGCGGTGGGGAAGATCGAGGAGAGCCTGAAGTTCCTCGAGCAGGTCGCGAAAGACATCCCGCCCGAGGACGACCGGATGGCCAAGATCTGGGGCACCCAGATCCAGGCGTACCTCGCCCAGAAGCAGGTCGACAAGGCGGTGAAGATCCTCGACATGATGTTCGAGAAGTTCCAGGACTCCGCCGCGACCGCGCGCTCCTGCAAGTCGGTCGCGATCAAGCTCGACGAGGCGACGGCGGAGCTGACGAAGTCCAAGGGCGACCCCGCCCTGATCAACGAGAACCTGCGGAAGATCAGCAAGTACTACGCGAAGTGGCTCCAGCTGGCCCCCGCGCTCAACATGCGCATCACGATGCAGGACGTGGTCTCGGTGGCCGAGACGCTCTACATGATCGCGAAGCAGATGAACGGCCTGGACGAGAACACGGTCTCCTTCATGGACCTGAACGGGAAGACGATCACGGACCGGCAGTTCTTCGTCGACGCCGCGTACGTGCTCTCGCTCGTCGCCGACGGGAAGCTGGGGAAGATCTCGGCCCGCGACCAGATCACGCTCATGACGCGGCTCGCACGCTGTTACAGCTTCACCGCCACCGACGGGCCGGGATGGGAGAAGGCGAAGGACGCCTACGAGTCCCTCATCAAGACCTTCAAGGTGCTCGACGCGCGCCAGCAGCTCGACGGGCAGGTGCTCACGGCGCACCCCGAGCTCCTCTCGGTGTACATCGAGGAGGGGTACGTGTACTACGAGCTCGGCAAGAAGGGGAACAAGTTCCAGTTCGACAACGCCACGACGGTCTTCGGCAACGCCCAGCGCATGGTCTCGCCGGCCATGGCGACCAGCTGGCAGTGCAAGTACATGGTGATCGCGGTCCTCTTCGAGCGCGGCAAGGAGAGCGACATCCGGGACGCCAAGGTGCTGTTCGACAACCTGGAACGGAACAACCCGGACTTCGACGCCGGCAAGTTCGGCATGAAGGACAAGTTCCTCGAACTCAAGAAGAAGCTCGCCCAGGTCGGGGGCAAATGACGACCCCGGCACCGGTTTCGGCTATAATCGACCCGAGCCGCGATGACGCGGAGGGATCCCCGGCGCCCCGGGCCGCGGCGACGACGATGAAGGACCTGCGCATCCTGCTGGTCGAGGACGACCGCGAGAACTGCCTGATGCTCAAGGAGGTCCTCGGCCGCTGGGGGTACCAGGTGACCGAGGTCTTCAGCGGCGAGGAGGCGATCGAGCGCTGCCGCCGCGAGCCGTTCGACATCGTGCTCACGGACATCCGCATGGGACGGGTCGGGGGTCTCGACGTGCTCCGCGCGTTCCGCAAGGCCAGCCCGCGGACGCAGGTCATCATGATGACGGGCTTCGGGTCGGTCGACACGGCGGTCGACGCGACGCGGGCCGGGGCCTTCGACTACATCTCGAAACCCTTCAAGCTGGACGAGGTCCGGCTGACGCTCCGCCGCGCGATCGAGCAGCTGCAGGCCGCCGACGCCCCCGCGGCGGTCGCGGAGGAGCCGGAGAACGGCGTCTCGCTCATCGGCCACTCGCGCGTGATGGCGGACATCTACAAGACGATCGCGCGCGTGGCCGTGGGAAAGAGCACCGTCCTCATCCAGGGGGAGAGCGGCACGGGGAAGGAGCTGGTCGCCCGCTCCATCCACTCCCACAGCGACCGGGCCGCGAAGGCGTTCCTCGCGATCAACTGCGCGGCCGTCCCCGAGGCCCTTCTCGAGAGCGAGCTCTTCGGCTACTCCAAGGGGGCCCACAGCACGGCCACGACGGACAAGCCCGGCCTCTTCGAGCTCGCCTCCGGCGGCACGCTGCTGCTCGACGAGGTGGGCGACATGAGCCTGACCCTGCAGGCGAAGCTCCTGCGCGTCCTGGAGGACTCCGAGACGCGCCGGCTGGGCGACACGCGGACCGTGCGGACCGACGTCCGGCTCGTCGCCTCCACGAACCAGGACCTCCAGAAGCTGATTCGCGAGGACAAGTTCCGCTCCGACCTCTTCTATCGCCTGAACGTGGTCTCGATCACGCTCCCGCCGCTCCGCGAGCGGACGGAGGACATCCCGGCGCTGGTCGATCACTTCATCCGCAAGTACAGCGCGTTCGCGAAGAAGAACGTGGCCGATGCCGCGCCCGAGGTGCTGGAGCGCCTCCAGACCTACGCGTGGCCGGGAAACGTCCGGGAGCTCGAGAACGCGATCGAGCGGGCCGTGATCCTGAACTCGAAATCTCGTATCATGCTCGAGGATCTGCCGGCGCCCGTCCGCCACGCGCAGGCGGGCCCGAGCCTGTCGCTCGAGGAGATGGAGCGGCGGCACATCGTGCAGGTGCTCCAGGAGACGAAGGGGAACGTGAAGGCGGCGGCGGCGGTGCTGGGGATCGATCGGAAGACGCTGTACCGGAAGACGGCGGAGTACGGGATCGATATCGTCCGCGAATGACCCCTTGAGGGGTCGCAACCAGGAGCGGCAGCGATGGCTCTCCTCAAGATGAAGCGGGACGGCAAGATGGTCGCGGTCCGCCTGGACCGCGAGGCCGTGGTCGTGGGCAGCGGGCCCGCGTGCAACATCAAGGTCCCCGAGGGCGGGCTGGCCCAGCGGCACTGCCAGATCCTCCGCATGAACAACGGGTTCGTGCTGCGGGACCTGTCGGGGGAAACGGGCACGTTCGTCAACGGAAAGAAGGTCAAGGAGCACCTCCTGAGCGACCGCGACGTGATCCAGATGGGCACCGAGCGGTTCACGTATGCGGAGAACGAGGGCGAGAACACCGCCCGCGTGGCCGTCTCCGCCGCGGCGCCCGCGACGTCCCGGATGACCGCCGCCCAGCCGGCCCCCGCGACCGCGAAGGTGCCGGCCGCGACGGCCCGCGTCGCGGTCGATCCCAACCGCAAGACGACGACCCGTGCGATGCCCGCGGCCGTGGCCCCTCCCGCGCCGCCGGCCGGGAGCAAGACGACCTCGCGGATCCCCAAGGCGGGCACGCAGCGGCTCGGGGCCGCGACCACCCGCCGCATGCCCACCGGCCGGACGGGGCGGATCACCAAGTCGACCTCGACGTTCAGCATGCCCAAGACCCGGAAGGGGAGGGTCATCGCCGCCTGCGTCGCGCTCGGGATCGTGGGGCTCGGGAGCGTGATGACCATCGTCCTCATGGGCCAGGACAATCCCAAGGAGATCAAGGCGGAACTGGATCTTCGGTGGAAGGAAGCCCTGAAGATCCGGGACAGCAACCCCATCAAGGTGGACCAGGAGGTCATCGAGATCCTGACCAACGACAAGTACCGGAAGTACGGGGGCGATATCTTCACGGCCGTCCGGAAGTCCAAGGACGCGATCCACGCGGATGCGGTGAACCAGCTGGCCGCGGACAAGGATGTCGGGCCGTTCCTCCAGAAGGTAAAGACCGCGAAAGCGGACCCGAAGACGCTCGATGCGGCGGCCGACAGCCTGTATGAAGAGGCCAAGTCCTGGCTGACCCGGTACCAGACCAGCAGCTACGGTCCCGAATTGACGGCGATCCGGGACGAGATGAAGGACCGGCTGGAGAAGATGAATAGCGGCAAGGCCAACATCCCGGTGCTCGCCATCCAGCTCAGCGCCGACGTGATGACCAAGACCAAGGAGGGGGACTGCAAGGGGGCGCTCGTCCTGGTCGACACGTTCGGTACCAAGTACAACGAGAAGGAAGACGCCACTCTCTTCAAGACCCTTGGAGAGCTGCGCGAACAGATCAAGCGCAAGGCCGACGACTACGTGAAGAAAAAGAACACGGAGGCCCAGGGCCTGGTGAAGGACGGAAAGAAGAAAGAGGCGGTGGCCTTGCTGGAAGGGTGCCGGGCCGGCCTCGAGGGGTATCCCGCGGCGCTGGAAAAGCTGGAAGCCCATATAAAGGCCCTTAAATAGGTCAGCCTATGGCGAACACCACGCGATTTCCCGGCAGCGTGCCTCCTCCGCCCAGCGGGGGCGGCGGTGGCAGCGGCAGCGGCGGGGGCCCTTCCAAGAAGAGCACCTCCGTCCGCAAGCTCTCGACGGCCGCGGCCCCCCCTTCGACGCGGAGGGGCCTGGGCGCAGCAGGCTCGCGTTCGCGGGACCGGGAGGAAGATGGGCGCGAGCGTTACGCCCAGCCCCCGCCGGAGCCGTCGAAGACCAACCTTTACATCGGGATCGGCGTCGGCGCGCTCGTGCTCGTCATCATCATCGCCGTCATGGCCTCGGGCGGCGACGGGGGGACGAACAGCCCGGGTGGCACCGGCTGGGTCACCCGCACGCTCGGCAAGGCCGTGGAGGCGAGGGACGCCGGCCAGTATTCGAAGGCCCTGCAGTTCTGCGAGCAGATCATGAGCGACCCGGGTTCCCGGAAGAGCAGCCGGTACCGCGAAGTCGAGAACCTCGCCGCCTCGCTCCGCGACATCGTGAACGCCGAGCCGATCGCGGCCACGCGGCTGGCCGAGTTCAATGCGAAGCTCGAGAAGGCCAAGGCGGATGGCACGGCGATGAAGCGCGCGAACGAGCTCCTGGCCGAGGCCAAGAGCCTCGCCGCGCAGTACCGGATGACCCGCTCGGGGGACGCGTTCGTCGGCCTGCGCGACGGCATCCAGCGCTGGGCGAACACCGAGGCCTCGAGCGACTGGCTCAAGGACTACAACCCGAACAAGGCCCGCATCGACAAGGACTATATCTCGACGGGCAACTTTGCCGGGGCCGTCAAGCAATGGAACCAGTTCCGCGAAGTGTCGACCGCGTCGGACCTGAAGTCCCGGATCGACAGCGAGATCGTCGGCATCGACATCATCTCCTCGACGGCCGCCCAGAAGGTGGTGGAGGAGGCGGGGACGGGGGCGGACGCGCGCGCGAAGATCGAGGAGGCGCAGCCGCGCTTCCTGGGCACCGGGGGACAGGGCATCCTCAAGAAGGCGCTCGGTTCGCTCAAGTGAAAGGGGATTCCATGAAAACGATCGTAATGACCGCGGCCGCGGCGCTCCTGGCCGCCGGCGCGGCGCTCGCGCAGGACGTGATCAAATTGCGCGCGGGCGGCGAGGTGAAGGGCAAGATCACGGTGCTCAACAACAAGAACGTGAACGTCGCCGAGGCGGGGGGCAAGGCCACGGCGCTCAAGGCCGAGGAGGTGGCGTCGGTGACGCTCGGCGGGGACACGCCGCCCAGCCTCCAGAAGGCCGACGCCGCGATGGCCGAGGGTCGCGTCGAGCGCGCCCTCAACCTCTATCCCGCCGCGATCGAGGAGATCGCCAAGGAGAAGAAGCGGGAGCTGCACAAGCAGTTCGTCTACTGGAACTGGGCGGCGGCGCTCCAGCAGAAAGGGTCGCCTGCCGAGGCGCTCGAGATGCTCCGCAAGCTTCGCGCGGAATGCGGGGCCGACTGCTTCCTCCGCCCGCTCTCGTTCGACCGGTCGCTCGAGATCGCGCGCCCGAAGGGGGACGAGATGGTGGAGAGCGTCCTCACCGAGATGAAGGGCGAGCCCGACCCGGTGGGGAGCAAGGCCCAGATGGAGATCGCCCGGATGAAGTTCTCGAAGGGCGACTACGAGGCCGCCTCGGCGATCTACTCGAAGCTTTCGGCCGTGGCGGGGACGACGTATGCGAACGACGCCCGGCTCGGCTACCTGCGGTGTCTCCGCCTTCTGAAGAAGCAGGACGAACTCGAGGGCCAGTGCAAGCAGATCCTCGCGGACCGGACGTCGAACGGGCCGTCGCTCCTGCAGGCGGCCGGCGCGGCGCTCGCGGCGATCCAGCTTCCCAAGGTCGAGAAGGACATGGCGAAGACCCGCGAGCTCCTGATGTCCTGCATCCAGTCGATCGCGCTCGGGCCCCCCTCGGGGAAGGAGGAGGGCGAGGATTACGCGCTGGCGCTGCTCACGGCCGCAAAGTGCTACAACATCCTCTCCAAGACGATGACGAAGCAGGAGGCGAAGGACGAGTACCGCAACCGCGCCATCGGCTACCTGAAGGAGGTCAAGGGTGCCTATCCCAAGACCGCCATGGGGGAGCAGGCGCAGAAGGACCTGATCGCCATCGGCGAGGAGAAGCCCAAGGACTCCAAGGACGCGCCCAACAAGTAAGCCGAAGGAAGGCGGGATCCCATGACCGAAGAGAAGGTTCCGATCGACGCGGGTGCGGAAGGCGCCGAGGCTCCGCCCGCCGCTCCTCCCGCTCCGCCCAAGCCCGGCGGGATGAAGCCGAGGCCCAACCGGCCGCCCCCGCCTCCGCCGCCGTCCAAGCCCAGCAAGCTCAAAGGGTACCTGATGCTGGGGATCATCCTCTCGTGCGTCGTGCTGTCGGGGATGGTGGCCTACAAGATCTGGAAGTACTTCCAGCCGCACAAGGCGGCGGTCAACATCGAGGTGGAGAGCAAGGACGCGTTCAAGAGCGCGGAGGACGCACAGAAGGAGATCTTCCGGAGCGAGAGCAAGGTCTGGATCATGGGCGACACCCTCACCGCCGCCACGGCGGTGGCGATCGGCGACCACCTGGAGGCGCTCCGGAAGTCGGACGAGCGCATGAAGGATCTTTTCGACCTCATGCATCTCAAGAAGGCGGAGGCGTCGAGCGACTGGGACACGCTGGTCGTTTATTCGCTCCAGGTGAAGCTCTGGATCCTGGACGCGAGTGACCTCCTTGACGCGATCCAGAAGCCCGAATACGGCGGGCTGTACATCCCGATGTACCGGACGATGGATTCGCTCAGCAAGGCCCAGAAGGAATTGAAGGAAATCAAGATCCGGCGGGATGAACTCCTGGCCGAGGCCCAGGCCGATCCCGCGGTCCGGGCGAAGACCCGCGCCAGGATCCAGGTGCTGGCCGAGAAGTTCACCGCCCTGCGCGACAAGCTCAACGAGCTGAACGACTACATCAAGAAGGGGCTGGCGCGCGAAGACCTGTCGCCGAAGATCATCAAGGAGCTCGACGAGTTGCGGGAAGAGGCCTCGAAGGCGCAGATGGGGTTCACGGAAGCGGGGAGACTCAAGCAGGAATTCCGCGAATAGCTGGGGTTTTTGACGGTAGGAGATACAGCCATGCCTCTCACGTGTCCGGCCTGTGACGAAGCGGTCAAGCGCACCGACGTCGAATGCCCCGGCTGCGGGACCGAGCTCAACCCGGTCGCCCTGCCGCCCAAGGCGCCCGTCAGCGATTCGAGCAAGTACATGATGATCGTGGGCGGCTTGCTCGTCGCCGTCATCATCCTCGTCGTCATGGCGAGCGGCATGGGCGGCTCGACCTGCGGCGAGTGCAAGGGCCGGAAGTACGTGACCTGCCTGAACTGCAAGGGCGGGGCGGCCAAGTGCATCTACTGCAAGGGCGCGGGGACGGACCAGCAGACGCAGTCCACCTGCCTGAAATGCAACGGCACCGGCACGGCGGCGGTCTGCGACAAGTGCCACGGAAACCCGCGCAAGATGTGTCCCTCGTGCGACGGCACGGGCGTCAGCCTCAAGTGATCGCGCGGCGGTAACGGAGCAACCCGCAACCTGTTTGTTTTTTGTTACAGTGGTCGTCGGTGATCAAGGACCGGCCGCCGGAACCCGCCGTGGCGCCCGCGTGGGCGCCGCCCGCATTGCGGCCGCCCTCGCCCGTTCGCGCCGTCGGCCTCAACCTCGGCCTGCGCCTCTACCTGATCCTGCTGGCGATCTCGCTGCCCGCCTTCGGCGTCGCCTACGTCTACGCCGTGCGCGCGGTTGAGGCCTTGCACGGGGAGGAGGTCGGGGCGATCATCCGCATGGCCGCCTCGCGCATCGATGACTGGGCGGAGGCCACCTCTTCCCTCGAGGACCTGCGCCCCGAGGAGCGCGACGCCCTCTCCCGCACGCTCCGGGGCCTCGCGGAGGAGCCCAACGGGATCGAGACCGTGACGGTCTTCGGCAGCACCGCGGCCCAGATGCTTTCGCCGGTCGCGAGCCACGGAGGTCCGGCGGCGCTCCGGCCCACCGCCGAGGACCTCCAGGCGGCGAACCAGGGCGAGCGGCTGACCATCACCGTCGTCCGGGGCGAACGCGAGATCAAGGCGGTCTCGCTTCCGCTCATGGGGGACGGGAAAGTCCGCGGCGTCGTCCACATGGAGGTGATCCCGGCGAAGATCGGTCTGGGGACGCGCGTCCGGCCGCTGAAGATCCTTCTCATCTCGGGGGCGTCGGGGCTGCTCCTCGCGGTGGCCGTCGCCATCGCCTTCTTTTTTCACTACGACGTCCGGCGCCCGATCCGCCTGCTCAACGAGGCGATGGAGCACGCGGCGGGGGGCAACCTGAGCGCGCTCGTGGACGTGCGGACGGGCGAGATTGGCTGGCTCTCCTCCTCCTACAACCAGATGATGCGCCGGCTCAAGCAGAGCATGGACGAGAACCGGAGCCTGATCGAGCGGATCCGCGGCTTCAACGAGGACCTGAGGAGGAAGGTCGAAGCGGCCACGGGCGAGGTCGCGGGGAAAAACGTCCAGCTCGAGGCGGCGAACGAGCGGCTCTTTCTCCTCCAGCGCCGGCTGACGACGCTCGAGAAGCTGGCCACGCTGGGCGAGATCGCGGCGATCATCGCGCACGAGCTGGGGACGCCGCTGAACGCGATCTCGGGCCACCTTCAATTGCTGCTGCAGGACCCGGTGGCCGACCCGGCCGTCGCCTCGCGCCTGAAGGTGATCGACGGCCAGGTCGACCGGCTGACGAACATCGTCCGCGGCGTGCTGAAGGCGATGCGCGTGCCGCCGCCGCGCCTGTCGCCGATCGACCTCAAGCGCGTGATCGGCGACGTCGTCGACCTTTTCATCCCCGTGGCCGAAAAGCGGACGATCTCGATCCACCTGAAGCTGGAGGAGAGCCTCCCCTCCGTGCAGGCCGACCCCGAGCAGCTCCAGCAGGTCTTCATGAACCTCTTCACGAACTCGATGGACGCGATGAAGGAGGGCGGGGTGCTCTCGATCTCCACGCGACAGGCCGCCGAGGACCCGGCGACGGGCTTTCCCGCGGGCGTGCGGATCGACGTCTCGGACACGGGCCTCGGGATGGACGAGGAGACGGCGCGCCAGATCTTCGAGCCCTTCTACACGACCCGGGGCGGCGAGGCGGCCGAGGCGCGCGCGAGCATCGGCCTCGGGCTCGGGCTCTCGATCTGCCGCCAGATCCTGAAGAATCACGACGGCGAGATCGCGGTCCAGAGCGAGAAGGGAAAGGGGACCGTCTTCACGATCTTCCTGCCGCTCAGCCCGCGCCCGCGGGCCCCGCTGATGTGACCTGCCGGGTCAGGGGGCTTCCTTGCCGCGCGAGAGGCCGTAGGCCTCGATCTTCGCGTCGAGCGTGGGGCGCGAGACGCCCAGGCGGGCGGCCGCCTCGGTCTTCTTCCACGAGCACTCCTCGAGCGTCTTGGCGATCATGCGGCGCTCGACGTCCTCGATCGCCTCTCGCACGATGTCCTTGAGCTGGCCGCCGGCGGGGACCTTCACCGCGGGCCTGAAGAGGTCCTTCTGGCGGATCTCGTCCTTCAGGCTGTCGACGGTGATCATCTCGTCGGAGAGGGCGACGGCGCGGCGGATCTCGTTATCGAGCTCGCGGATGTTGCCCGGCCAGGAGTAGTTCTGGAGGTACCAGAACGCGACCTCGTCGACCTTCCGTTTCGGCTGCCCGTTGTCGCGGGCGATCTTGTCGAGGAAGTGGTCGACGAGCAGCGGCACGTCCTCCCTCCGGTCCCGGAGCGGCGGGAGCGTGATCTGGACGACGTTCAGGCGGTAGAAGAGATCCTCGCGGAACGCGCCCGTCTTGATCAGGACGGACAGGTCCTTGTTCGACGCGCTGATGATCCGCACGTCGACCTTGATGACGTCCTTGCCGCCCACGCGGCGGATCTCGCCCTCCTGGATCGCGCGCAGGACCTTCTTCTGCATGTCGACCGACATGTCGCCGATCTCGTCGAGGAAGAGGGTGCCCTTGTGGGCCAGCTCGAAGAGGCCGATCTTGGTGGCGACCGCGCCCGTGAAGGCCCCCTTCTCGTGGCCGAAGAGCTCGCTCTCGAGAAGGGTGTCGGGGATCGCCGAGCAGTTCTCGCTGACGAACTTCCCGGCCGTCGCCCGGGGCGAATTGAAGTGGATGGCGCGGGCCGCCAGTTCCTTGCCGGTGCCGCTCTCGCCGTAGACGTAGACGGGCTCGTCGGTGTCGATCACGCGGTCGAGCAGGTAGAAGACCTCCTGCATCGCGCGCGACTTCCCGAGGATCTCGCTGAAGTCGTGCTTGAGCGCGACCGACTGGCGGGTCGAGATCAGGTCCTGCCGGGCCTTGGAGAGCTCGGCGTACTGCTTTTCGACCTTCTGCTTGAGCTGGGCGTTGAGCTGCTCGATCTCCTCGCGCGACCTTTTGAGCTCCTCCTGGCGGCGCGTGTTCTCCTCGAAGAGGCGCGCGTTGTCGACGGCGATCGCCGCCTGGTCGGCGAACCCCTGGAGGAGCGGGAGGTCCTTCGGGCTGAAGAGGCCGGCCTCGAACCGGTTGTCGATGTAGACGCAGCCGACGGCCTGGTCGCGGACGCGGAGGGGGAGGCACAGGAGCGAGCGGAGCTTGAGCGCGGCGACGCTCGCGGCGGGGAGGGTGGGGTCGCTGATCGCGTCGGCCGAGAGGACGGGCTTCCCGTCGCGGAGGACGCGTTCGGCCACGGAGTGGCTGACCTTGAACTCCGGCCTGCGGATCGACTCGCGGTCGAAATTCCGGGCGACCTTGATGACGAGGTTCTCGCGTTCGCGGAGGATGATGAAGCCGCGCTCGGCGCCCGCCATCTCGATCACGCTGTCCAGGATGAGCTCGAGGAGCCGCTTGAGGTTGTGCTCGGAGCTGATGAGCTTCGCGACTTCCAGCAGGCGCGCGAGCTTGTCGCGCTCGTCCTGGAGGCCCTCGAAGAGGCCCTGGCCGAGCTGCTCTTGGTGGAGTCGCTCGAGCGTCCGGCGCGCCTCGTCGAAACCGAGCTGCCCGACGAGCGCGGAGATCGACCGCTGCAGGTCGTCGATGCCGGGAGGAACCGGCGCGGCCGGGGGGCGGGGCGAGGGGAGCCGGCCCCGGCGGCGCGGGCGGATGATCTGGATCCGTCGGGTGCGGTAGTCGTCGGCCGCGGGCTCCTCGTAGCGGATGCAGGTCTGGCCGATCTGGATCTGGTCGTTGTGCGAGAGGACGTGGGCGTTGACCTTCTTGCCGTTGACGGAGGTCCCGTTCTTGGTCTCGAGATCGACGAGCTTGAAGCGCCCGTCGCCGGAGGCCTCGATCAGGCAGTGCTCGGGATCGGCGGCGGGCTCCTCGACCTGCACGGAGTTGGTCCCCGCGCGGCCGATCGAGATGGTGCCGTCCTCGAACTCGAAGAGCCGTTCCTCGAGGTTGGGCCGGGTCAGCGTGAGGCGGGGCACCGGACTAACATAACATAGACGTCGCGCGTTCGGGGTGTCAATAGGGGCGGGGCGCCCCGTGTCCAAACTGTTGAGTGACTGCTCGGAGTCGTCACTCAACAGTTGACTTTCCCCCGCGGATTGCATAGATTATGCTCTCATGGTCGTGAGACCGTCATCCTCGACCGACATGAAGGCGCCGGGCGCCGCGCCGCCCCGTCCGTTCGGGAAGCGCGTCGTCGAGCTGGGCTTGGCCACCCCCCCGCAGGTCGTGGCCGGCCTGCGCCTCCAGGCCGAGCGGGCCGGCGCCGGCATCCACCAGAACCTGGGACAGATCCTGGTCGAGC
>JBGPCZ010000162.1:0-13771 GCA_041482015.1 Planctomycetota bacterium | reverse complement strand
GTGGGCTGCGAACTACAAGCTGCTCAAAAAGCTGCTACGCCGCATGGAGCAGGTAGCCCTTCGCGAAACAGACCGGACCCTTGGCGCGATATCGTGATCCCGATCTGCGGAAAGTAGGTTATGAGCGTCGAAATTCTCGAATTTGAAAGCCGGGTCCTCCGGAAGAACCCGCTCGGCGACCCGCACGTCCGGCGGACGCCGGTCTACCTTCCGCCCTCGTATCCAAAGGGGCGATATCCGGTCTACTACGTCCTCACGGGGTTCACGGGGTTCGGCGAGATGCTGCTCGCGCGCGGGGCGTGGAGCGAGTCTCTGCCCGAGCGGCTCGACCGCCTCATCGCCGCGAAGGCGATGCGCGAGGCGATCGTCGTCATGCCCGACTGCTTCACTCGCTACGGCGGGTCGCAGTACCTGAACTCGACCGCGACGGGCCGCTACGAGGACCACGTCGTCCGCGAGCTCGTGCCGCACGTCGACCGGACGTTCCGGACGAACGGCCGCCGCGCGGTGCTCGGGAAGTCGAGCGGCGGATACGGGGCGATGGTCCTCGGGATGCGCCACCCCGACGTCTTCCACGCCCTCGCCTGCCACTCGGGGGACCTGTACTTCGAGTACTGCTACCTCCCCGACTTCCCCAAGGCGCTCGACACGTTCCGCCGGCACGGCGGCACCCCCGCGAAATTCGTGAAGGCCTGGGAGAAGATGCCCAAGCGGAGCCGCGGCGATCTCCATCCGGCGCTCAACACGCTGGCCATGGCGTCCTGCTACTCCCCGCGCGGGAAGTCCTTCGACCTCCCCTTTGACCTCGAGACCGGCGAGCTGCGCGCCGACGTCTGGAAGCGCTGGAAGGCGTGGGACCCGGTCGAGATGCTCGACCGCCACGCGCGCGACCTGAAGAAGCTCCGCGCGGTCTTCCTCGACTGCGGGCGACGGGATCAATTCGCCCTCCACCACGGCGCCCGGATCTTCGCCGCGAAGGCCCGCCGGCTCGGAGTCCCCGTCGTCCACGAGGAGTTCGACGACGACCATTCCAACATCGGCTACCGCTACGACCGCTCGTTCGAGGTCCTTTCAAAATCGCTCGCCTAGGATTTTTCGCGGAACTCTTGACGTCCCCCGTCGTCTAGGGTATAACGTTACTATCTATGGGAAACCGAGAGAAGCTCCTGGAGAAGGCGGCCGAGGTCTTCGGCCGGGCGGGCTACCAGGCCGCGAGCGTGGACGACATCCTGGACGCCGCCAAGGTGGCGCCCTCCAACTTCTACTACCACTTCAAGTCGAAGGAGGAGCTGGCGCTCGAGGTTCTCGAGGGGTACTTCGAGCGGTCGCGCCAGGCGATCGCCCCCATCTTCATGAACAAGAAGCTCTCGCCGACGGCCAAGCTGGAACAGTTGAGCCGCCACTTCGTCCAAAAGATGACCCAGAACGGCTGCTGCGGCGGGTGTCCCATGGGAAACCTGGCGCTGGAGCTGTCGGACACCCATCCGATCTTCCGCAAGCGGCTCGCCGATTTTTTCGAGGAGTGTATGGAGGGGATCGCGGCCGTCGTCCGCCGGGGGGTCGAGTCCGGCGAGTTCCGGAAGTGCGTCGACCCCGAGGCCGCCGCGTTCCTCCTGTTCGGATCAATCGAGGGGCTGATCCTGCTCTCGAAGAACCTGAAAAAGACGACCCCGCTGGAAGCGGGATTCAAACAGGCCCTGGCGTTGTTGAAGAGTTAGATTAGAAAGGACCGTTAGCAAACGAGGACGATATGGACGCAACCTTCGAAACCCGGATCCAGGCCCACCAGCAGGCGCTCTACCGCGCCGCGCTCAAGTTCTGCCACGGCGACGAGACGATGGCCGAGGACATGGTGCAGGACACGTTCGTCAAGGCGCTCCGGAATGCCGTGCGCTTCGCCGAGGGCACCAACCTCAGGGCCTGGCTCATGAGGATCCTCTACAACACCGTGATGAGCGTGTACCGCCACCGCCAGGTCGCGAAGGAGGGTCCGTACCCCGAGGGCTTCGACCCCGAGCAGTCGGAGGACGCCGACTTCGAGGTGAGCGACGAGGTGCTGCAGGCGGTGAGCGACCTGCCCGAGGACTACCGGCAGGTCTTCCTCATGGCCGCGCTCGAGGACTCGCCCTACCAGGCGATCGCCGAGAAGCTCGGCATCCCGGTGGGCACCGTGATGTCGCGCCTCTGGCGCGCGCGCCAGAGCCTCAAGCAGCGGCTCGCCACGGCCGGGGCGCTCAACTAGTCCGGCGCCGGAGCAGGACGATAAAGAACGGAGCGCCGCCGAGCGCGGTCACCGCGCCGATCGGGAGCGGAGACCCGGGCGAGACGACGCGCGAGATCACGTCCGCGAGCGCCAGGAGCGCCCCGCCCGCGAGCACCGTGACCGGCAGGAGCGTCCGGTGGTCCGGCCCGACGAGCCGGCGGGCGATGTGCGGCACGATCAGCCCGACGAACGCGATCATCCCGCACGTCGCCACCGCGCCCGCCGCCGCGATCGACCCCGCCGCGAGCAGCACGCGCTTCACGCGCTCCGCCTCGACCCCGAGCTGCGACGCCGTCTCCTCGCCCAGGAGGAGAAGGTTCAGCTCGCGCGCGTGGACCGCCATCACCGCCAGGCTCGCCGCGAGGCACGGCGCCACGATCTTCACGCGGTACCACGGGTCGGGCTGGCCGAGGTTCCCCATGAGCCACGTGATCACCTCGTTCCAGTTGCTCCTCCCCCAGAGGAGGAGGACCGAGACCAGCGCGCCCGAGAACGCGCCGAGCGCGGAGCCCGAGAGAAGCAGGCTCTCCACGCGGACGCGGCCGCGCACCCGCGCGAGCTCGTAGGCCAGGAACGCCGCCCCCAGGGCCCCCGCGAACGCCGCCGCGGTCGCCGAGACGAGGCCCAGCACGATCGACGCCACCGCCCCGAGCGCCGCGCCTCCCGAGACGCCCACGACGAACGGGTCGGCAAGCGGATTCCGGAAGAGGCCCTGGAAGCAGACCCCCGACGCCGCGAGCGACGCGCCCACCAGGAACGCGAGCACCGCGCGCGGCAGCCGGAGCTCCAGGAGGATCGTCGGCGTCACGCGGCTCCACGGCTCGGAGCCCGCAAGCAGCGACACGCCCACCGCCGCCGCCGCCGCGACGACGAGGATCGCGATCGCGACGCCCCTAGGGATTCTTCGCATGGAAAATCCTCGCCGCCTCCTCCAGCCCGTCGGCCAGACGCGGCGTGGGGTAGACGTAGTGCTCCTTCGGGACGACATGGACGCGGCCGCTCTTGACGGCCTTGAGCCCCTTCCAGCCGGCGCGCCGCTCGAGGCCCTCGAGGCGATCGTGCGCGACCAGGATCACCTCGGGGTCGCGCGCGAGGACGCTCTCCCACTCGACAAGCCGCCACCCGCCCTCAAAGATGTTCCGGCCGCCCGCCTGCGCGAGGGCGCGGCCGAGGTAGCTGTCCGGGCCGGTCGTCCCGAGCGGATCGGGGCTGTGCTCGAAGTAGAACGTCGGGCCCGCCGGCGGCGCGACCGCGCGGACGCGCGCGAGAAGGGCCGCCGCCGCCTTCTCCCCCTCCGCGGCATGGCCCGTCATCTCTCCCAGCGTGCGGAGCGCGAGCGCGATCCCGTCGAAGTCTTCGGGGTCGATCGGGAAGACCCGGTAGCCCCTCGCTTCGAGGTCGGCCGTGGTCTTCTGCGTGATCGACCTCGCGGTGACGATCAGGTCGGGCTGCAGCGATACCAGCCGCTCGAGGTCGAGGACGATGTTGCCGACGGTGGGCTTCGATTTCGCCTCGGGGGGCCAGTCGCAGTACGTGGTCACGCCCGCGACCTGCGAGCCGGCGCCGACCGCGAAGAGGAGTTCCGTCGTGCTCGGCGCGAGCGACACGATCCGTCTCGGCGGAAAGGCGGGGCGGGCGGCCGGAGGTGCAGCCCGGTCGCATCCCAGGAGGAGGAGCGCGAGCGCGATCCGCCTCACGGCTTCACCAGGACGAGCGGGCCGCCCGTGTCGGGATGGACGCGCACCACCACGTCGGGGCCGAAGACGGGGCGGAGGACCGGCTCGGTCAGCACGTCCTTCGGCGTCCCGGCCGCCGCAATCCGGCCCTTTGAGAGCAGCACCAGCCGGTCGGCGAACGCGGCGGCGAGGTTGAGGTCGTGGAGGGTCGCGAGCGCCGCCGTGCGCTTCTCCTCCCGGAGCGCGCGGGTGATCCGGAGGACCTGCGCCTGGTAGGCGAGGTCGAGGTGCGCGGTCGGCTCGTCGAGGAGCAGGACCTGCGGCTCCTGTGCAAAGGCCCGGGCGAGGATCACGCGCTGCCGTTCCCCGCCGGAGAGCTCGCGAATCGAGCGCGTGCGGAGATCCCACGTCCCGGTCCGCTCCATCGCCTCCCGCGCGACGGCGCGGTCACGCTCGCCCTCGGACTGGAAGCGCTCGAGGTGGGGCGCGCGGCCCATGAGGACGACCTCCTCGACGGTGAAGTCGAACTCCAGGGGCGACTCCTGCGGGACGACGCCGATCGCGCGCGCGCCCTGCCGGGCGGGGAGCGCGTAGAGATCGCAGCCGTCGAGGAGCGCCTTGCCGATTCGCGGCTTGAGGACCCGGCTCATCGCCCTCAGAAGGGTCGACTTGCCCGATCCGTTCGGCCCGGCGACGGCAACGAACTCGCCGGGCGACACGCGGAGCGTGACGTCCGCCAGGACATCCGTCCCGTCATAGGCGCACGAAACTCCCGCCACCTCGAGGATCATCCGGATTCAGAATCTCACTTCCCCGCCGAAGAGCCAGCTCCGCTCGGGGGCGGGGCTGAAGCGGTCCGGGCCGAAGCCGCCACCGGAGCCGCCGGAGTCGTTGTACTTCCGGTCGGTCGCGTTATCCACCGAAACGAACGCGGTCAGCATCCGCCACGTATAGGCCAGCCGCGCGTCGAGCACCAGGTAGTCGGGCAGCGTCGGGCCCACGTTGTCGAAATCGTTGATGAGGTACCGGCGGCCCGAGTAGCGGCCGCTCACCGTGAGCGCCGCCCCTTCGTATTTTGCGGTCACGCCCGCCGTTCCGCCATACTTCGGCGTCACGGGATAGGACTTCCCCTCCTGCGACGGGGTGAGCCCCCGCTCGATGTTCACCTTCGTGAAGGTCCACGTGCCGAAGAGCTCGATGCACGAACACGGCGTCAGCCGCGCCTCGGTTTCAATCCCATCGTGGATGACGCGGTCGAAGTTGATCTCGTTGAACGTGAACGAGTCGAAGAAGAGTTCGTTGTGGACGTTCATCCGGTAGAACGTCACGCCCGCCGATCCCCACGCCGCTGACCAGAGCCGCAGGCCCGCCTCGTAGAGCATCGCCCGCTCCTCCGCAAGCCCCGGCGAGGTCACCAGGAATCCGACCATCTCGTCCCGCGTGGGAAGCCGGAACGTGCGGCCCCAGGAGACGTAGGCCGAGAGCGGTTCCAGGAGGCGCCAGGTGAGGCCCGCGTACGGGCTGAGCTCGTCGAATGCGCGCTGGTCGTCCACGTCGAACGCGAAGCTGACCGGCGAGACCCGCTTGTCCAGGGTGAGGAGCGCCCGGTCGTACCGAAAGCCGCCCGAGACCGTCAGCGGGTCGACGGGATGGACTTCGACTCCCTCGTAGAGCCCGATCAGCCGGCGTCGGTAGTCGCTTTCGTCCGGGGGACCCAAAGGGGCGCCGCTCTCGCCGGCGGCCGTCTCGTACGAGACATCCACGCCGGTGGTGAACGTCGCCTTTCCCGAGAGCGGCTTCGGCGAGATCACGTGCTTGAGCTGGAGCATCGTGATCTGCGACTGGTCGTCCGCGAGGACGCCGCCGAACTGCCGGCTGAAGAGGTTGTGGTTCCTATAGGAGTGGTCGAGGAAGAGGCTCGCCTCGCCGAAATCGTCCAGCTTCTGCGTGAGCCCCGCGTCGACGTAGTCCTCCTGGACGTCGGTGTCGCCGATCCGCGACGGGTCGGCGGCGTTGCGCCCGAGCGTCGCGATCTGCGTCGCGTCGAGCGTCCCGGGCTGCTGCCGCCGGTCGTTGTGATGGCCGACCTTGAGGAACCCGCGGAGGGAGGCGTTGACCGGGAAGTCGAGGCGGCCGGTGACGTCGTCGCCCCGGAAGAGGCTGTGCTGGCGCCACCCGCCGGTCCCCTCGGTGCTCGCGAAGACGTCGTAGGTCGCGTCCCCCGAGCCGCCGGCCACGTTGCCGAACGCGCGGTACGTGCTCCAGGTGCCACCCGACACGCCGGCGGTCCCCGCCGGCTCCTTGGAGCCTTTCTTCGTGATGATGTTGACGACGCCCGCGAGGGCACCGTCGCCGTAGAGCGCGGCGGCCGGGCCGCGGACGATCTCGATCCGCTCGATGTTGTCGACGGGGATCGTGGCCCAGTCGGTGAACGCGCCGACCACCGCGTTGGTCTTCAGGCCGTCGACCAGGACGACCGTCCGCTGGCCGTTGCCGCCGCCGTTGTTGTACCCGCGGATGTCCACGATCTGGTCGTAGGCGCCCTTGTTCTGACCCTGCGCGAAGAATCCGGGCTGGCGCTGGACGACCTCGACGAGGTTGGTCGCGCCGCTCTCCTGGATCTGTTTCGCGGTGACGACCGTCACGCCCGACGGCACGTCGAGCACGTCGCTTTCGCGGCGCGAAGCGGTCACGATCACTTCCTTCTCCTGCGGCCTTGTCTTCTCCGCCGCCGCCTCCTGGACGCACACCAGGACGATCCACATCGCGCTCACGATCCCCTCCGGCCCCATCGGGGCGAAAAAAAACTGGGTGCAGCTCCACGCAACACGCGGGAAGCTGCACCCAGTTCGCTTCGTTTCCCGATTGACGGACGGCCCTTCTCCGGGGCTTTGCCCTCCATAAGGAGAGCGCCGTCTATGTTCGCACAGGCAGGTCTTCTGGCTCCTGGCTCACGACCCCGGGCCTTCCCGTATTACCAGTGGCCTCGGGTCAACTGCGCCAGTTACAGCGGCGGGACCGCCCCCGGATCCAACGGGGTTCCCTATTAAGCCCTCGCGGGCACCTGTACGAGGGCATCATAATCCGCCGGCGGGGAAAGTCAAGAAACCCGTAACCCCGACTGCCGCCCCCTTCTCTTCCTCGTGTTGGAAAGGAGAAAACCATGAGCACCACCCAGGCCGCCGCCCCGAACAGCTCGATGAGAAACGACTACCTCGACCAGGTGGTCCGCCAGAAGGCCCAGCTCGAAAACGACCTGCGCGCCCGCCGCGGCGGCGCGTGCAAGACCCCCATGCTCGCCCATGCCCCCGCCGGGGTCGCGGCCGCGCGCGACGCCTCCGGCGCCGGCACCGACTTCGTCCGCATGGCCAGCCTCGAGCCGACCGAGGCGGGCGCCGTCGCCGCGAACGCGGTCGACGTCCGCGTGAGCGGCTGGTGGCGCTGGAAGAACGTCGTCGTCCCGCCGAATGCCTACGTCGTCCACACCCGCCGCGGGAACGCGGACCCGGTCCACTGCGGGCTGGGCATCTCGTTCCGCTTCAACCCGGTGACCGACTCCTACCTCGTCGTCCCCTCGGCGATGCAGACGATCATCATCAACGCGAACTGCATCTGCCGCGAGAAGCAGGGCATCCTGGTCCAGGGCTACGTGCAGTGGATCATCGAGGACTTCAAGACGGCCTACCGCAAGCTCGACTTCTCCGACACGCTCGACCCGATGCGCGTCGTGAACGTCCAGCTCCGCGAGCAGGCCGAGGCCGCGATCAAGGACGTGGTCGCGACGATGTCGATCGACGAGGTCCTGGCCGACAAGCAGCCGATCATCAAGGAGCTCACCACGCGCCTCCGCCACGTGGCGGAAGGCGACGGGGACGACAAGGGGCTCGGGCTCCGCATCGTCCAGGTCCAGATCAAGGAGGCGGTCGTGAGCTCGCCCCGCCTGTGGGAGATGCTCCAGAGGCCCTTCCGCGCCGAGCGCGCCAAGGAGGCCCGCCTCGCCGAGCTCATCCACGAGGCGCTCGTCCAGACCCGCGAGGCCGAGGCCGAGAAGGCGCAGGCCGCGCAGCGGATCGCCACCGACGCCGAGGTCGCGCAGCTCACCGCCGAGGCCGCTGCGGCGACGTTCGACCGCGACCAGTCCGAGCGCGTCCGCCGGGCCAGGGCCGAGGCCGAGACGCTCGCCCAGACGATCGCCCACGAAAAGGAGAAGCTCGAGAAGGAGGCCGCGCTGGCGCGCCTGCGTCTCGAACAGCAGCTGATCGAGGAGGGGATGCGCCAGGAGGCTCAGAACCGCCAGGTCGAGAAGGAGATCGCCTTCGAGGCCGCGCGCCGGAGAATCGACAACGACCTCTCCGCCACCGCGCTCCAGAAGCAGCTGATCGAGGCCCTGCCCTCGATCGCCGAGAAGATGCCGCACCCCAAGGAGGTGCGGAGCTTCCAGATCGGCGGGGCCGACAGCCTGGGCGCCCTGGTGGGCGGGCTCCTCAAGCTGGTCGAGACGATGAAGAACGGGAAGGCCGAGTAGTTCGAGTCGCTTTCCGGGAGTGAAGCGGGCGGCGGAGGAACCTCCCTCCGCCGTCCGCCCCTTTTGAGTCTACAGTCTCACCGACACCCAGATCCCCCCGCGGAACACGTGGCCGCAGTTCGGACCGTGGTGATGGGCGTGCATGTAGTACCACGTCCCCCCGGCGTAGTAGTGGCCGCAGGTCTCACTATGGACGTGACCCTGCCGGATCACCACCTCGCCCGCCATGACCCAGTGCCCCTCGTGGAACACGTGGCCGCAGCCCGGGCCATGGTGATGGCCGGCCCACAGGTACCACGATCCGTTGTACCAGTAGTGGCCGCAGTGCTCATCGTGCACGTGCACCCGCTCGACCACCACCACCGTTCCGCTCGGAGCGGGATGGTACTCCTCCTCGACGATCACCGTCCGGCGTTCGTGGACCGGATGGGCATGGACCACACAGCCGGACAGGCCGGCCGCCACCAACAACGCGAGCAGCAGTTTCATCGATGTCACCTCCGATCATTAAACCATGACGCTATACGACAGTTGCGGAACGGAGTCCCCACAAAATGAGAAACCCGGCCGCGGTCGTGACGGCGGTCACCGGGAGCCCCCCCCGGAAATACTCCCAGAACCCGATCCTGGCCCGGTCGCGCGAGAGCTCGAGCACGATCATGTTCGCCACCGAGCCCACGATCGTCAAGTTTCCCGCGAACGTCGAGGCCATCGCGACCAGCACCCACCGGTGGTCCCCGGCGATCCACGGCTTCGCCACCAGGATGAACGGGACGTTCGAGACGACGTTGGACATCGCCACCGTGAAGGCGCAGAAGCCCGAGTCGGAACCCAGGAAGGGCCCCAGCCGGCGATGCGCCGCCTCGAGCACGGGCGTCGCGTTGATCCCCGCGACCACCACGAACAGGCCGCAGAAGAAGACGAGGAGCCCCCAGTCGACGTGGCGGAAGGCCCGCGCCGGCGGGTAACGGCCCGCGAGAACCACGAGCCCCGCGCCCGCCAGCGCGACGAGCGGCAGCCTCTGGCCGGACGAGAGGTCATGGATCCACCGGTGGAGCGGCAGCAGGAACCCGACCGTCATGAGCGCGAGCACGCCCAGCACCCGCAGGATGACGACGCGATGGACGCGCGGGAGTGCGAGGCCGGCGAGGTCGAGGGCCCCTCCCAGCTCGCGGCGGTAGAGCCAGCGGAGGACCGCCCAGTCCAGGAGAAGACCCGCCACGCCGACCGGAAGGAGGGTCAGGAAGAACCTCCCGTAGGAGATCTCCGAGAACATCCCGACCAGCATGTTCTGGGGGTTCCCCGTCAGCGTCATCACGCTGCCGATGTTCGCGGAGGTCACGAGCGCAATGAGGTACGGCACCGGGTTGAGCCGCGCCTTGAGGACCGCGCCCAGGACGATCGGCGTGAAGAGGACGCAGATCGTGTCGTTGACAAAGAGCGCGGAGAGGACGCCCGAAGTCACGATGAGAAGCGCCAGGAGCCGCCCCGGCGTCTTCGCGCGGAGGAGGATCCACGTCGAGACGAACTCGAAGAACCGCGCGAGCTTCAGGTACGCCACGACAATCATCATCCCCAGGAGGAGCACGATCGTCTCCCAGTTGATCTTGTGGAGCGCGTCGGCGAACGGGACGGCGCCCAGGAGGACCATGGCCACCGCGCCCAGGAGCGCCGCGGTCGGACGGTCGAGGTTGAGGAACGGCACCCGGTGGAGCGAGATGAGGACGTACGTGGCCACGAAGACCGCGACGACGGCGACCGTCCACATGGCGGGGAGTATATCGACTTCGCCCGCCGCTCCTGCTAAAATCCCGCCGATGATCGCCCTTGCCCTCGCGGCGTTCCTGGCCCAGGAGTGGCAGCCCCGCCCCGGCGGCGGCTCGTTCGTCAACCCCTCGACGATGGACCAGAAGACGCCGGACGAGCTCCTCAAGTACGCGCTCGAACGCCGCGCGGCCAAGGACTTCGACGGGGCGCTCGCCGCGCTCTACCCCCTCGTCCAGGCCACCCCCGAGGGGTCGCTCCGCGAGACCACCCATTTCGAGCGGGCGGAGACGCTCTTCATGGCCGTCCGCTACTACGACGCGTACGACGACTACGAGAAGTTCATCCTCCGCTACCCCCAGTCGACGCGCGCCGCGCGGGCCAAGGAGCAGGAAATGGAGTCCGCGCTTCTCCTCGCCCGCACCGGCCACAAGGACCGGCTCATGGGCATGGTCTCCAGCTCGAAGACGGGGATCGACTTCCTCAAGGACTCTCTCCGCCGCTACCCGCGCGAGGACTTCTCCGCCGGCTACTATCAAAAGCTGGGCAAGTTCTACTACGAGCGAAGCGAGTGGGACCACGCCGCGGAGGAGTTCACGCTCGTCCTGGAGCAGTACGCCGACTCGCCCGACTCCGTCTTCGCGCTTTACATGCTGGGCCTGACAAACGAGAGCCGGTTCGACGCGGTCGACTATGACGCGAAACCCCTCAAGGACGCCCGGCGGTACTACGAGCGCTTCCTCGAGGAGGCCGACCGCCTGAGGAAGCTCCCCCCGCCCGCGAAGGAATCGGTCGACCGCCTCCTGGGCGCCGTCGGGGAGCGGCTCAGCGTGGTCTACCAGCACCTCATGGACAAGACCTACCGCACGGCCCGGTACTACGACTGGAAGGACCTGCCCTGGTCCGCCGCGATCTACTACCGCGCGATCCTCAGGGACGACGCCACGTTTCGCAAGGTCCTCCCCGGCTTCCCCGAGACCGAGGCGGTCCACCGCGCGAAGAGGCGCATCCCCGAGATCCAGGCGGAGCTCCAGGCCGAGATCGAGGAGAGCCGCGCCGGCCTGAAGAAGTGATCCGCCGCGCGCTCGCCGTCCCGGCCCTCCTCTGGCTCGCCTCCTGCTACACGGTCGGCGGCCTGTACGAGACCCGGAACGTCCGCGTCAACGTCTTCGACAACATCACCGAGCGCCGCACCCAGGAATTCGACCTGACGAATGCAGTGGTCCACGAGATGACGGCGAGGGGGCTGCGCGTTAACGGTGGGGACGCCCCGGTCACGCTGGAAGGGCGCATCGTGGACATGCGCACCCCCACGGTGGTCTCGGGCGACCTCAACGCGGTGGTGGTCGGCTCGCTCTCGATCCGGCTGCAAATCCGCCTGGTCAACGCCGACGGGAAGGACGTCTGGAAGGACGAGCGGACGGAAGCCGCGTCGTTCACCTCACGGAGGGGACAGACGTTCGAGAGCGCCCGGGCCGAGGCCTACGACCGGCTGGCGCGCTGGGTCGTGGCCCATTTTGAAAAGGAGTGGTAGGCGCGCCCCGGTTTGGTGTAGGATGATCCGGGGGAAGAACGCCCCCGCACACTATGGAATTCGACGACGACCTGCAGCGCAAGGACGAGCCCCGCGGCCGCAAGCCCCGGAGTTACGTCATGCTCCTCGTCCTGGCCCTCCTCGCCCTGACCATCTTCTGGCAGTTCAGCCGGGTCGCCACGGGCGGGGGCAAGATCGCCGACGTCTCCATCGAGGAGTACCTCCAGGACCTCGGCACCGGAAAGATTAAGGAGGTGACGATCCGCGGCACCGAGCTGGAAGCCCGGATGCAGTTCGGCTACAACCGGGACGGCAAGGTCTGCGACAAGATCCGCTGCCCGGTGCCCCCCGCGTACCTCCTCCACCCCGACGGGTTCAGCAAGCTCTCGAAGGGTCTCCTCCCCAAGGACTTCCACTACGAGGAGACGGGCAACAACTTCTTCCAGCAGATCCTCCTCCAGATGCTGCCGTGGGTGCTGCTGTCGATCCTCATCTGGTACTTCTTCTTCCGGCAGATCCGCGCCTCCGGCGGACCCGGCAACATCCTCTCCTTCGGCAAGAGCCGCGCGCGGTTCGTCACCGCGGACAAGGTCAAGACCACCTTCGCCGACGTCGCGGGCATCGAGGAAGCCAAGGACGAGGTCGGCGAGATCGTCGAGTTCTTGAAGAACCCCCAGAAGTTCACCAAGCTCGGGGGCCGCATCCCGCACGGCGTCCTCCTCGTGGGCCCGCCCGGGACCGGCAAGACGCTCCTGGCCAAGGCGATCGCGGGCGAAGCGGGCGTGCCGTTCCTCTCGATCTCGGGCAGCGACTTCGTCGAGATGTTCGTGGGCGTCGGCGCCTCGCGCGTCCGCGACCTCTTCCGCCAGGCCAAGGAGAACTCCCCCTGCATCATCTTCCTGGACGAGATCGACGCCGTCGGCCGGCGCCGCGGCACGGGCCTCGGGGGCGGCCACGACGAGCGCGAGCAGACCCTCAACCAGATCCTCGTCGAGATGGACGGCTTCGACACGGACGAGGGCATCATCGTCATGGCGGCCACGAACCGCCACGACGTGCTCGACCCGGCGCTGCTCCGGCCCGGCCGCTTCGACCGCCAAGTGATGGTCGACCTCCCCGACGTCAAGGGCCGCGAGGAGATCCTCAAGATCCACGCCCGGAAGATCAAGCTGGGCCGCGACGTCGACCTCAAGAGGCTGGCGCGCGCGACCCCGATGTTCTCCGGCGCCGACCTCGCTTCGCTGATCAACGAGGCGGCCATCATGGCGACCATGCACCGGAAGGACGCCGTCGAGCAGGCCGACCTCGAGGAGGCGCGCGACAAGGTCCTCTGGGGCCGCCAGAAGAAGTCGCGCGTGGTCTACGAGGAGGAGAAGAAGATCACCGCCTACCACGAGGCCGGCCACACGCTCGTGGCGGTCTCGATCCCCGAGTGCGACCCGGTCCACAAGGTGACCATCGTCCCGCGCGGCCGGATGGGCGGGGCCACGATGTCGCTCCCCGAGCGCGACAAGTTCACCTACTCGAAGAAATACTGCGAGGCCCGCCTGGCCATGAGCTTCGGCGGCCGGGTGGCCGAGGAGCAGGTGCTCTCGGAGATCACCTCGGGCGCCTCGAACGACATCCTGCAGGCCACCGAGCTCGCCCGGCGCATGATCTGCGAGTTCGGCATGAGCGAGAAGCTCGGCCCCATCTCGTTCAGCGACGAGACGGAGCACCTCTTCCTCGGCCGCGAGATCGCCCGCACGCGCACCCACAGCGAGGACACGGCGAGGATGATCGACTCCGAGGTCCGCCGCATCATCGACGAGGCGCACACCCGCGCCCGCGACATCATCTCCAAGAACCGCGTCCAGCTCGAGGCGATCGCCCAGGCGCTCCTCAAGTACGAGATGCTCTCCGGCGACGAGGTCCGCATCCTCATGCAGGGCGGCTCGATCGACGAGGCCAAGGAGCGCGAGGCGGCCGAGGAGAGGGCGCGCGAGGAGCGAGCCAAGGCCGAGGACAAG
>JBGPCZ010000161.1:0-13809 GCA_041482015.1 Planctomycetota bacterium | reverse complement strand
GTAGGGGAAGATCTCCGACTCCTCCGCCTTCATCTTCCCCGAGAGGATCTGGAGGATGTCGCTGTCCCGCGTCGGGACGTCGCCGTTGAAGACCTCGCCGGTCGACCCGTCGATCGAGACGTAGTCGCCCTCCTTCACCGTCACGCTCCCGACGCTGAACTTCGCGCCGTGCTCGTCCACCCGGATCGCCGAGCAGCCGACGACGGAGGGCTTCCCCATCTGGCGGCCCACGACCGCGGCGTGGCTCGTCATGCCGCCCGTCGCGGTCAGGACGCCCTTCGCGGCCGCCATGCCCTCGATGTCGTCGGGCGACGTCTCGGCCCGGACCAGGAGGACGCGGTCGCCCTTCGCGGCCATCTCGACGGCCTTCTCGGCGGTGAAGACGGCGCGGCCGGCGGCGGCGCCCGGCGAGGCGTTGAGGCCCTTCGCGATCGCGGGGAACTGCTTGCGCTTCGCGGGGTCGAAGCTCGGGTGGAGCAGCTGATTGAGCTGCATCGGGTCGACGCGGAGCAGCGCCTCCTCCTTCGAGATCAGCTTCTCCTTCACCATCTCGACGGCGATGCGGACCGCGGAGTGGCCGGTGCGCTTTCCGCTCCGCGTCTGGAGCATGTACAGCTTCTCGTCCTGCACCGTGAACTCGAAATCCTGGATGTCCCGGTAGTGCTTCTCGAGGCGCTTCGTGATCGCGTGCAGCTGGTCGTAGACCTTGGGGAGCGTGTCCTTGAGCTGCGAGATCGGCTGGGGCGTGCGGACGCCGGCGACGACGTCCTCGCCCTGCGCGTTGATGAGGAACTCGCCGTAGAACTTGTTCTCCCCGGTCGACGGGTCGCGCGTGAATCCGACGCCGGTGCCCGAGCGGTTGCCCGAGTTGCCGAAGACCATGAGCTGGACGGTGACGGCCGTGCCCATGTCGTCGGGGATCCTGTTCATCTTGCGGTAGGAGTTCGCCCGCGGATTCTGCCACGACTTGAAGACCGCGTCGCGCGCGAGGCAGAGCTGCTCCCACGTGTCCTGCGGGAACGCGCGCCCCGAGCGGCCCATGAAGTGGGTCTTGAACTGGCCGGAAAGGTCCTTGAGGTCGGTCGCGGAGAGGTCGACGTCGCTTTTCACGCCCCGCTCCTCCTTGCGCTTGTGGAGGAGCGCCTCGAACTCGCCCTTGGGGACGTCGAAGACGACGTCCGAGAACATCATGATGAACCGCCGGTAGCAGTCGTAGGCGAACCGCTCGTTCTGCGTGACCTTGCCGAGCGCCTCGACCGTCTGGTCGTTGAGCCCGAGGTTGAGGATGGTGTCCATCATGCCGGGCATCGAGACCTTCGCGCCCGAGCGGACCGAGACGAGGAGCGGCTTCTTCGCGTCCCCGAGCTTCGCGCCGGCCGCGGCCTCGAGCTTGACGAGGAACTTCCTCATCTCCGCGTCGAGGCCCTTGGGCGTCTTCTTCCCGTTCCGGTAGTAGTCCATGCAGACGGTGGTGGTGATGGTGAAGCCGGGCGGGACGGGGATGCCCGCCTTGCTCATCTCGGCGAGGCCGGCGCCCTTGCCGCCCAGCTCCGACTTCATCTCGCCGTTGCCGTCCGCCTTGCCGCCGCCGAAGAAGTAGATCGATCTGTTCATTTTCCGCAGCCGCACGTGCGCCGCAGGGGCGCGTAGGTCCAGTCCGGCGGGTAGGCGAAGTGCCAGCCGTCGGCGCGTCTCACCTGGAGCCGGAACCATTCCTGGGTCCGGCCCTTGAGGAAGTCGATGTCGTCGGGGGTGAACTCCAGCGTCCAGATCCTGCCCATGAACTTCGCGAGCTTCACCTCGCGGCTCACGCCGAACTCGGACGCGCACAGGAGGACCTTTCCCGGCTCGGCGCGGTGGACCTCCATCTTCGCGACCAGCCGCCGGGGCGCCTCGTAGGACGCGAACGTGATGTAGAACGCCTCGTAGCTCAGGAACTTCTTCGTGGCGGGCGCCACGAGGTCGTAGGCCTTGGAGTAAAGCCCATCGCGGATGAACTCCTGGAAGGCGGGGAAAACCGTCGCGGGATCCTTCAACCGCTCGGCCAGTCCGCCCTCCTCCTGGGATGGCGTCGCGCACGAAAGCAAGAACACCCCCATCATAAGCCTGAGCATCGCGAAGATTGTAGGGAGGGGCCGCGGCACTGTCAAATAAACGCCCCCTCCTGGTTTCGGGAGTTTTCGTTTGACGCTGTGCGCGCGCGGCAGCATAATCTGACTCGTGGCCCAGCAACGCAAGCTCCTCGGCAAGATCCTCGAGGAGATGCACGTCGTCACGCAGGCACAGGTCAAGACGGCCCTCAAGAAACAGATGCAGGAGTCGGGCAAGAAGCTCGGGGAACTCCTCATCGAGATGAAGGTCTCCACCGCCGAGCAGATCACCGAGGCGCTCGCCCGCCAGTTCGACTACCCGTACGTCGACCTCAAGAACCTCAAGCTCAACCCCGAGGTGGTAAAGACCGTCCCGCGCGACGTGTGCGAGGGGAACACGATCTTCCCCATCAAGTCCAGCGGCAAGACGCTCACCATCGCGATGTCCGACCCGCTCGACCTCTTCGCGCTCGACAACCTGAAGTTCATCCTCAACAAGGAGATCGACATCGTCCTCTCCCCCAAGGACTCGATCCTCGAGGCGATCGCCAAGAGTTACGGAAACAAGGCCCAGACCGACATCGCCGCCGCCATCGAGTCGGCCACGTTGACGCAGTCGGAGATCAAGGTCCGCGGCGACCAGATGGAGACCGACGGGGAGATCAAGGACGACGACGCGCCCGTCATCAAGTTCGTCCAGGTCATGATCGGCGAGGCGGTCAAGCAGAGGGCGAGCGACATCCACGTCGAACCGATGGAGGACCGGCTCCGCATCCGGTACCGGGTGGACGGCCTGCTCCGCGAGGTCCAGGCCCCGCCCAAGCGGCTCCAGGGCGCCGTCCTCTCGCGCATCAAGATCATGGCCGAGATCGACATCGCCGAGAAGCGCAAGCCGCAGGACGGCCGGATCCGCGTCAGCGTCGAGGGACGGGACCTGGACATCCGCGTCTCCTCGCTTCCCGCCACGCACGGCGAGTCGATCGTCATGCGACTCCTGGACAAGAAGGGCGGCCTCCTCGGCCTGGAGGAAATGGGCTTCCACTCCGCCGACTACAAGCGATTCAAGGCCCTGATCAAGCGGCCCAACGGCATCGTCCTCGTCACCGGGCCGACCGGCTCGGGCAAGACGACCACGCTCTACGCGGCGCTCAAGGAGCTCAACCGGCCCGACGTCAAGATCATCACCGCCGAGAACCCGGTCGAATACAACCTCGCGGGGATCAACCAGGCCCAGGTCAAGGCCCACATCGGGATGACGTTCCAGCGGATCCTGCGCGCCATGCTGCGGCAGGCGCCCAACATCATCCTCGTCGGCGAGATCCGCGACACGGAGACGGCGGAGATCGCGATCCAGGCCGCCCTCACGGGCCACCTCGTCTTCTCCACGCTGCACACGAACGACGCGCCCGGCGCGCTGACCCGCCTCATCGACATGGGCGTCAAGCCGTTCCTCGTCGCCTCCTCCATCCAGGCCGCGATGGGACAGCGCCTCGTCCGCGTCCTCTGCCCGCAGTGCAAGGAGGTCGATCCGTCGCCGGACCCGATCGCCCTCCAGGCCCTGTCGGTCCGCCCCGAGGATCTTCGAGGCCGGAAAATCTACCGGCCCGGGGGGTGCGACGCGTGCAAGAATTCCGGCTACAAGGGCCGGAAGGGCATCTTCGAGCTCATGGAGATGAACTCCGTGATGCGCGAGATGGTGTTCAAGAAGGAGCCGGTCCAGAAGATCAAGGAGCAGGCGCGGCTGTCGGGCATGGTCACGCTGCTCGAGGACGGCGTCCGCAAGATCTTCGACGGCATCACCTCCCTCGAGGAGATCGCCACGATCACCCACCGGGAGGATATCAGTTACTAAAATTGAGCTCTTGAAGATCCCCCCGGGGGGAATCTTCAAGAGCCCAATCGCCCGTTAGCTCGATAAGGAAATGAGACTATGGCCGTCGAACTCAACAAGCTCCTTCAGCTCGTGGTCGACAAGAAGGCGAGCGACCTCCACCTCACCGTGGGCCTCCCGCCGACGGTCCGGCTCCACGGCAACCTCCGGCCGCTCAACCTTCCGGCCCTCACGCCCGACGACACCGTCGGGTTCATGAAAGCGATCACGCCCGAGCGCATCCAGCAGGAGCTGAAGGAAAAGGGCGGCGGCGACTTCGGCTTCGCCTACGAGAAGAAGGCCCGCTTCCGCGTGGCCGTCTACATGCAGAAGGGCAGCTGCGGCATCGCGCTGCGCCTCATCCCGAACCGGCTCCTCTCGTTCGACGAGATCGGCCTCCCCCCGTCCTGCAAGAACCTCCTCGGCCGCCCGCGCGGCCTCATCCTCGTCACCGGGCCCACCGGCTCGGGAAAGACGACCACCCTCGCGACCATGATCGACTTCATCAACATGGAGGAGGACTGCCATATCATCACGATCGAGGACCCGATCGAGTACTACCACGACCACAAGAAGTCGGTCCTCACCCAGCGGGAGATCGGCGTCGACATCGGCGGGTTCGCCGAAGCCATCCGCCGCGCCCTCCGCATGGACCCGGACGTCATCATGGTCGGCGAAATGCGCGACCTCGAGACGATCCAGGCCGCGATCACCGCGGCCGAGACGGGCCACCTCGTCTTCGGCACCCTCCACACGACCGGCGCGGCCCGCACGATCAACCGCATGGTCGACGCGTTCCCCGTCGACCAGCAGGAGCAGATCCGCGCCCAGCTCTCGACCGCGCTCCTCGCGGTCGTCTCCCAGGCGCTCCTCCCCAAGGCGGAGGGCTCGGGCGTCGTCGCGGCCTTCGAGATCATGATCATCACGGACGCCATCGCCCACAACATCCGCGAGAACCAGACCCACAAGATCACGAGTTCGATCCAAACGGGCGCGCAGCAGGGCATGATCCTGCTCGACGACTTCCTCTACAATCTCTTCCTCCAGAAGAAGATCACCTACCAGATCATGATGTCCGCCGCGCAGAATCCGCCGGACCTGGAGCAGAAGATCAAGGAGTACACCTACTCGTCGGTGAAGAAGTAGACTCAGGCGGATCCGCCGCACAGTCCGGCGTAGAGCACCGCGTCGGTCCTCGGAAGGCCGAGGGCCGCCGCCATCTCCCCCTCGAAAAACGCCCCCAGCGGGACGGTGCGCAGGCCCACGCTCTGCGAGAGCAGGCAGAGGTTCTGCATCAGGTGGCCCGCCTCGAGCAGGAGGAACCGGAACGCCCGCTCCGCGTACTTCCCTTCGGCTCGCGCGCCGTCGGCCGCGATGATCCAGAGGAGCGAGCCGCCCTCCACGGTCGCCATCGACGGCACGCGGGCGGCCCACGCGGCACGCTCCGCGCCCTCGACCACCCGCGACAGGTGGTGACCCGCGCGATCGTAGTGATGGGCGCCCGGCGCGAGCCAACCCTCTGAAAGCGGGACGACGTAGAGTTCGAGCGCCTGCAATCCGCCCGACGAGGGCGCGGGTCCGCGGCCCGCCCCGTCGCACACTCCGTGGGAGTATTGAAGGATCCGCGCCACCAGGGCGCGGGAGGGGAACGCCGCGGAGAGCGCGCGGGCCGATCGCCGGCGCAGGAGCGTCTTCTCGAGCGGGACGAGCGCGCGCGGCCTCGCCCGCGGCAGTTCCGTCCGGGGGACCCCCGGGTACGATCGCGGGGCGGCCGGCGCCGGTTCGTACCCGAGGATTCGATCCAGCATTTCGGGCCAGCCCGTCCGGTCGAGCTCCGTGTCGCGGAAGAGCGAGCGCAGCGTCCTCACGCCAGTCCTCCTCATGGAAAAGGATGGGGCGGCATCGAAGCCCACTCGCCGGGCCCCCGCGGGGCCCAGAGCGCGCCGCCCAGGTGCGCCATCGAGTGGACACCGTGCATCGGCTGCAGGCCCGGCACGACGACCCGCAGGACGAACCAGTCGCCGGGCCCGGTGGCCACCGCGGGAGGCGTGACATTGCGGAAGAGGACTGGCCGCGGGCTGAGCCGCGCGGCCAGTTCCGGCAGCCCTTCCCGCGGCTCACCCCCGCCCGCCGGCGCGACGGCGCGCGCGAGCGCCGTCCCCGCCAGCCGCTCCGGGTGCACGCTGTAAAAAACCGCGTGGTGCGCGAACCCCGCAAGGGTTTCAATCTCCCCGGCGGGCAACCGCGCCCGGAGATGGCCCGCGTATCGAAACCCGTGGATCGCCTCGAGGAGCGACTTCCGCCAGCTCTCGTCGCGCGTCTCGCGACACGCCGATCCCGCCGCGAAGCAGAACCCCTCGTGGTCCTCACCTTCGACCGTCACCCACGTGACGTGCGCGCTGAACGGAGTCTCCACGCGCCAGAACCGGTAGCGAAGGTTCGGCCGGACCACGCGGTCGCGCAGCTCCCCGCCGAGCCGCGCCCATATGGATACGGCGGGCCACTCCTCGAGCGGGTAACGCCCCCACCAGGCGCCCATCGCGGCGTCCCGCTCGACGACCTCCTGCAAGCCGCGGAGGAGGACGGGCATCCCCGCGCGGCCGCACGCCAGTCCCGTCGAGGTCGCCGGGCAGATCCGGTGCCGGGCACCCGCGCGAACGTGGAGATGCGTGAATTCCTCGGGCACCCACCGCGCCGCGCCCGTGATCGCGTCGCGGAAGCAGGTCCATCGGCAGCGCGTGGCGCGCGTGAAGGGCTCAAAGGGGAATCCCGGCGCCGCGTGCTGACCGGGATGGAAGAGCGCCCAACTCGACGGTTCGACCGGCGGCTCGTCGAGGGGCCATCCGTCGGCGCTCGCCTCGATCGAACCGTCGCGCGGCAGCGGGTACGACTGCGCGCGCTCGATCCCCTCCCCCACGCAGGCCGCCTCCGCTGCCTCCTCGTCCCAGCCGGCGCCGCCGACCTCGATCTCCCTGTCGAGGGGCCCCCACGGCGGAAGCAGGCCCGAGAACAGGGGCACGTCGGGCGCGTGCGGCCGGGGATCGAGCGCCCCGAACCGCGTGAAGAGCCCCGTGTAGCGGCTGTCGTGCCAGCCGGTCACGGCCGCACCGGGCCGCACGCCGGGCATTCCGCGTCGACGAACACGCGATGAGTCGAGATCTCGAGCGTCGACGCGTCGACGACGTGGAGCCGGTAGAGCGCGGCCGGAGCCTCGGATTCCGCGAGCATCGCCCGCTTGCGAAGGACGATCTGCGCCAGCACCTCCACGCCTTCCGGTGGAAACGGGACCGGCTCGATCGACCGGCCCGCGCGCGCGTGCCCGGCGAGCGCGTCGTAGAGGTCGGGCGCCGGCGAGATCCTCCGGAAGTGACCCACCAGGCACTCGAGGCACGGGCCCGCGTCGGGGAGGAAGACCGGGCTGACGTATCCGCGCGCCATCGGGCCCGTGGTCGTCCAGATCCACGGCTCGTCCTGGCGCCCGAGTCGCGCGCGGTTGAACGCGAGCGCCGCCTCGTAGTCGAGCCGATCCTGGCAGAAGACGCGGAGCGCGGGCGTGGCGGCATCGTCCGTGCGGAGGCGCCGGGCCAGCGCGCCGTCGCCCTCCACCGCGAGGGCGTGGCGCGCCGCGGGATGCGCGCCGTCGACGGGACCGTCGACGAGGACGCGCTCGCCGTAGAGCCGGTCCACCAGGGCGCGGGCGGACTCGCGATGGACTTCGGGCACGGTGGCGATCGCATCGTCGAGCCACCGCCGGCCGTCGCACGAGGCCAGGAGCGCGGGCAGCCACGTCTCGAGCGCCGGGCCCGCCAGCGCGTAGCGGAGATCCTCGCCGGCGACGAGGCGGACGGAGCCGGCGCCCGCGAGCACCGTGAACGGCAGCGCGAGCCGCGGCCGCCGCATCTACTTGTTGGCCACCGAGAGGATGAGCAGGCCGATGCCCATGACGGCAGCCCCGATCACGCCCCCGACGAACGCTTTGAGCGTGATCATGCCGATCTGTTCTCCCGCCGCTCCGCGGTCGGGGAACGGGCCCACCAGGATGATGAGGAAGGCGACCAGTGACGCGGCCAGCTGGAGGGCGGGGAGGCCGAGCGCCACGACGAGACCCGTGACGAGAACGGCCTCGCGGGGGCTGTTGAGAAAAGGCGTGACCACGCAGGTGGCCAGAGTCATCGCGGCGAGCATGAACCAGTAGAGGGGGACCGCGCGGCGCGCGCTCTCGATCGACGCCTTGACCTGGTCCTCCGTCCTTTCCTTGGGCGGCGGCATCCCCGGCAGGATGCGGGGGGCCGACACGGTCCGCTTGGAGCCCATCGCCGCGCCGACGATCCCGCCGATCGTGTGGAGGCAGCAGCAGCAGCAACAACAACAGCATCCGGCGGCGGCGGCATGAACGGAGCGCGAGCGGCGTTCGGGCGGGAGGGGAACGAGCGTCACGGTGGCCTCTCCCTCCCTCCCCGAATCCCTCATGCCCTTATGGTAACAGCACGAGGGCGCGGGTCAAGGAGGCGTAGAAAACAGACCGTCTGTTTTGTACGGCCTAGTTGTGGTGGCAGTGGGGCCAGGCAACCTCGACGTTGCAGCGCCAGCACCACTCGGTCTCGCCGTGCTTGTGCTGGACGCCGCAGTCACGGTGGCAGCGGTCGCAGTACTGCGTCGTCCCGTGCACGTGATCGGGCGAGTGCTCCGTCTGGTGCTCCATGCAGAGGCGGGTCGCGTCGCAGATGTGGTTGCCGCCCGCTTCGCGCAGGCAGGTCATGCAGTAGACCGACTTCCCGTGGATGTGGTTGGCGCCGATCTCCAGGTTGCACTCGCCGCAATAAGTGGTGAGGCCGTGGATCTTGGTCGGCGGGACCTGGCGGTAGCACCGCTCGCAGCCGAGCGTGCCCAGGAGAGAGCGCTTGTCCTGCCGGCAGGTCGTGCAGCTCTTGGCGTCGCGGCACTCGTGCTGCTGGGCCATGACGAGATGGCAGCGGTCGCAGGTCCACTGGACTTCGTGGAGATGGCGGGCCCCGGCCTCACGCTTGCAAAGCTGGCAGGGGACGGTCCGGCCGCAGCGATGGGCCTCGTACACATCGAAATTGCAGCGGTTGCACCAGCCGGCCATCTTCGCGGGCGAGCGGTCATTCTCCTCGAAGACCTTCTCGTAGGGGACGCGGGAGTCGTGCGAGCCCGACGAACACGCGGCCAGGGCGGAGACGGCGAGGAGCGCGGCAAAACGATGCATCATGGCGATTCCCCCAGCGAACGCGCGGGCTATTCTACCACTCGATCGGCGGGTGTCCAGTTATAGAGACGGCCCCAACCCGCACAACCTTTCGCTGGGGACAAACCTTCCCGGTAGGTTTGTCCCCCGCAAACGAAGAAGGCCCGGCGATCGGGTGACCGCCGGGCCGGAATATTAAAGCTGGCTGGCGAAAGGGGCGAGCCTTATTAACAGTTTCGCCAACCAGCCGAGTTTTGTCGAATTTCTAAAGAGCGCACCCCCCATTATGCAAAGCCGGTGCCAAACCCATATGGGGAGCTAAAAAGATACGATTTAAACACCTTGGCATCAACAGTTTAAATTCTATAAACCAGCGCTCCGGCTGAAAAGCCAATAATGTAAAGTGACATTTACTTAGTGTAAAGCAAGATTTGTCATACCCCGGATCTGGGGTCGTTACCGCACGAAGAAGAAGCCGCAGTCCCTCACCTCTCTCAACCCCTTCTCCCATTGGAAGAAGCCGAGAATGCCCTGCTTGGGGTCGACGACCATCGCCACCATCCAGGGGAGGTTGAAGAAGTTGCGGTGGATGAACATGTCGGCCCCGGACAGGAAGAGACCGTAGCCGGGGTGCGTGTGGTGCCAGCCTACGATGATGCGATCGTTGAACCGCTTCTCCTTCTCGCGCGTGATCGCGCTCCACGAATCGTGCGTGAAGCGGAAACTGGCCGCCGTGTGCCGGAAATGCTGCGCGCGGATGTACCCCGCGATCTCGATGTAGGGAACGCCCTTGTACGAAAAGAGGTCGCCGACGAAGACGCCCCCCAGTTCGTGACCCGTGTCGCTGATCGACCAGTCCCACACCTCGCGCAGGATCGATTCCGTGAGAAAGATCCTCAGGTCGTGCGGCTGGATCGTCGCCTTTGCCTCGACGCGCTTGGTCCGGTCCTCGGTGGGGATCAGCTTTTCGACGGGCTGGATGTACTCAATGCCGCCGGTGACCTCGATCCCCTCGTCCCCTGGCATGATCGGTCACTCGATGATGATGATGTCGTCATCCTGGCGCGGCGGCCGGGGCGGCTGGGGCCGGGGCCGCTGCGGAAGGACGGGCAGCGGCCGGACCGGCGGGGGCGGCGTCGGCGTCGAGTCGTCGATGATGAGGATGTCCTCCTCGGGCGGCCTGACAATGGCCGGCGCCTCCCTCGGATGTGGATGGACGGACGGCTCCATCTTCGGATCGCTCAGGCGGATGATGTTGTCGCCGACGATCTTGTTCATCCGGTCGCGGATCGGCCGCGGGTCGAGCGGGAAATCGAACGTCGCCTGCGTCTCGCTCCACCGCCCCGCGGCGTAGTTGTACGCGCTCTTCGGGTCGAAGTTCGCGTAGCGCACCATGTCCCACAGCATCTCGCAGAGCTCCGCGAGACCGAGGCTCGGCACCCAGTTGGTCGAGTAGCCACCGAGGCAGACGGCGCCGACCGCCGAGATGTTGGGATGGTAGATGCTGGTCAGCCACTGCAGGTCGGGACGGCTCCGCGGGTAGTCGATCCCGAGGCGGATCTCCACGCGGTGGACCTCCGCGACATCGACGGGATCGGACTCGCCCTTGCGGATCAACCCCTTCCCCTTGAGCGTGACGAGGTAGCGCTCCGCCGGATCACCGACCGCCTGGTAGTCGATGATCGTGGAGTTCTCCTTGAGGAGCTTCATCGCTTCCGCGTCCGCCCTGAGGCGGCGCGTGCGGGGCGTGTCGAAAAAGGGAGGCATCTCGTCAGCCTGTCAAAGCGCTGGAAGAACGGCTTTCGCCAGCCGCTAGCCCGCGACGATCTCGGGGTAGACGATCAGGTGGTCGCCCTCCTTCACGCCGGCCGCCGGGAGCGTCTGGCCTTCCTGCAGCCGCTTCCCGCCTTCCTTGTGGTCGAGCGAGTAGCTCATCGGCGTGCCGTCCGGCGCCGTGACGGGAAGCTGCATCTTCGTGATGATGTTCGGGATGATCTTCTTCACCTCGACGGTGGGGGAGATCTTCGCCTTCACGCTCTTGGCGCCCGTCTGATCGAGGAACGTGACCTGGATGCCTTCACCTTCCGCCATAGTGACCTCTCCTGCTCTTCGTAAGTACCCCTAAGACTCCACCCTATTCTAACCGTTACTTGCTATCCGAAGTCAGATCTTTTTGCTTCTTACTTCTTATTACTTCCAGCTCATGATCTCCGCCCGGTCCCTCGCCAGCCTCGCGTACACCCCCGCGCGCTCCGTCTCGACCTTGACGATGTCGAACGGCGGCACGCCCAGCTCCCGCAGCGTCCGCCCCGCGAGCGGCCCGCCCTTCTCCACCGTGTGCACGATCGTCGTCCTCATCACCGCGCCGCACGAGGGACACTTCCCCTCCCTGAGCGTCGCGAGCGCGAGCGGCTTCATCACCTCCTTTTTCACCGCGCAGCCGGGACACTCGAGGTCCACGAGCAGGTCGCGGTCCAGCTGAAGCCGCACGCCGCCCGTCGCCGCAAAGAGCGCGTCCACCTTATCAGACGCCCCGAGCGGGACGTCGTCCGGGATTCCGTACGTCTCGTGGCTCAGGCAGTTCTCCTTGCGCTGGTAGGCCGTCGTGTAGAAATTGTTCGACTCGCCGTTGAAGACCATCGCCGAGCCCGCCTTGACCGGCATCCCGTGCACGATCTTCAGCGCCTCCTGCGTCTGGATCCCCGCGATGATCGACGAGATCGTCGGCGCCGTCGGCACCTTTCCCTCCGCGATGTCCTCCCTCTTGAGGAGCGGGCAGGAGTACTTGAGGTTGATCAGCTGGTAATCGCGCTCCGTCATCGCGCACTCATAGCACGCGCTGTCCGGCGGCGCGAACACCTTCGCGACGCCGCTGATCTCCTGGATCGCGCCGTCGACCCACGGCTTTCCGATTTTCCAGCACTGCCGGTTGATCCAGAGGCGCGCCTCGCGGTTGTCGAGGCAGCCGATGACGACGTCCATCTCCGCGAAGACGCCGAGGCCGAGGTCGGTGATCACGTTTCCGTTCACCGCCCGGACCTTCACGTCGGGATTGATCGACGTCACGGCCGCCGCGGCTCGCTCGCACTTGGGCTTCCCCGCGTCGCCCGCGCGGTAGAGCACCGATCGCGTCAGGTTGGTCGACTCGATCGTGTCGTAGTCGATGATGAAGACGTGGCCCACGCCGAGAAGCGCCAGGTTCTTGAGGACCTCGTTCCCCAGCGCCCCGGCGCCGACGACCAGCACCTTGGCGGCCGCCAGTTTTTCCTGCCGCCACCACGAAATCAGGCGGAGTCGGCCGTACCGGTCGGCGTCATCAATAATGAGAACGTCGTCGGCCATGGGGGCCGAGTGTAGGCCTGTCTCCGGGTGGAGTCAAACGCTATAATCCCCGTGATGGACGAGCTGGACCTGGCGCGCCGCGCGGTGCGCCGCGATCTTCTGACCGGGGAGCAACTCCGCGAGGCGCAGTCCTACGCGGCGGGCGGCCGGTCGCTCCTCTCGGTCCTCCTCGATCTCGGCTACCTCCGGCCGCAGGACGTGGGCGAACTCGCCGCCCAGCGGCCCGCCACCGCCGCGCCCGCCCGGTCCCGCGTCAAGACCCTCTTCCTCCTCGGCGCCACGATTCTCCTGACCGCCCTGGTGACACGCGGTTGCACCGAGACGGTCCACGATGGAATGCAAGTCAACCGCGTCGTCCACGAATTCGTCCCCAAGTCCGAGGCGACCGACGACCAAATGTTCTGGGTCGAGGTCTCGTTTCGCGCCACCGAGACCCTCAAGGCGGCGGGAGAACAGCGGAAGCGGGCCGGCCTGCTCAGCGCCGAGACGGAGCGCGACATCCGGCACGCGGCCGAGCTCCTGGCGGAGGCGGTGGCCCGATGCCCCGAGGCCGCTCCATTCGTCGCGCTGGCTCGCGCCCACGAGATGCTGGATCACTGGGAGTCTGCCGCCGAATGGTATCGCAAGGGGCTCGCCCGCGAGAAGTACAACGACACCGCGAACCTCGGACTGGCCAGCGTCCTCCTCGCCCTCGACCGTCCGCTCCAGGCCCACCAGCATGCGACCGCCGCATGCACGGGTGAGTTCGCGGCCGAGGCGTTCCTCGTCCGCGCGAAGGCCGACATGAACCTGGGCAACAAGGAGGAGGCCCGCGCCGAGCTCGACCTCGCGCTCCAGAAGGACCCGGCGCTCCACGACCAGGTCCGCTCCCTCCAGCTGAGGCTCGATGAGTGACGCCGACCTCGGCCTCGTCGAGCGCGCAGCCGCCCGCGGGCTGATCCCCGCCGACGCCCTCGACCGGGCGCGCCGCGAGTGCCGCGGGCGGGCCGGGGAGTGGCTGCTCGACCAGAAGCTTCTCACGCAACAGCAACTCAGCCGGCTCATCGAGGACGAGCTGCCGCTCCTCCCCCGCGCGGCCGCCAAGGACAGCTCGTGGGCCGTCATCATCTTCATCGCCGTGATCGCGTGTGCGATGCTCTTCGCAATCCTGTTCTACACTTCCATGCGGCCGCCGCACATGACTCACACGCCCCGACTGCCGGCCTCCGCCACCCCGGCCCTCGACGGTGCAAGGGCGATGAGCGCCGGGAATTACTCGATGGCGGTCGTCTACTTCACGCAAGCGCTCTCCATTTCGCCGG
>JBGPCZ010000160.1:0-13872 GCA_041482015.1 Planctomycetota bacterium | reverse complement strand
TCATGGAGTTCAGGAAGAGGCTCCCGTCCGCCGGGGCGCCGACCAGGATCGGGACCGCCATCCGGTGGCACGTGGCGAGAAGGCCCGCCGCGCCCCCCGTCTTCTTCTCCGCCTCGCCGTAAACCTTCCCCAGGAGAAACCGGAGTTCGGTCCCCGTCATCTTCTTCTGGAATTCAGGGCGCCGGAGGACGGCCGAGACGAAACGGTCCTCGTCGAACAGGATCTTCTCGTCGAAGGCCATGTCCGTGACCCGGATGGTCCCTTCGTCCTTGAGGGCCCCGTCGTCCCCGAAGATGGGCACCTCGAAGATCGGGTTCTCCTTCTGGAGGCTGCGGTGGCCGTCGTGGTAGCAGACGGCGTCCGTCGTGCTCAGGTAGGCGACCCACCCGGCCTCGAGCAGGGGGATGAGCCACGCCTGGTGCTGGCCGGAGACGGTGATGGGTCCCGCGATGGCGAGGGTCAGGGGACAGCCGGCCCCGATCGCCCGGTCGAGGATGCTGTAGACGCGCCTCAGGTACGCTCCGCCGAAGGCGGGCAGGCAGAGGGTGAAGAGGTCGTGCAGGGTCGCGCATTCATCGACGCGCGCGACCTCGACATGCTTCCGGTGAGGGTGTTTTTTCACGGGCGGCCCCCGAACGCGGGACCCCTTACGGAATCAGGACGGCCGCGGCGATGACGGTGGTCCAGAGACCGCCGATGCCCTGGGCCGACTGGGTGCAGTTGAGCGTGCGGACGATCTTGCCGGAGATCTTCCACTGCTCCTCGCGCTGGTCCCACGTCGCGCTCGTCTCGTAGTCGAGGCCGAGCGTGGTGGCCAGCATGGTGGCCGCGAGGTCCTCGGCGTACTCGCCCGCCTGCTCCTCGGTCTCGCCGTAGCTGTGGTGCTCGGAGAGGTACCCGTACTGCTTCTTGTCGGAGGGGATGGCGACGCCGATCGAGGTGGCGACGAGCCGGCGGTTCTCGTTGGTCTCGTTCCGCGCGATGACGACGGCGATGACCTGCCCGCTCTGGAGCCGCGTCAGCCCGCGGGTCACCGGGACGATCTTGCATTGGGGCGGGTAGATTGACGAGACGTGGGTGAGGTTGAAGCGCGCGATCTTGGCGTCGCGGAGCGCTTCCTCGAAGCTGGCCAGCCGCTCCTTGTGGCGGCCGACGCCCTTGGTGAGGAATATTTCGCGCGGAACGTAAGGAACCATAGGGGAGGCGTTCTATCAGAGCCGCCCGGCACTGTCAAGAACTTGAATCGCCTGCCTTGGAGACAAGTTGCCTATCTATGCTCCAGGAGGATGAACCCGCCAAAGGTCCCCGTCACTTCTTGGCCGGCTTGGCCGGCGGCAGAACCCCGCGGGCCCCGAGGCGGTCCTTGGCGAGCGCGATGTCGTCGATCCAGGCGACAAAGCCCTTCCCCGCGCCCTGGTAGTTGTACCAGCCGAAGGACATGCTCTCGAAGACCTCGGGGATCTCGGACTTCTCGTAGACGCCCGCGCCCTTCATGAACGCGATGTCTTTGACTTCCTTGCCGTTGATGAAGAGGCGGTAGGTCTGCGTGGCGTGGTCGACATACCACTCGGCCAGCGTCCACTCGTCGGTGTATTTGAACTTCGACTCTCTCCCCTTCGCGAACTCGCCGCGCTTCGACGGCTGGACGTTGTAGATGTACCCGAACGTCTGCTTGGAGTTCAGGATCGTGTCGAGCGGCCGGACTTCGATCGCGTCCTTGTACTGGGGGCTCTGGGCCGTCCCGGAGACGATCGTCGAGTGGATCACACCGCTCGCGCATTCGGGCGCCGGGAGCTGCACCTTGAAGTAGAGCCGGCCCCAGTGCTGCCCGCCGAGCGCGGCAAGCGCTTCGCTCTTCGTGGTGATTCGACGGGGGCCGTTCATCGCGGCCTCCATGCGCAGCGAATGTTTCCCGCTGTGGGCGACGTCGTCGACAACGCTCACGGCGCCCTGCTTCGTGAATCCCGCCGGGATCTCGCCGGGGGCCGTGGTCTCGAAGTCCTCCTGGAGGAGAATCTTCCCCTTGCCGATCGGCGGGTCGTCGGTCGGAGGCTTGAGTTCCTTGCCGGGCTTGTCCTGCTGCAAGAACAGCGCGAAGGCGAGCAGAAATGCTTTGGCGACGGTCGTCATCCGGCGTCTCCTCTACGACCCTTCGGTTTCGAACGGCTCCTCGGCGCGGTACGAACTCCGCACGAGCGGGCCCGAGTGTACGTAGGCGATGCCGCGAGACTTCGCCTCGGCTCCCAGCGTCGCGAACTCCTCGGGCGTGTAGAACCGGCGGACCGGCAGGTGCTCCCGGGACGGCTGTAGGTACTGGCCGATCGTGTAGATGTCGAGCTTGATCCGCGCGAGGTCGTCCATCACGCCGAGCAGCTCGTCCCACGACTCGCCGTGGCCCACCTGGATCCCCGTCTTCGAGAGCAGCCCCTGCTTCTTCGTCTCATCGAGGACCATGATGGAGCGCTCGTAGTTCGCGGCGCTCCGCACCGTCCGCTGCAGGCGCGGGACGCACTCGATGTTGTGGGCAAAGACGTCGGGCCGCGCGGCCCAGACGGTCTCGAGCGCCTCGCGCTTGCCCAGGAAATCGGGCGTCAGGACCTCGACCCGCGTGCCGGGCGAGATCTCGCGGACCTGGCGGATGGTCTCGGCGAAAATCGCCGCGCCGCCGTCTTTCAGCTCGTCGCGGTTCACGCTGGTGATCACCGCGTGCTTGATGCCCAACTCGCGGATCGCGAGCGCCGTCCTCCTGGGTTCATCGAGGTCGAGCTCCGTGGGCCGCCCCGTCTTGACGGCGCAGAAGCCGCACGAGCGCGTGCAGATGTCGCCCAGGATCATGAAGGTTGCGGTCTTCCGGCCCCAGCACTCCGCGATGTTGGGGCACCGCGCGTCCTCGCAGACGGTGTGCAGCCGCTGCTCGCGCGCGACCTTGAGCGTCGCCGCGTACCCCTCCCCGCCCGGCAGCCGGACCCGGAGCCAGGGCGGTTTCCGCAGGACTACCGGATCGGAATGGTCCACGTCTGCAGGATGTCCTTCAGGCGCGCCATGAAGCGCTCGGCGTCGACGCCGTTGATCGCGCGATGATCGAACGAGAGGTCGAGGTAGACCATGCTGCGGATCGCGATCGCGTCGCCCGCGACGCTCGAGACGACGACGGGCCTCTTGTGGATCCCCCCGGCGCCCAGGATCGCGAGCTGCGGCTGGTTGATGATCGGCGTCGCGAAGAGGCCGCCCAGGCTGCCCGGGTTGGTCAGCGTGAACGTGCCCCCCTGGAGGTCGTTCAGCGTCAGCTTTTTCACCTTCGCGCGGTCGGCCACGTCGTTGATCCCGCGGACGATCCCAAGGAAGCTCTTTTCCTCGCAGTTCCTCACCACCGGGACGATCAGGCCCTCCGGCACTGCGACCGCGACGCCGAGGTTGATGTCGCTCTTGTAGACAATGTTGGTGCCATCGACCGACGCGTTGAAGAGCGGGAACTCCTTGAGCGCCGTGACCGCGGCCATCGCCAGGAAGTGCGTGTAGGTGAGCTTCGCACCGAAGACCGTCTCGTAGTCCGCCTTCTCCCGCTCGCGGATCTCGACGACCCGCGTCATGTCGACCTCGAAGACCGTCGTCACGTGGGCCGAGGTGGCCCGCGACATCACCATGTGCTCGGCGACCTTGACCTGCATGTTGGTCATGGGGACGATGCGAACGCGTTCGCCCGAGCCGACGGCCGGCGCGGCGACCGCGGGACGCGCGACCGGGGGCGCGGCGGGGACCGGGGCGGTCGCGACGGCCGCCGGGGCGGTTCCGCGCGTCAGGTGATCGTCAATATCCTTCTTGGTGATGCGCCCCTTCCAGCCCGAGCCCGCGAGCCGGTTGATATCAACCCCCTCCTGCCTCGCGATCCGCCGGACCAGCGGCGACGCGAAGACGCGCCGTTCCTCCCCGCCGTTCGAGGGGACGGTCACCACCGGGGCGGCGATGGGCCGGGGGGCGGGGGCGGCCACGGCGGCCGCGACCGGCCTCGGCGCGGGGGCGGGGGCGACCGCCGCACCCACTTCCTCGATGATCGCAACGACGGTGTGAATCGGGACCTTGGAACCCACGGGCATCAGGATCTTATGGACCACCCCCGCGACGGGCGACGGGATCGGGCTGTCCACCTTGTCGGTCGAGATCTCGAAGAGGTCCTCGTCGCGCTTGACGGAGTCCCCCTCCTTCTTGAACCACTTGGTGATCGTGCCCTCGAAGATGGACTCCCCCATCTGGGGCATGACGATGTTCGTCGGCATGGATCATTTCCCCCGGGATTCAACTCTTCGAGTCATGATACAACCTCGCGGGCCGGCTCGCAACCGATCGAAAGGGGGCCGCCCCTATGGAGAAGACACCTCCCACACCGGCTTCTCCCCCCTCAGTAGGCCGCCAGTTTCCTCGCCGCCTCCACGATGTCCTCCACGCTCGGCAACACCGCGTCCTCCAGCGTCGGCGAGAACGGGATCGGGAGGTCGGGCGTGGTCACCCGGACGATCGGGCCGTCGAGGTGCTCGAACGCCTCCTCGTTCAGGACGGCGGCGATTTCGCCGGCGATCCCGCCGGTCCGCGTGTCCTCGTGGACGATCATCACCTTGTTCGTCTTCTTCACGCTGCCGACGACCGACGCCCGGTCGAGCGGGTAGATCGTGCGGAGGTCGATCAGCTCGATAGAGAGCTCCGGCATCTTCGCGATCGCCTCGAGGCAGCGGTGGACCATCATCCCGTAGGAGACGATCGTGAGCTGGCCACCCGGCCGCACGATCCTCGCCTTCCCGATCGGGATCGGCGGCGACCCGTCGGGCACGTTCTCCTTGATGCGGCGGTAGAGGTACTTGTGCTCGAGGAAGACGCACGGGTCGTTGTCGCGGATGCACGCCTTCAGGAGCCCCTTGGCGTCCGCCGGCGTCGAGGGCGCGACGACCTTGATCCCCGGCGAGTGGGCGAACCACATCTCGATGCTGCGCGAGTGGAACGGGCCGGCGCGGCTCCCCGCGCCCCAGGGGCCGCGGAAGGTGACCGGCACGGCGTGGCCGTCCCGGTACCGGCTCGTCGCCGCGACGTTCACGATCATGTCGAACGCGCAGGCGATGAAGTCGATGAACTGGAACTCGACGACGGGACGGAGCCCGACGTAGGACGCCCCGATCGCCGCGCCCACGAAGCCCTCCTCGGAAAGCGTCGTGTCGATCACGCGCTTCGGACCGAACTTCTCGAGGAATCCCTTCGTGACCTTGAAGGCGCCGCCGTAGACCCCGATGTCCTCGCCCATGAGGAAGACGGACGGGTCCGCCTCCATCTCCTCCCAGAGGGCGCGCGAGATCGCGTCGAGGAACGTCAGCTCAGGCATCGCGCCTCCACCACGGGGTGAACTCGATGATGGAGTCGTCCTCGAACACGCCCTTCCGCGCCAGGTCGCCCGTCGGGAACGGCGACTTCTCCGCAAAGTCGGCGGCTTCGTCCACGATGACCTGGACGTTCCTTTTGACTTCGTCCTTCTCGGCCTCCGAGAGTCCGAGCGCCTTCTCGAAGCGGTCGATCGGATCTTTCTTCCGCCACTCCTCGATCAGCTCCTTGGGGACGTAGGCCTGGTTGTCGTGGGGCGCGTGACCGCGCATGCGGAACGTCTTGAACTCGAGGAGCTGCGCGCCGCCGCCCTCCCGCGCGTCGTCGACGCACCGCTTGGTCATCCGGTAGACCTCGAGGACGTCGTTCCCGTCGCCCACGTAGCCGGGGATGCCGAACGCCTTCGACTTGTCCGCGAGGTCCTTCAGGAGCGACTGCTTCGAGACCGGGGTCGAGTAGGCGTACTGGTTGTTCTCGATGATCACGATGAGCGGCAGCCGCAGCACCGCCGCAAAGTTCAGGCCCTCGTAGAAGTCGCCCGTCGACGACCCGCCGTCGCCGATGTACGTGAGCGCCACGCGCTTCTCCCCCTTGAGCTTCGCGCCGAGCGCCATCCCCGCGAGCACCGGCACCATCGTGCCGAGCATCGAGATGTTGCCGACGACCCCCGTGCGCGCCACGTCGCCGAAGTGCTGCGAGTTGTCCTTGCCGTGCGTGGGCGAGGTCGCCCGAGCAAGGTACTGGGTCAGGATATCGCGCGCCGTGTGGCCCCGGGCGACCACCGCCCCCAGGTTCCTGACGAGCGGCGCGAGGTAGTCGCCCTTGTCGAGCGCGAAGGCCGAGCCGATCGAGATCGCCTCCTGCCCGAGATTCGAGAAGAGGCCGCCCACGACCTTGCCCTGCTGGTGGAGGGCGTTGGCGCGCTCGTCGATGGCCCGCGTGAGCCGGAGATGGTGGTACATCTCCAACTGCACGGAGCGCGGGGGATCCTTGATGGTTTTAGTCGCCATGGGTCATCCGGCGCCCGAGGACCTCGCCGAAATCCTCCGCCAGCTCCCGGCGGAGACGATCCGAGTCGACGGCACGGCCGGTCTCGAGCGCGAGCGATGTTACCCCCTTGCCCTCGAGCCCGCAAGGAATGATCAGGTCGAAGAACGAGAGGTCGGTGTTCGCGTTGAGCGCAAACCCGTGGGACGCGACCCACCTCTCGACGCGCACGCCGATCGCCCCGATCTTCCGCTCCCCCACCCACGCCCCCGTCATCCCCGGCTGCCGGACCGCCGCGACCCCGTGCCGCGCGCAGGTCCGTATCATCACGTCCTCGAGCCGCTCGAGGTACCACTTGACGTCCTTTTTGAGTTCATTGAGGTCGACGATCGGGTAGCCGACGACCTGCCCCGGGCCGTGGTAGGTGACGTCCCCGCCCCGGTCGGTCTGGACGACCTCGACGTCGTCCCGGCGCTTCAGCAGGTGCGCGTCCTTCGCCATCTTCCCCATCGTGACGACGTGGGGATGCTCGACGAAGAGAAGCGTGTCGGGAATCTCGCGGGCGATGCGACGGCGCACGAGGTCCTTCTGCATCGCCAGCGCCTCGGCGTACCGGACGGTCCCCGCAAAGCGCCAGCGACAGTCGCTCATCAGCTGATAAGCATAGTGCGCCGCACTCGGCTTATCACCGAATACGTTGCGCCCTGGCCCATCCCCCTTCGTTTGCCCGAGGGGAACAGGTCAGGTGATAAGCCCGGTGCGCCGCACCCGGCTTATCAGATGTGGATCGCGTGGCCGTAGAACGCGTGGGTGGCCTCGGCGATGCCTTCCGAGAGCGTCGGGTGCGGGTGGACCGAGTGGGCGAGGTCCTCGACGGTCATCTCGCCGTTGAGGATCGCGACCGCCTCGCCGATCATCTCGCCCGCGTGGGCGTGGAGGATGTGGACGCCCAGGATCTCGTCGTACTTCGAGTCGCCGACGATCTTGACGAAGCCCTCGCGCTCGTCCTCGATCGCCGCCTTGCCGATCCCCATGAAGGGGAACTTGCCGATCTTGACCTTGTAGCCCTTCTCCTTCGCCCTCTTCTCGGTGAGGCCGATCGAGGCGACCTGCGGGTCGCAATACGTGACGCCGGGGATGCGGTCGTAGTTGAGCGGCATGACCGGCTTGCCCGCGATGTGCTCGACGGCGAGGATCCCCTCGGCGCTGGCGACGTGCGCAAGCTGCGGCGTCGGGACGATGTCGCCGATCGCGTAGATTCCCGGCTCGTCGGTCTGCATGTAAGGGTTGACCTTGACGTACCCCCGGTCGGTCTTGACCTTCGTGGTCTCGAGGCCGATCTTCTCGGTGTTCGGCTTGCGGCCGACGGCGACGAGGACGATCTCCGCGTTGATCGCGGCGGACTTCCCATCCTTCGAGACCGTGACGTCGTAGCCCGCGCCCGAGGGCTTGATCGACTCGACCTTCGCGCCGACCTGGAACTTCATGCCGCGCTTGGCCATGATCTTCTGGAGCTCGATCGCGACCTCGTCGTCCTCGATCGGCAGGATCTGCGGCAGAGCCTCGACGACCGTCATCGCGGAGCCGAAGCGGTGGTAGACGGAGGCGAACTCGAGGCCCACCGCGCCCGCGCCGATCACGACCATCGACTTCGGGACGCTCTTCAGGCTGAGCGCCTCGTTCGACGTGATGATCCCCTTACCGTCCGGCTCCATGCCGGGGAACCATTTGACCGACGAACCGGTGGCCAGGATGATCGTCTTCGTCGTGTGCTGCTTCCCCTCGACGTCGACGACGCCGGGCTTGACGATCTTCCCAAAGCCGACCAGCTGGGTGACCTTGTTCTTCTTCAGAAGGGCCTCGATGCCCATGTAGTTCCGCTTGACCACGAGCTCCTTGTGCTTCATCACGTTCTCGAGGTTCAGGCGGACGTTCTCCGCGTCGATGCCGAACTTCGAGGAGCTCTTCATCTGCTCGAACAGGTAGGCGTCGTGGAGGAGCGCTTTCGTGGGGATGCAGCCCCAGTGGAGGCACGTGCCGCCCCACTCGGGCTTCGGCCCCTTTTCAACCAGGGCGGTCTTGAGGCCAAGCTGGGCGGCGCGGATCGCGGCGACGTAGCCGCCGGGGCCGCTTCCGATGATCAGGACGTCGAAGTCGGGCATTCGGCTCTCCAAATGGGAAACGCGCAGCCGTTATAGGGCAATCGAGAATTCGGAAGCAAGGATTATGGCAAAGAAGCGAAGGGAGAGGTCGCAAGGCGGAGAGTCGGAGAGACTCATTCCTTTGTGCGGAAAGGAAGAGAATGGAGATCCTCTCCCCCTCACCGGCTCTCCCTTCGTCCCGCCCGGGTTACAGGACCGCCCTCTTTGAGATGACGACCAGCCCGCTCTCCGTGACCGTGAAGCGCTTCTTGTCCTCTTCCGGGAAGTAGCCGATCTGCATCCCCTCGGGGATCTTCACGCCCTTGTCGACGATCACCCGGTGGAGCTTCGAGTGGCGGCCCACCACCACGTCCTCGAAGAGGATCGAGTCGGTCACGAGCGAGAAGCTGTTGATGCGGACGAAGGGCGAGAGGATGCAGCGCTCCACGCGGCCGCCCGAGACGATGCAGCCCGAGGAGATCATCGAGTCGAGCGCGAGGCCGACGCGGCCCGGCTCCTGCTGGGCGAAAACGAACTTCGGCGGCGGCGCCGTGATCGGCATCGTCCGGATCGGCCAGTCGTGGTCGTACAGGTTCAGGTCGGGGGTCACCTGCACCAGGTCCAGGTTGGCTTCGTAATAGGCGTCGATGGTCCCGACGTCCCGCCAGTACTTCGCCTCCTTCTTGTTTTCGTCGATGAAGCTGAAGGCGAAGACCGGGTGCGACCCGAACATCTTGGGGATGATGTTCTTCCCGAAGTCGTGCGAGCTCTTCGGGTCGCGCGCGTCGTCCTCCAGCATCTTGTAGAGCACGTCGGGCTTGAACACGTAGATGCCCATCGAGGCGAGGCAGAGGGCGGGATTCCCCGGGAGCGGCTTGGGCGCCTGGGGCTTCTCCTCGAACCCGATGATGCGGCTCTGCTCGTCGACCTGCACGACGCCGAACTGGCCGGCCGCTTCGCGGACGGGACTCTCCACGCAACTCACGGTCGCGTCGGCCCCCTTCTCCAGGTGGTAGCGCAGGAGGTGGCGATAGTCCATCTTGTAGATGTGATCGCCGGCCAGGATGAGGATCGCCTCCGGTTGCTCCTCGCGGAGCGCAAAGAGGTTCTGGTAGACGGCGTCGGCGGTCCCGAGGTACGAGTCCCCCGAGTGGTACTGCGGCGGAAGGACCTCGAGGTACTCGCCCGTGGCCGGGTTGAAGAGCATCTGCCACCCGTCGCGAATGTGCCGGTTGAGCGAGCGCGACCGGTACTGGACGAGCATCGAGATCTTCTTGAAGCCGCTGTTCACGCAGTTGGACAGGGCGAAGTCGATGATCCGGTAGATGCCCCCGAACGGCACCGCGGGCTTGGCGCGATCGCGCGTGAGCGGCTCGAGGCGCTGGCCGCGGCCCCCCGCGAGGATCACGACGGCGATCTTGGAAGGATCCATACGCGAGAATTATTCCCCACAACGGGCCAAAGGTCACCCAAATTCAGAAGGCGGCGCGAATCATTTCCTCGACGCTCTTCACGAAGCGGTAATCGACGGCGCGCCGGAGCTCGCGCGGGACGTCTTTCCGGTTGCGCTCGGGCAGGATGACGAGCTTCACCCCGGCGCGCTGCGCCGCAAGCAGCTTCTCCTTGATCCCGCCCACGGGGAGCACGTGGCCGCGGAGCGTGATCTCCCCCGTCATGGCCAGGCCGTGCCGCGGCCGCACGCCCCGGACCAGCGAGTGGAGGGCCGCGACGATCGCGAGCCCCGCGGAGGGGCCGTCCTTGGGGACCGCCCCCGCCGGGACGTGGATGTGCAGATCGCTCCCCGCGTAGAAATCCTCCGCCGACGCCGCGCGCAGCCAGCTCAGCGCCGCCTGCGCCGACTCCTTCATGACGTCCCCGAGCTGACCCGTGAGCGTCAGCGTCTTGGAGCCGGGCATCCGCGTCGCCTCGATTGTCAGCACCTCGCCGCCCGTGCGCGTCCACGCCAGCCCGGTGGCCACCCCGACCGTTCCGTTCGAGAGCGGCTCGCGGTCAAAGGGCGCCGGGCCGAGCAGGCGCGGCAGCGAGCGGGCCGTGACGCACAGCGATCCCCGCCGCGCGGCCTTGCGGCAGAGCGCGGCAATCTCGCGCTCCAGGTTCCGGAGCCCCGCCTCGCGAGTGTACGACCCGATCAGCGCCTTCAGGGACTCGTCGTCCACCCGGAGGGACCGCGCGAGACCGTGCTCCCTCACCTGCTTCGGGAGCAGGAAACGCCGGGCGATCCGGAGCTTCTCGGCGTCGCTGTAGCCCGGCAGCTCGATCACCTCCAGCCGGTCCGCGAGCGCGGGCGGCACGGGGTCGAGCACGTTCGCGGTCGCGATGAAGAGGACGCGCGAGAGGTCGAAGGGGACGTCGAGGTAGTGGTCGGCGAACGCGCGGTTCTGCTCGGGATCGAGCACTTCGAGCAGCGCCGCCGCCGGGTCGCCCCGGAAGTCGCTGCCCAGCTTGTCGATCTCGTCGAGCATGATCACCGGGTTTCTCGACCCCGCCCGCTTGAGCGACTGGATGATCCGGCCCGGCAGCGAACCCACGTACGTGCGCCGGTGGCCGCGGATCTCCGCCTCGTCGCGGATGCCGCCCAGCGACACGCGGGCGAAGCGGCGGCCCATCGACCGCGCGATCGACTGCCCGAGCGACGTCTTCCCCACGCCGGGGGGCCCCGCGAAGCAGAGGATCGGCCCGCGCGCGTCGGGCTTGAGGCGGCGCACCGCCAGCACCTCCAGGATGCGCTCCTTCACGTCCGAGAGCCCGAAGTGGTCCTCGTCGAGGATCCGCTTCGCGCGGCGGAGGTCGATCGCGTCGGGCGTCTCGGTCGACCACGGGAGCGAGAAGATCCAGTCGATATAGGTGCGCGAGACCGCGTGCTCGGGCGATCCCGCGGCGATGCGCGCCAGGCGCGCGATCTCCTCCTCGGCGACCGTCCTCGCCTCCGCGGGGAGCCGCAGGAGCTCCAGGCGCTCGCGGAGCTCCATCGCCTCGTCGTCCCGCTCGCCCAGCTCCTTCCGGATCGCGCGGATCTGCTCGCGGAGGAGGTGCTCCTTCTGGAGCCGCTCCATCTCGCCGGTGACCTCCTTCTGAAGTTTCTGGCCGAGGCGCGCGATCTCGAGCTCGCGGTCGAGGAGCGGGCCCAGGCGCTCCAGCCGGTCCCGGAGGCTGGGGGTCTCGAGCAGCTTCTGACGCTCCTGGAGCGAGATGTTCAGGTTCGAGGCGACGAGGTACCCGAGCCGCACCGGGTCCGTCAGGTTCATCACCAGGACCGGCAGTTCCTCCGGGAAGTGGGGCGTCTGCTTGGCGAGCTGAAGGAACTTCCCCGAGATGGTCCTCGCCATCGCGCGGAGCTCGATCGCATCCCCACCGGCGTCCACCTGCGGCTCGACCTGGGCCAGCAGGTAGGGCGAGCGCTGGAGAATCTTCTTGAGCCGGATGCGCCGGACCCCGCGCGCGACGATGTGCAGGCGCCCGTCGGGAAGCCGCGTCATCTTCGTGACCTCGGCCTCCGCGCCGATCTCGTAGAGATCGTACGGATGGATGATCTCCGCGCCCTGCGTGCGGATCAGGAAGTAGCCGAAGCGGCGGTCGACGGAGAGCGCGTCCTCGATCAGGCGGATCGATTTCTCGTCCTGGATCGTGAGCGGCACGACCATGGAAGGAAAGAGCACCAGGTCCTCGACGACGAGGATCGGAAGCGCATCCTTCGGACGGGCGACGCTCATTCGATCTCCACCTTGTCGACCTCCTGGACCTCGCCGATCGCGCGGCTGAGGAGGTCCACGTCGGCCTTCTCGGGGCAGCGGGCGACGATCGTGAGCTGGAGCTTCTTCTCCACGAGGTCGCGCTGGATGTCGACCTCCCGGATGCTGATCCCGGAGCGCTCCATGACCGTCTCGACGCGGCCGACAAGGCCCGGGGTGTCCTTCGCGTGGACGACGAAGCGCCGGTACGCGCGCCCCTGGAGGAAGGCCTTCTCGAACTTGTTGAAGACGAAGAGGGCGACCAGCGTGAAGCCGGTCGTGACCACGGCGGCCTGCCAGTACCCGCAGCCGGCGGCGAGCCCGATCCCCGCGGCCGTCCAGAGGGACGCGGCGGTCGTGAGCCCGCGGACCGACATCCCGAAGCGCATGATCGCCCCGGCGCCCAGGAAGCCGATGCCCGTGACGACCTGCGCGGCGATGCGGGCGGGATCCCCGTGGGTGGACGGAGTGAGCGTCGCCATGTGAATCGAGACGAGCATCATGAGGCAGGCGCCGAGGCTCACGATCATGTGGGTGCGGAGCCCCGCCGGCTGGCTGTGCGTCTCGCGCTCCAGGCCGATGAGGCCGCCCAGGAGCGCGCCCAGCGCCAGCCGTCCCACCATGTCCAGGTCGATCGATCCCATGCGTCTTTACTCGAACAGCAGGCCCCGGCGCTCCAGCACCTTCCGGAGCACGCGGTCGCGCGACCCGAGGCCCACGAGGTGGCAGATCGCGGAGCCCGGGATCACCATGGGAAGGGTCGTGCAGCCCACCACCAGCCCCGTGTAGGGCGCCCGGACCCGGCTCACCTCGGTGCCAAACGGCTTCGTGTTCACCGCGATGTCCGCGCCCTTCTCGATGATATCCCCGGGGCGCACGTTGAGCTGGAGGATCCCCCCCTTCTCCGCCCGGACCCACCGGTGGTCGTCCACGACGATCTGGAAGGCGGGCGACGTCCGCTCGAACTCGAACATTCGGAGGCCCGCGATCACGTTCTTGATCCCCTCCATGCCGCGGCGGATCAGGTTCTTCTGGAACTTGAGCGGCTCCCCCGCCTCGTACACGATCGTGGGCACGCCGGCCTCCGACGCCGCGCGCCGGAGCGTCCCCTCCTCCCCCGCCATGTCGAACACGACCTCGCAGCCGAACGACGCGGCGAGCCGGCGGAGGACCGGGCTCTTCATGTCCGCCCGCACGTGCGGCAGGTTGGTGCGGCCGGTCGCGGCCGTGTGGAGGTCGACCCCGTAGTCGGCGAGCCGGACGATCTTGGTGAAGAGGGCGTCGGCGATGTGGGACGCCATCGATCCCCGGTCGCGCCCCGGGAAGAAGCGGTTGAGGTCGCGGCCGTCCGGGAGGTCGCGCGCCATGTTCAGGAAGGCGATCGGGTTCGCGATCACGACGAGGATCAGCGTCCCCGCGAGCCGCTTCGGGTCGACCGCGGTGCGGAGCTGCCGCACCATTTCCACGCCGTTGATCTCGTTCCCGTGGACCGCGGCCGTGAGGTAGAGGACGGGCCCCGGGCGCGTGCCGTGGACCACCGTCACCGGGATGAAGACGGGCGTCGCCGTGTAGAACTCGCTGATGCGGACCTTGATGTCCTTCCGGCGTCCCGGCGCCACCTTCATGCCCGCGAT
>JBGPCZ010000159.1:0-14103 GCA_041482015.1 Planctomycetota bacterium | reverse complement strand
CTACGCGGAGGAGAAGATCCGGATCGAAGGGGACTTGCTCGCCGACGGGAGCATGAAGTCGCTCTTCGCGATCCCGGAGGATGCGGAGTTCCGGATCCGCATCCGGTCGGAGAAGAGAGGGACCTTCGAGATGCAACTGGTGGTCGATCGATTCGCCGAGAAGCAGTCGTTCGAGGCGCGGGATCGCGTGCCGGTCGGCCCCGAGTGGAAGGAGGTCGTCCTTCACCCGGAAGACTTCTTTCTCTGGCAGGACAAGAGCGCCATGAAGGCGGGGACGACCATCCCCTTGCTCAATCTGTACGGGTTCGGGAGCGGGCGCCTGTTCGTGGACCGGATCGAAGTGGTGTCGTTCCGATAGGGGAGGGATGAGATCATGAACGCAGCGTCTCGGATCTTGCTGGTCCTGGCGGCCGGTCTTTTCGTCACGCTGCAGGTTGCGGGGCAGGAAGGAAAACCGCGAGCGGGGATCGCCGTGTGGGACACGGGACAGCCGTCGAAGGACGCGATCTCCCCGGCCGCGCTCGCGGCCCGCGCCGGGTGGACCGCCGTCACCGCCGAGGCGGGCGCCGGGTTCAAGGGCGACACCGTCCTCTCGAATGGCCGGATCCTGGCCGTCCTTCGGAAGGACGCGGCGGTGGAGATCTATTCCGCGGGCAACGATCAGCCGGCCGCCCGCGGCCGTTTGATCCTCGTGTCGTCGGGCGGCGAGGCTGCCTCGCGGCTGGAGAAGGTGACCCTCGTGGAGAACACGAAGACGTCGGCGTGCGTGGAGGTTTCGTGCAAGTCCGCCAAGGGGACTGCGATGGCCGCGAAGTTCCGGCTCAAAAGGGGGGACGTGTCGGTCGAGGCGGAGCCGGGCTCCGGGGCGGCGCGCCTCCGCGTCGAGGTGCAGAGCCGGTTCGTCGTCCTTCCGGACTTCTTCGCGGACGACATCGTGATCGACGCCTCGAAGATTCCGGCCGCGTCGGCCGAGCTGCCGAGCGAAAGCTTCGTCCTCCACCTCCTGGGAAAGGGGGAGGCGATGGCGATGTGCGTCTTCGAAAACCGCGAGCAGGACGTCAAGGTGACGCTTTCGGGCGCAGGCGAGAAGCGGGTGGTGACGGGATCTGAGATTGAATTCGGGAAGGACCGGAAGAAGATCTGGGTCGCGCTGCTCGAGGCCCCGGGGATGTGGCACGCCGTCGATCTCAAACCGGGCGATGCGAAGAAGGTCGTCCCCCTCGAATGGAAGATGCCGTTCATCGCGCAATGGCGCGTGGACTTCACCCGGACCAACGACCTGGTCGACAGCTGGGAGATGCTGCTTCAGCAGAAGGCGGGGGGAGAGTTCTCGAAACCCCGGACGTGGGTCGGACGGTCGCCCACCGCCACGCTGCCGCCGGACCGGAAGTCTTGGAGCACGGTGCTCGGGTCGTTCGTCTACCCCTGCTGGTCCGATTCCGAGCGGCAGGGCTACCTGCAGCCCCTGGATCACCCGTCTGACACCTTCCGCGGACCCGCCGTGGTTTATCCGATGAACCGCGTCGCGGAGACGCCGGCGGACGTCTTCACGGTGGTCGACGTCATGCGGAACGCGCTCGGCGTCGGCCCGTGCGAGTACATCCTGGACGTGGTGGGGCAGAAGGAGGAGAACAAGGGCCGCGCGACGTGCTCGACGAGGGAACTCCTGACGGACATCTACAAGAAGGGTGAGCAGAAGCAGAGGCATGACGAGGTCGAGAAGGCCTTGAACGATTCGCTGACGTTCGTCACGTACATTCGCGGGAGGATCACCCACTACATCGAGTTCGGCCGGAAGACGCGGGAGTACCTGGGCGAGCAGCGGAAGGCCCACCCGGAGTTCAAGGAGGCGCTGGCGGAGCTCGAGAAGATCATGCTCGACATGGAGGCCCGGCTGACGGCGCGGCAGGAGAAGATCAAGACCCCGGCCGACGTCGCCCGCATGAACGACGAATTCCGGAAGAGCGTGATGGATTACACCGGGCCGGACGCGTTCGACCGCTGCAAGAAGCACTCGAACGACCTGGTGGAGGTCGGCGGGAACCAGGACGAACTCGTGGGGGAGTGTCGCTGGGCCGTGAAGGCGCTCCGTCAGAAGGCGGGTCTCCTGATGGCGACCGACCCCAAGCTGGCGGCGATCGCGGGGGAGATCCGGACGCGGACGCAGGAGGTGCTGCGCAACCCCGCTGTCCACGAGGGCGCGCGCCACTGAACCTCGCGGGCGTTACGGCGTCCGGCGCGTGACCTTGCCCGTCGTCGACTGGTTCGTCGAGAAGCGCCAGGTTTTCGACCAGGGTTTCCCGTCGACGTCGACCTTGAGCGAGACCTCGTACTCGATGTTCACCTTGAGCGGGTCCTTCGCGATCACGCAGACGGCCCGCTGGTAGCCCGAGAACTCCTTGCTCGCGCCCTGCCCGGGGTCGTAGAGATAGCAGTCGATGGCCGGCGTGGCGGCCGGGACGGGACGGACGGGCCCCTGCGCGGCGTAGGGGCCGACCTCCTTGAGCGACGAGGAGACGAGCTTTAGGTTCTGCGTCCCGAAATAGACCGTGATGGGATAGCCCGCGGCCGGGTCGCCGGGCGTGGCGTCGGGCGACTCCTTGCCATAGTGGGTCCCCACGCCGGTCTGGCCGGGCACCGGGCTCAGGACTGGCCAATAGTGGGCCGGTGCCTTCGACATGTTCGACCGGCCGTCGATCCCTCCGAAGTTCCCCTCGTAGCCCACGCCGAAGGCCATCGTCTCGGGCCGGATCACGTCCTGGCGGTGGAAGTAGGTCTGCACCATCCCGGCCGCGACGTGCTCCGAGGGCGTCCCGCGCGAGAGGATGCTCCGCATCCCCGCCTCGTTCCCCTCCTTCGTGTACCCGGCCGAGCTGGGGTTCTCGGGGTGTGTGAGCGTGTTGTTCATCGACTCGTACTTGCAGTGCTTCTGGAGGTCGGCCGAGAGCTTCACGTCCTCCGGCCGCGGCGTGAGACCGATCTCGACCCGCTCCTCGTTCACCCCCTTGAGGACGGGGAGCGCGGCCGCCACTGTCGTCGCGAGCGGCTTGCCCTTCACCTGCGGCTCCTCGCCGAGCGGGCCCATCGTGAGCCCCGTGAACTCCATCGTTGCCGAGCACCACCGTTCCGCCTCGCTCGGGAGCGGGAAGAGCCACGAGTGGCCCTCCCACGTCATGCCGTCCGAGCGCGGATCGTTGTAAGTGCCGTTCCCGTTCGTGTCGACGATCACGAACTGTTCGGCCCCGATCATCACGTGCAGCGTGGTCAGGTTGCGGTAGACCCAGGTCCCGTCCTCCCTCTTGGAGAACTCCAGCTTGAGCGTCGCCGTCTTTTGCTTCTCCTCGCTCTGCACCTGGACCGAGACGATCTCGTGCTTGCCGCTGATCGTGCGGGGCTTGCCGTCGTTCTTCGCATCCAGTTCCAGCGCGCCCTTGTCGTTCACCGACGCCGGCATGTAGAGCATCTTCAGTTTCACGCCCTCGCCGACGGGGCGGTCGAGATCGCCCAGGAGCTGCGCCTGGTAGTGCGTGGGCGAATCCTGGAGCACGGCCATGATCTTCTGGGGCTTCTCGTCCTGCGGCAGCGCCGGGGCGGCGAGCGCGAGGACGAGGGCGGCGGCGGTCATCGTTCGGTTCAAGGTTTCTCTCCTTGATGGGTGGGGATGCTCTTCACCCGGGTCTCGAGCACGGACAGCTCCTGCTTCCAGGTCACGGTCTTCAGCCGCTGGCCCTCGGCGTCGAGGGCCGCGACAAACTGGCTTTTCTCCTTCGGCGTGACCTTTTGGACGCTGGCCTGCTTCTGGAAGTTCGTCACGCCGCGCTGGAGTTTCGCGACGAGCTCGGCGTCCTTGAACCACGCCTCCGCGTCGGTGCCGTGGTAGGGCTTGGACTGCTCGTCGATCGCCTTGTGCTGCTCGGCGGGATCCGATCCCTTGTAGGCGTCGAGCACCGCTTTCTCGGCGGCATCGAGGGCCGGTCCGACCTCCTTCGTCAGTTCCCCGACCTTTTTCTTGCGGTCGGCGTCGAGATAGAGGCCCTGGGTGTTCATGTAGAGATTGACCAGCGACTGGGTGTATTTCGCCGAGGCGGGGTCCTTCACGGCCTCCACGGCCCCGAGGTACTTGTCGGCCTTCCGGAGCGCGACCTCCTGCGGGACGATCCAGTCGAACTTGACGTTTTCGGCCCCCGCAGGGAAGGTCTTCGACGACTTCTCCCCGTCGATGAAGGCGGTCAGGGTGACCTCCTTCTGCCCCTTGAGGTCCATCGCGAAGGCGCCGCTCTTCCAGGTCGTGACCGAGCCTCCGTCGCTCGAGATGATCGTCACGTGGCCGAGGCCTTCGCCGATGTCGTAGAAGCCGTTTCCGTTGAGGTCGATGTAAACCACGCCTCCCGCCAGTCGCGTGTCGCGCGAGCCGAAGTCGTGGGTGACCGAGAGGCCCTTGCCGTTGGGGACGCCGCCGGGGCCGACCTCGCGGAAGCGCGGGTTGATCATGTTGGTGCGGTGGCCGCGGAGGGGCTGCATGCCGCCCGGCCCCGCGCCGAAATCAACGACGAATCCCCAGTGGCTGTCCCACGGCCCGCCCGAGCCGGCGAAGGCGTTCTCGCCGCCGGCGCCGCCCTTGTAGCCGGCGAGGCGGCAGCGCTCGCCCGGGTTTGCGCCGAAGTAGGCGGGCTTGCCGGCGACCTCGTCGTGGGTCAGGCCGTTGAAGACCATGTAGTAGCTGTGCTTGCGAGAGGCGTCGAGGAGGTCGAGGTTGAAGACGAGGGGAGGCGCGGGTTTCAGCGCCTTCATCTCCTCGTGGAACATCTTCCAATCGATGCCTTTTACGTTCGTGCCGGGGGGCGCGATGATCTCCGCCTCGGCCGCCGGGTTGGCGCGGAAGCGGTTCATGTACTCCAGGATGAGGGTTTCCTGGGGCGTGGGCTCGCGGTCGGGCGCCTCGTAGGGGCCCTTCGCGGCCTGGAAGGCCAGAAGGAGCGCTAGTGCAGATCCCGCCATCCTGGTGTCAACCTCCCCATACCCCAGACACCTCATTCTACCCGAAAGTACGGGGAAACGAATTCCGACTCCCAAAACCCAACTCCCAATGAAATCCCAATCCCAAACTCCCAACGGGACCTGGGAGAGGGGAGGCTCAAAGAGTTTGAGCGGGGGACCGTTCGGCTCGAGGGTAACCCCTCGGGCGTGATTCGCGCCTGCGGGTTGGAAGTTGGGATTTGGGAGTTGATTGGGATTTTGGAGTTGGGAATTCCCCCGAATTGACCCCTCTGCGCGCCGGTCCTATAATGACGTCTTCCATGTTGCGCTATACGACCGCCGGCGAGTCCCACGGCAAGTGCCTCGTCGCCTCCATCGAGGGCCTGCCGTACGGCACGCCCGTTGACCTCGAGACGGTCAACGCCGAACTTCTTCGGCGCCAGGGCGGCTACGGGCGGGGCGCCCGGATGAAGCTCGAGACCGACCAGGCGGAGGTGATCACGGGGACCCGGAAGGGCCACACGCTGGGCAGCATCGTGACCCTCCAGATCATGAACCGAGTCCAGAACACCGAGGACCTGAATCCCATCACCCGGCCGCGGCCCGGCCACGCCGACCTCGCGGGAGCGATGAAGTTCGGGACCGAGGACGCGCGCGACGTGGCCGAGCGCTCCAGCGCCCGGGAGACCGCCGCCCGCGTCGCGGCCGGCGCCTTCGCCAGCACGTTCCTCGCCGGCTTCGGCGTCCGCGTCCTGGGCTACGTGGTCGAGATCGGCGGCATCACGAGCGACACCCGTCTCGACGACCCTGGTGAGATCGTCCGCGTCCGCGGGGAGTCGATTTTCTACACCCTCGACAAGCAGCTCGACGAGCGTATCAAGGCCAGGGTGGACGAGGTCAAGCAGGCCGGCGACACGCTGGGCGGCCTGTTCGAGGTACGCGTCTTCAATGCGCCCCCCGGCCTCGGTTCCCACGCGGGCTGGGAGGACAAGCTCGACGGCGCGCTCGCCCGCGCGCTCATGTCCGTCCAGACGGTGAAGGCCGTCGAAGTCGGGCTCGGCTTCGAGTCGGCGCGCCGGCAGGGCTCGCAGATGCACGACGAGATCGTCCTCGCCGGCGATGGGAGGATCTCGCGGTCGCGGAACAATGCCGGCGGCATCGAGGGCGGCATGACCAACGGACAGGCGGTCATCGTCCGCGCCGCCTGCAAGCCGATCTCGACGTTGCGGAAGCCGATGCTGACGGTGGACCTCGCGTCCAAGGAGCAGACGGAGGCGCTCTACGAGCGCTCCGACGTCTGCGTCGTCCCGGCCGCGAGCGTGATCGGGCAGGCGGTCGTTTCGTTCGAGCTCGCCCGCGCGTTCCTCGCCAAGTTCGGCGGGGACACGTACGACGAGACCCGGCAGCGCCTCGACGCCTACCGCAAGCAGCTGGAGCGGTACGCCAAGTGAACCCCCAGGCACCACCCCCGGCCGCGCCGGTGACGCCTCCGCCGGCGGCCAGCATCTGGACCGTCACGTGGCGGTTCCTCAAGCGCGGAAGGCGCTACCTGCCCCGGATCCTGGCCACGCTCTTCGTGGTCCTCGTCGCCTCCGGGGCCAAGACCGTCCAGGGGTTCCTCGTGAAGCCCATCATCGACGGCGCGAGCGCCAGCGCCGACAAGAAGCTCGAGGTGCCGCCCGACGACGGGACCGTCAAGGGCTGGGTGAAGCGCGCGTTCCATCCGCGGCAGTGGGACCTGCGCGTGGTGGCGACGCTTGCGATCACGCTCTCGATCCTTCTCTTCGCCACCGGCTATCTCCGCGACACGATGACCAACTGGCTCACCAACCGGGTGGTCGCCGACCTGAGGAACGACGTGGCCGAGCACCTGGCGTACCTCCCCCTCGGGTACCACTATGGCCGGAAGTCGGGCGACCTCGTCTCCCGGATCACGAACGACGTGGCCGTGAGCGAGTCGGCCACGAATTTCTATTTCGACGATGCGATCGTCCACCCGATCATGATCACGTGGGCGCTCGCGGGCGCCTTCTACACCAATGCGACGCTGGCGGCGGCGGCGCTCTTCCTCTTCCCATTCTACGCGCTCGTCCTGGCGCGGCTGGGCCGGAAGATGCGCCGCGCGCGGAAGAAGAGCCTCGAGCACCTGGGCGACATGACGGGGACGATGATCCAGACCTTCGGCGGGATCAAGACCGTCAAGGCGTTCAACAGCGAGGCCGCCCAGGTGGCGGAGTTCCGCGATCACAACGAGAACTTCTTCCGGAAGCTCATGACCAGCCTGCGACGCAAGGCGCTCGGCGAGAACATCTCGCAGCTCTTCATGGGCCTCGCCATCGTGGTGCTCCTCGTGGGCGGCTACAAGATGCTCCAGAGCGGCGCGATGTCCGCGGGCGACATGGCCTTCTTCGGGCTGGCGATCGCGATGATCAACTCGTCGGTCCGCGAACTCTCGAAATCCTACAACCGCCTGGTCGAGGCCTCGACGGGCTGCGAGCGTATCTTCGAGCTCCTCGACCAGCCGCGCGACACGGAGCACGAGGACGGGGAGGAACTCTCGAAAGTCGACCGCGTCGAGTACCGGGGCGTCACGTTTGCGTATGACGGTGAGCCGGTGCTCCGGGACATCAGTTTCCTCGTGCGGCCCGGCCAGGTGGTCGCGGTGGTGGGGCGGAGCGGCGCGGGGAAGACGACGCTCCTCGATCTCCTCTGCCGGTTCTACGACCCCCAGCAGGGCGACATCGCGGTGAACGGCACGGTCCTCCGGAAGGTGAAGCGCTCGTCGCTCCTGGGCCACGTCGCGGTGGTGACGCAGGAGACGTTCCTGTTCAACACGACCGTGGGCGAGAACATCCGCTACGGCCGCCGCGGCGCGACGCCCGCGGAGGTCGAGGCGGCGTCCAGGGCGGCCTACATCCACGACTTCATCCAGACGCTCGAGAAGGGGTACGCGACCCCCGTGGGCGACCGGGGCGCCAAGCTCTCGGGCGGCCAGCGCCAGCGGATCGCCATCGCGCGCGCCATCCTGCGCGACCCGTCGATCCTCATCCTCGACGAGGCGACCAGCGCGCTCGACGCGGAGAGCGAGCAGGCGGTGCAGGCGGCGCTCGGCAACCTGATCCGCTCCGAGCACCGGATCACGTTCGTGATCGCGCACCGGCTCTCGACGATCAAGAACGCCGACCGGATCCTGGTGCTCGACCAGGGGCGGCTCGTGGAGGAGGGGAAGCACGAGGAGTTGCTCGCGAAGGGCGGCGTCTACGCGGGGCTCTACAAGACCCAATTCACGGAGAATTGAGGTATTGGCTATTGGGATATTGAAGACGCAGAGAAAGCTTCCTCGTTCTTCAATGGGTCAGTAGCCAATAGCTCGATAAGTTAATTCCTCGCGTCTTCGTCCTTCACCACCTGCATGGCCTCCCGCGAGCTGCGAGCCCGCGTCAACGCCTCCCGCGTCTCCTCGTACTGCAGGAGCCGCGCGATGCCGGCGAGCGTCGGGGTGTGCTTCAGGCGGTCGCGGTGGGGGATGAGGAGGAGGGCAATGATGCGGGATGGCTGGCCGTCGGGCGATTGGAAGGGGACACCGGCGGGCGAGAGGCCGAGCGCGACGAGCGGCTGCTCGAGGCCCTCCACGCTCGCGTGGGGCAGGGCGACGCCGAATTCCATCCCGGTCGACGAGATTTTCTCGCGGGCCGCGAGGGCGCCGTAGGCGGCCTGGCGCATCTCCTCCTTCAGCCGCCCCTGGGTGATCAGGAGATCGACCAGCCGTGTCAGCGCCTCCCACTTGTCGCGGGCGGAGAAGCCGACCAGGATCTGGCCCTCTTTGAGCAGGTCCCCGAGCTTCACTATTTTGCCTCGACGTCCTTGAGGTGCGCCTCGAGCTCCGCGGTCTTCGCGCGCAGGGCGTCAAGCTTCGCCTGGATCTCGGCGGCCATCTCGGGCTTGCGCTTCCGGAATTCCTCGTTGGAAAGCTGCTTCTCGGCCTGCGCTGCCTGGCCCCGGGCGATCTCGAGCTCCTTCCTCGTCCGCTCGACCTCGGCCTTCGTGTCGATCATGCCCTCGAGGGGCACGTAGACGGTGAAGGCGTTGGTCGCCGCCGTCGCCGAGAATTTCGGCTTGGGGAGGGCGACGCCGATCGAGAGCTCCTGGACGTTCGCCTGGTCGCGGACGATCGGGGCGCCGGCCCTGAGCAGCGTGGTGGTCGACTCGTCCATGGCCGAGATCATCACGGTGAGCGCCGTCTTCGGGGGGATGTTGTTCCGGGTGCGGATGTCCCGCACGCAGCGAACCGCCTCGAAGACGAGCGCCATGCGGCCCTCGAGGGCCTCGTCCCGGGGCGCGGGAGGGCTCGGCCAGGAGACGGTCATGAGCGGCTGCTTCCGCCCGAGTTTCTGCCAGATCTCCTCGGTCACGAACGGCGTGAAGGGCTGCATGATCCGGAGCGTCGTGTCGAGCACGCAGGCGAGCGTCTGCTTCGCGGCGGGCTCGTCGGCGCGCCGCTTGGAGAGCTCGATGTACCAGTCGCAGAAGTCATCCCAGACGAATCCATAAAGGGCCTGCGCCGCGTCGCCGAACTCGGTGCGGTCGATCGCGTCGGTCACGCGGTCGACGGTGGTCGAGAGGCGCGAGAGGATCCAGCGGTCCTCCTCGGTGGCGCCGTCCGTGGGGGCCTTCGTCGGGACGCCCTCGATCTTCGGGGCCGCGTACCGCGAGGCGTTCCAGAGCTTGGTCACGAAGTTGCGCGACATCTCGGTCCGCTGCTTCGAGAGGTTCTTCCCGAAGCGGATGTCCTGGGTGCCGGTGGCGAGCCACGCGAGCGCGAAGCGGAGGGCGTCGGCGCCGTAGAGGTCGATCAGCTCCAGCGGATCGATGCCCGTCCCGAGCGACTTCGACTGCCTCATCCCCTTGTCGTCCATGATCGAGGCATGGATGATCACGTCGGCGAAGGGCCTCTCGCCGCGGAACTCGAGGCCGCTCACGATCATCCGCGCGACCCAGAGGTTGATGATGTCGCGCGCGGTGACGAGGACCTGGGTGGGATAGAACTTCTCCAGGTCGGGCGTCTCGTCGGGCCATCCGAGCGTGGCGAAGGGCCAGAGGGCGCTCGAGAACCAGGTGTCGAGGACGTCGTCGTCCTGCCGGAGTTCTAGCGCGCCGCACTTTCCGCACGACGACGGGGTCTCGGCGGCGGCGGTCGCGTGGCCGTCGGCGCAGTACCAGACGGGGATCCGGTGGCCCCACCAGATCTGGCGCGAGATGCACCAGTCGCGGATGTTCTCCATCCAGTCCAGGTAGACCTTGCTCCAGCGGTCGGGATGGAACTTCACGTCGCCCCGTTTCACCGCGACGACCGCGGGGGCCGCGAGATCCTTCATCGATACGAACCATTGCTCGGAGAGATAGGGTTCGATCGGCGTGGCGCAGCGGTAGCACTGGCCCACCGGCGTCGCGTGGTCCTCGATCTTCTCGATCAAGCCCAGGGCCTCGAGGTCGGCCACGATCTTCTTGCGGGCATCGTACCGCCCCAGCCCCTTGTAGGGGCCGGCCGCGTCGTTCATCACCGCCTTCTCGTCCATGACGACGATGGCGGGGAGCTTGTGGCGCTTGCCGCAGTCGAAGTCGTTGGCGTCGTGGGCGGGCGTCACCTTGACCACGCCGCTGCCGAACTTCGGGTCGACGAGGATCGGGTCGCCGATGATCGGGATCTCGCGGCTCATGAGGGGCAGCATCACGGTCTTCCCGATGAGCGCCTTGGTGCGCGGGTCGTCGGGATGGACGGCGACCGCGGTGTCGCCCAGCATCGTCTCGGGGCGGGTGGTGGCGACGGTGAGGAACCGGCCGGGGTCGCCCTTCACCGGATACTTGATGTGCCACAAGTGTCCGGGCGGCGGGTCCTTTGGCACGGGGGCTTCCAGGTCGGAGAGGGCGGTCTGGCACTTGGGGCACCAGTTGACGATGGCCAGGCCGCGATAGATGAAACCCTTCTTGAAGAGCGAGACGAAGACGTGGCGGACCGCGCGCGAGTAGCCCTCGTCCATGGTGAACCGCGTGCGGGACCAGTCGCAACTGCAGCCGAGGCGGCGGAGCTGGTAGAGGATCGTGTTCCCATACTGCTCCTTCCAGCCCCAGACGCGCTTGAGGAACTCCTCGCGCCCGAGGTCCCAGCGGGTCTTGTTCTCTGTCTTTTTCAGGTTCTTCTCGACCATGGCCTGCGTGGCGATGCCGGCATGGTCGGTGCCGGGGAGCCAGAGGACCTCGTAGCCCTCCATGCGCTTCACGCGCGCCAGGATGTCCTGGAGCGTGCTGTTGAGCGCGTGCCCCATGTGGAGCGACCCCGTCACGTTGGGCGGGGGGATGACCATCGTGAAGGGCTCGCGGGTGGAGTCGGCGTTGGCGGTGAAGAGGCCGGCCTTTTCCCAGGCCTCGTAAAGGCGCGGCTCGGCCTCTTTCGGCTCGAAGCGGGTGGAGAAATCCATGATGAAAAAGGCGCAGGAGGCGGAACGGCCGCTCCCTGCGCCAGAAATGCCATTATAGGCGGTCGCTCCGAAAAGTCAACGCCGCCTCTCGGGGTCGGCCGATGCCGGAATCGGATTCCCGGAATGGACCCGCCCCTTCCGCGTTGGCGGGATGGAGACCGCGACGCCGGGGTTGTGGTGTTGGATGGGGTTGTCATTGTTTCCCCTCATCTCAGGGATACCCTGATTGTCCGGGGCCCGCGGTCCCGGCATACTGGCCCCGGGTGAGCGCGCCCATTTCATGCACAAGGTCCGACTGATCCTGGCTTCTCCGCTGGTTCTTCGTCGAGAAGGGGTGAAAGCCCTTCTGCTCAGGACCCCCGGCGTGGAAATCGTCGGGGAGGCGCGGTCGGGACGCCAGGCGGTGGCGCTCGCCGCGCGCCGCCGCCCCGACATCGCCATCGTCGACGAGGATCTCCCGGGGTTGAACGGCATCGAGGCGACCGCCCGGATGCTCAAGCGGGCCCCCGGCCTCCGGGTCCTCGTCCTCTCGGATGAGGGGGATGCCGTCTCTGTCTCCGGCGCCCTCCGCGCGGGGGCGCGGGGATATCTCCTCAGGAACGTGACCGCGCGCGACCTGCGCCACGCGATCCACAAAGTCCTCGCCGGGGACGTCTACCTTTCGGCCGGGGTTTCGCGGAAGCTCCTCGACTTGGCCCGTCCACGCTCGGACCTTCTAACCTCGCGACAGCGGGAGGTCCTGCAGATGATCGCCGAGGGATGGTCGACCAAGCAGATCGCGAAGATCCTGAGGATCAGCGTGAAGACCGTGGAGACCCACCGTGCGCAGCTCATGGAACGCCTGGGGATTTACGACGTGCCGGGCCTGGTCCGGTATGCCCTGAAGACCCGGCTCTCCCGCCTTTAAAAAAAGAAAGCCGCAGAGGCCCGTGCCCCTGCGGCTCCCGTTCTAGGTCTTCTTCGCCCCGCCCGCGTGGTCGGCGCCCGCGCCGACCTCCTTCTTCTCCTCCTGCGGCTCGAAGAGGAGGTGCTTGTCCTTCAGGCTGATGTGGATGTGCTTGGCGTCCTTGAACTCGCCGCGCAGCAGCCCTTCGGAGAGCGGGTCCTCGACCAGGCGCTCGATCGCCCGCTTGAGCGGCCGCGCGCCGAAGTCGGGGTTGAAGCCCTGGTCGATCAGGTAGTCGAGCGCCTCGGCGGTGAGCGTGATCCGCACGCCCTTCTTCTGCACCCGCGCCTCCACGGACTTCATCTCGAGGGTGATGATCGTCTCCAGGTCCTTCCGCGTCAGCGGGCGGAAGACGATCAGGTCGTCCAGCCGGTTCAGGAACTCGGGGCGGAAGTGCTTCTCCACCTCCTTGCCCAGGAGTTCCTTCATCGCGTTGTAGCTGGAGTCGACGCTCACCTTCTTGAAGCCGAGGGTCGTCTGGTTCTTGAGCACGTCGGCGCCGATGTTCGACGTCATGATCAGGATCGTGTTCTTGAAGTCGATGTTCCGCCCGAAGCTGTCGGTCAGGCGGCCCTCCTCCATGATCTGGAGGAGCATGTTGTAGACGCCGCTGTGGGCCTTCTCGATCTCGTCGAAGAGCACGACCGCGTAGGGCCGGCGGCGGATCTTCTCCGTCAGGTGGCCGCCCTCCTCGTAGCCGACGTAGCCGGGAGGCGCGCCGATCAGGCGCGACACGTTGTGCTTCTCCATGTACTCCGACATGTCGATGGTGATGAGGGCGGTCTCCTCGCCGAACATGATCTTGGCGAGGGCCTTGGCCATGAGCGTCTTTCCGACCCCCGTGGGGCCGAGGAAGATGAACGAGCCGATCGGCCGGCGCGGGTCCTTCAGGCCCGCCCGCGAGCGCCGGATGGCGCGCGCCACCACGCTCACGGCCTCGTCCTGGCTGACCACGATCTTGTGGAGGTCCGCCTCGAGGTGGAGGAGGCGCTCCGCCTCCTTCTTCTCGATCCTCGTGAGGGGGATGCCGGTCATCATCGAGACCGTCTGGGAGATGACCTCGACGTCGACCACCCCGTCGAATTCCTTGTTCTGCTCGCGCCACTCGGCGAGGACGCGCTCCTTGTTCTTCTTGAGCTGCATCGCCTTGTCGCGCATCTGGGCGGCGCGCTCGAATTCCTGGAGCGAGATCGCCTCGTCCTTCTCCTTCTCGAGCCGCTTGATCTCGTCCTCGAGCTCCTTGATGTTGGGGGGCGAGACCATCGACTGGAGCCGGACCCGCGCGCCCGCCTCGTCCATCACGTCGATCGCCTTGTCGGGGAGGAAGCGGCCGTTGATGTAGCGGTTGGAGAGGTCCACGCAGCCTTCCAGCGCCTCGTCCGTGTAGCGGACGCGGTGATGGGCCTCGTACTTGTCGCGCAGCCCCTTCATGATCTCGAGGCTCTCGTCGCGGCCCGGGGGCTCGACGACGATCGTCTGGAAGCGGCGCTCGAGGGCGCCGTCCTTCTCGATGTGCTTGCGGTACTCGTCGAGCGTGGTCGCGCCGACGCACTGGATCTCGCCCCGCGAGAGCGACGGCTTGAGCACGTTGGCCGCGTCGATCGCGCCTTCCGCGCCGCCGGCGCCCACCAGCGTGTGCAGCTCGTCGATGAAGAGGATGATGTTCTTCGCGCGGCGGACTTCGTTCATCACCGCCTTGATGCG
>JBGPCZ010000158.1:0-14326 GCA_041482015.1 Planctomycetota bacterium | reverse complement strand
GACGGCACGCGGGACACGTGCTTCGCGATCCTGTTCCTGAAGCGCGCGACGCGGCCCCTGGACATGGTCGCCACCGAGAGCGCCAGCCAGATGCGCGCCAAGCTCCAGCAGCAGGGCGGGAAATAGGAAGTAACCCGGTAGCGAATTCAAAAGGGCGCGCGGTCCGCGAGGGCCGCGCGCCTTTTTTTATTGAGCCATTGAAGAGCTCTTCAATAACTCATTCGCCCGATCGCTCAAAGGATCAATTCCCGAGGCTCACCCGGGGCTGGAGGTTCTCCTGGAGCAGGATGCCATTCTTCTCGAGCAGTTCCCCCGTCACCACGTGCACCTTCTGGCGCGACAGGTTGTAGTCGATCAGCGCCTTGAGCTCGTTCGTCTTCGCCTGGACCAGCTGCTGCTGGACGTCGAGCACGCGGTAGGTCGTCGACAGGCCCTGCTCGCGCCGCGTCATCTCGCCGTCGAGCTGGTCCTGGGCGAGCACGCGCGCCCGGCGCGTCGCCTCGATCCGCTTCTCGTTCGTCCTGACCTGCCGCACCGCGTCCCGCACCTCGACCAGCACCTGGTTCTCGAGGTTCCGCTGCTGGAGAAAGAGCCGCCGCCTCTCCAGCTCCGCCCGGTTGAGCGATCCGCGGGCGGACGACCCCTCGAGCGCCCAGGTGAAGACGATCCCCGCCGAGAGGTCGTAGAAGTCGCGCGACCGGGCCTCGCCGTTGGCCTGCGGGAACGTGGCGTCCGAGCCGTTCAGGAACGCGCCGCCGGTCAGGTCCACCTGCGGCAGGAGGTCGTTCCGCGACCTCGCGATCGTGACGTCCTGGCTCGCGATCTGGCGCGCGATCTGGCGCACCTCGGGGCGGCGCCCGAGGGCCTCGCGGAGCGCCCGCTCGGTCTCCGCCCGCTCGTCGATCTCCGCCTCGAAGCCGCGCGGACTCTCGACGGGCTGGAGGGCCATCTCCTGGCGGAGGAGCGACGGGTCGACCAGGCGCTTGAGGGCGTCCATCGTGCTCTGCACCGCCGCCTCCGTCGTCAGGATCCCCTCCTGCTGCGCCGCCACGCCGGCGTCCGCCTGCGTCACGTCGATCCGCGCGACCACGCCCCGCTCGAACTTGCGGCGGTTGTCGTCGAGCAAGCGCTGCGCGACCTCGAGCGACTGCTCCTTCACCTTCTTGTTCTCGATCGCGAAGACGAGGTCCCAGTAGGCCTGCATCGTCCCGTAGACCGAGTCGGCCAGCGACTTCTCGAACAGGTCCACCGAGATGTCGCGCCCATGGCGCGCGATGACGAGCGTCGATGTGTTGGCGGTCATCGACGCGCCCTTCAGGAGCGGGACGGTGACCCTCCCGCCTCCCGACTGCGACCAGACGGGGTTGAGGAGGAGGAACGAGTTGTTGCTCTCGCTGCGGTCCGACGTGAAGCTGAGGTCGTAGCTCGCGCCGAAGGGGAGCGTCTTGCGGACCCCGAGGGTGAAGGCCGTCGTGTCGTTCCGGAGCCTCGTGCCGCCCGAGAGCGAGCTCGTCCCCGGCGTGGCGCTCCGGGCGGTGTTGACGTTCGCGTAGGCGACGTGGTCCCAGGTCCCGAGCGCCGAGAAAACGTTCTGCTCCTCGATCCACGGCTGGTAGCGCGCGACCTCGATGTCGAGGTTGTGATTGAGCGAGAGGCTCACCGCCTCCCGCACCGAGAGCGGCAGGACGCGCTTCCGGGCGGAGACCGGGGGCTTCCCCTTCTCCTCCTCCCCCCCGGCCCGGCAGGGCGCGGGACGGGCCAGGACCAGGGCGAGCGCGGCGGCGAGGAAGGGCAGTCTCTTCATGGGAAGTCCCCAAAATGAATGTCGCACGGGAAGAACGGCGTCGTATATTATAGGGTATGGGGAGAAGGGGGCGCCACTAGCTGGGAACGCCGATGAAACACGCCGCCGCCGCGTCCTTCCTGATGTTCGCCCTCGCCGCCCGCCTGCAGGCCCAGGAAGACCCCGACAAGATCCACGTCCGGATCTACAAGAAGGTCGCCCCCGCCACCTGCTACGTCGAGGGCGGCCGCCACCGCGGGTCGGGAGTCATCATCGACAAGTCCGGCATCGTCCTCACCTCCCCCACCGCCTGCGGCACGAACTCCGACGTCGTAACCATCCTCGTCAAGGGCGGCAAGAGCTACACCGGCCGGGTCATGGGGCGCATCAACGAGCACGAGCTCGTCCTCGTCAAGATCGACGCCAAGGAGCCGCTCCCCTTCGTCGAGCTCGGCGACTCCGACGCCGCCCGCGTGGGCCAGGTCTCGTACGTCTTCGGCGACTGCTTCGACAGCCTCCGGAACGACGACCAGCCCGCCATGTCGCTGGGCGTCCTCTCCGGGATCTACGAGGTCACCAAGAAACAGCCCGGCACGTTCTACGCGGGAAAAGTCCTGGAGACCTCGGCGGCGGTCAACCCCAACCAGGACGGCGGCGCGCTCGTCGACAAGGACGGGAAGCTGATCGGCCTCGTCACGCTCAACTACGACGAGGCGAAGTTCACGGGGCTGGCGGTGCCGGTGAACGTCCTCAAGCCCGGGATCGCGCAGATCCGGAAGGACTTCGAGAATCCCGTCGCCAGGGTCGCGCCCAAGCCGGCGCCCAAGGCCGATCCCCCCGCGAAGGCCAGGTCCGCCGACGCCTGGTTCGGCGCCGAGGTGAAGGCCGTGAACGGCGGGCTCGAGGTGATCCGCGTCGCGCGCAAGGGGCCCGCCTTTCACGCGGGGCTCCAGAGGGGCGACGTGCTGGTGACCGTGGACACCGCGAAGATGCTCACCGACGCGGCGCTCCAGAAGGCGGTCGCGGCCAGGTCGCCCGGCGACGCGGTCGCGGTCACCGTGCTCCGCGACGGCGAAAAGAAGGACCTCCGGGTCACGCTCGGTTCGAAGCCCATCTACTAAGTGAGGCTCGAATGATCGCATTGCTGCTGGCGCTGCTCGCTCCGTCCCAGGAGATCAAGAGCGACGACATCGTCACCGTTCTCGAGAAGCGGTGCGAAAAGGTCCGCCAGAAGACGGCGGCCTCGGTCGTGGCGATCAAGGTGGAGCGCGAACCCGAGCCGGAGAAGAAGCCCGAGAAGAGGCCGCCCCGCCGCAACCCCCTGGGCCAGCCGCCCGAGCCGGAGGACCTCTTCGCGAAGCGCCCCGCCGACTTCTGGTGCAGCGGGACGGTCATCGGCGCCGACGGCCTCGTGGCGACCACCGCGTTCAACGTCTCGGGGAAGGTGAAAGTCATCACCGTGCGGCTCGCCGACGGCCGGGAGCTCGAGGCGAAGATCCTGGGCTCGAACGCGACCGACGACCTCGCCCTCCTGAAGATCGACGCGAAGGACCTACCCGTCCTCGTGCCCGCGCGCGTTGAGGACCTGAAGGCCGGCAACCCCGTGATCGCCGTGGGCCGCGCGCCCGACGGCAAGAGCCTGACGCTCAACCCCGGGATCGTGAGCGCGGTCTCCCGCCTCGGCGGCCGCGGGGTGCAGACGGACGCGAAGCTCAACTTCGGAAACGTGGGCGGGCCGCTCGTCGACGGCGAGGGCCGGCTCATCGCGATCACGTGCAAGGTGGACACGAAGCCCGGCATCTCCTCGACGCGCGGACAGAACTCGGGCGTGGGGTACGCGGTGACGCACGAGGAGCTCAAGAAGATCCTGCCCGACCTCAAGAACGGGAAGGTCGTCGCCGAGTCGCGCCGGCCGTTCCTCGGGATCGAGGCGGACCAGAAGAACACGCTCGCCTCGGGCGTGGCGCTCGCGGCGGTCCGGGCCGGCGGCGCGGCCGAGCGGGCGGGAATCAAGGGCGGCGACATCATCATCGAGATGGACGGGAGCAAGATCACCTACTTCGACGAGCTCCGGGCCTTCATCCTCCGGAAGGCGCCGGGCGACCACATCAAGGTGAAGGTCAAGCGCGAGGACAAGGAGCTGGAATTCGACTGCGAGCTCGGCTGGGCCCCCGAGGAATAACATGACCTCTTTGATCGCGCTCGTCCTGTCGTTCTCGGCGCTGCAGGAGCCCGAGGCGCGGCTCCAGAAGAAGATCGAGGACTGCTCGAAGGGAATCTCCGAGCGGTTCGTCTTCTTCCTCGGCGGATCGGGCGTTTTCATCTCCGAGGACGGATACTGCCTGACCAACCACCACGTGGCCGGCACCCAGAACCAGACCAAGATCACGCTCTTCAGCGGCAAGCAGCTCATGGCGAAACTCGTCTGCACCGACTCGGTGGGCGACCTCTCGCCCTTCAAGGTCCAGGGCGCGGAGGGCGAGAAGTTCGCCTTCGTGGAGATCGGCGACTCCGACAAGCTCGAGGTCGGCCAGTACGTCGTCGCCTGCGGGAACCCCTTCGGGATCACCCTCCCCGCGGAGGACAACCGCATGTACCCGACGATCTCCCTCGGGATCGTCTCCGCCCTCCACCGCTACCAGGGCGAGTACTTCGACTGCATCCAGACCGACGCCGCGGTGAACCCCGGCAACTCGGGAGGCCCGCTCGTCACGCTGGACGGAAAGATGGTCGGCATCAACGGCCGGATCGCGACGCGCTACATGAACCGCGTGAACTCGGGCGTGGGCTACGCGATCCCCTCGGCCCAGATCAAGGCCTTCCTCCCCGGGATGATGAAGGGCGGCGAGGGCGGCAAGGCGTTCCACGGAATGCTGACGGGCCTGTCCCTCGAGGTGGCCCCGCCCGGCCCGGGGGTGCGCGTCCTGGGCGTCCGCCCCGACTCGGCCGCCGACAAGGCCGGGCTCCGGAAGGGCGACCTCGTCACCGAGGTCAACGGCGCCCGCATCTTCAACCGCGAGCGGTTCCTGGGCGTGACGGGGATGCACCCGAACGGGACGGAGATCTCGCTCAAGGTCCAGCGGGGCGACGAGACGATCGATCTCAAGGGCAAACTCGACCGGTACAACCGGATGGAGCTCGCCGGGCTCGCGCTCCCCCAGCGGCCGGAAAAGACGCGCCCCAAGGGGTCGGGATTCCTCGGGACCACGATCGAGGAGGCGAAGGAGGGCGTGAAGGTCACCTTCGTCACCGCCGGCTCGCCCGCCGACGACGCCGACCTCAAGGAGGGCGACTTCCTGACGAAGCTCAACGGCAAGAGGATCGCCGACCGCGACGACTTCCTCTCCCGCATCTGGCAGCGCAAGCCGGGCGACAAGGTGAAGCTGACGGTGGTGCGCGACGGCAAGGAGCTGGAGGTGGAGGTGGTCCTCGCCAAGCATCCCGACGACTAGAGAAAATCCCAACTTCCAAATCCCAATAAAATCCCAACCACCAAATCCCAAACGCCCCGTGGGCAGCAAGGTATAGTGGCCCCATGGAAATCAAGGCGTCGGTCTGCCCGCTCGACTGCCCCGACCGCTGCGCGCTCGACGTCACGGTCGATGACGGGAAGATCGTCAAGATCGACGGCTCCGGGCGTTCCGAACACACGGCGGGCTACATTTGCGCCAAGGTCCGGCGGTTCGACCGGCGGGTCACGGCGCCCGAGCGCATCCTCCACCCGATGAGGCGGACCGGGCCCAAAGGGTCCGGGCTCTTCGAGCGCGTCTCCTGGGACGAGGCGGTCCGGACGATCGCGGACCGGTTCGCGGCGCTCTCGCGCGACCCGGGGCCCGAGTCGATCCTGCCGTTCCACTACGACGGCTCGAACGGCCTCCTGACCTCGGGCGCGATGGACGCGCGCCTCTGGAACCGGATCGGGGCGAGCCAGCTGGCGCGGACCTTCTGCGCCGCGAACACGGGGGCCGCGTGGAGCGCCGTCTTCGGGGACCTGCCCGGCTCCGACCCGATCGACGCGCGCCACTCGGACGCGGTCGTCCTGTGGGGCTTCAACCCGTCGGCTTCCGGGATCCATCTCATCCCCTGGGTGCGCGAGGCGAAGGCGGCGGGCGCGTTCACCGCCGTGATCGACCCGCGCCGCACGCCGATGGCGCGCGAGGCGGACCTGCATCTCGCGGTGCTCCCGGGGACCGACGTCGCCCTCGCGATGGCGATGATCCGCGTCGCCCACGAGGAGGGGCTCGTCGACCGCGCGTTTGTCGCGAAGCACGCGCGGGGCTACGACGAGCTCGTGAAGGCGGCGTGCACGCCGGAGGAGGCCTCGGCCCTCTCGGGCGTGCCGGCCGACGCGATCCGCGCGCTTCCCCGGGCGCTCGCCCGCGCGAAGCGGCCGTTCTTCCGGGTGGGCTGGGGACTCGAGCGGAACCGGAACGGGACCGACGGGGTGCGGGCGGTGCTCTCGCTCCGGGCCGTGCTGGGCCGGTTCGGCCCGCGCGGGAGCGGGATCACGATCTCGACCTCCGGCGGCTACGGCCTGGACCGCAAGCCGGCCGAGGCGCCCCATCTCCGGAAGCGCCCGTCGCGGACGATCAACATGAGCGAACTCGGGAAGGCCCTCGACGAGGCGAAGGACCCTCCGGTCCGCGCGCTCTACGTCTACAACTGCAACCCCGTCGCGACGGCGCCGAACCAGTCGCGGGTGGTGCGGGCGCTCGCCCGCGAGTCGCTCTTCGTCGCGGTCCACGAGCAGGTCTGGACCGACACGTGCGACTGGGCGGACGTGGTGCTGCCGGCGACGACGTTCCTTGAGCACGCGGAGCTCTGCCGGAGCTACGGCGGCTACGCGCTCCAGTGGAGCGAGCCGGCGATCGGCCCGGTCGGCGAATCGCGCCCGAACCACGCGGTCTTCACCTCGATCGCGCGGGCGATGGGGTTCGACGAGCCGGAGTTCGGGGCGACCGAGGAGGCGATCGCGCGGTCGGTCGTGAAGGACTTCGACCGCCTGAAGGAGGCGCGGATCGTCCCGGTGGCGCGGCCGGTCCCCTTTGGGGACGCCTTCCCGTCGCGTGGCTTCGTCGACCTCGCGGCGCCGCCGGGCCCGCCGGCGTACCGTCCGCCACCCGCGGATGCGGGGCTGCCGCTGATCCTGATCACGCCGGCGAGCGACAAGGCGATCACGTCGCAGCTGTTCGAGCAGATGGCGGAGGGGACGGCGCGGGTCCTGCTCGCGCGGGCGGAGGCGGCGCGGCGCGGGCTCCGGGACGGCGACCGGGTGCGCCTCTGGAATTCATATGGAGAGGTGCGGGCGACGCTGGCCGTCTCGGACGAGCTGGGGGACGGAGTGGCCTCGATCCCGAAGGGCCTGTGGCGCCGGTCGACGCTGAACCGCTGGACGGGGAACGCCCTGGCGCCGGACCACGTGGACGCGCTGGGCGGCGGCGCCTGCTACAACGACGCCCGCGTCGAGATCGAGCGGGCGTAGAAGAACTGCAGGGCGTTTATCCAAGTCTTCGTCACCCCATTTCCAGAGCCTTCCTTCGGCAGGATGAGCGCCCTGGGTTTCAGAAGCTCCTCGATGAAGAAGACTTGTCTTCAAATAATAATGCCGCTCGGGCGACGGGAGTCGCCCCAGCGGCATCGAGAGAGGGAGGAAAAGGACGGTTTAATTTTTCGGCCGCAGGCCCACAGTGCAGGCTCAAGGTGTCCCGCCTGCGGCCGTTCCAAAGCTAGACTTTCACGTCCACCCCCGCCGACTCGAACATCTCGACCTTCCCGACCACGCGGTAGACCGCGTCCACGTCGTCGTGCGTCAGGAATTCCAGCGGGAACTCCTTGTTCAGCGGCTGCAGCACGATGTGATCGCCCTGCTCCAGCATGACCTGCCGGATCATCGCCTGCCGCTTCTGGCGCATGCTGTACACCATGTAGACGATCGAGCCGTTCCGGATCTTCTCCTCGCGCACGAGGAGCACCACGTCCCCGCGCGAGAAGCTCGGGCCCGTCTGCTGCTCCATCGACGTGTCGCACACGGTCGCCGCCGCCTCCGGCGTCAAGCGCGCCCGCGGGAGCGACAGCGTGGCCGTCACCGCCGGCCGGACGCGGCCCTCGCCCGCCAGGTCGGAGGAGTAGCCCGACGCCACCGTGTTCAGAAGGGGGATGCGAGCCAGTTCGATCGAGCTCGGGCCCTCGCTCTCCGACAGCGCCAGGATCCGCTGGGCCTCGTCGCGGATGATCTGGGGCGCCTTGTCCGCCCACGCGATCCGCACCAGCGTCTTCTCGTCCTGGGTGAAGAGCTTCGCGAACTTCCGGATGATCTTGACCGAGGGGGGATTCACCTTGTCGTTCTCGATCCCCGAGACGTAGCCCTTGTGGGAGCCGATCTTCTTCGCGACCGCCTCCAGCGTCAGGCCCTTTTCCTTCCTCAGCCTCTTGACCAGGTCCCCGAAGTTCGACACGCTCGACCTCCTCTCAAAGGATCACTAACCGACCATCGTCTCGATGCGACTCTTGAGCTCGGACATCTTGAGGGGTTTGGGCATGAAGGCGTCGGCACCGCAGCGCCGCACCTCGGCGGGATCGATCTCGCTGCCGAAGGCCGACATGGTCAGGATCGGCGCCTTCCGTTCGCTCTTGTACGACTGGAAATGGCGGCATACCTCCAGGCCCGAGAGGTCCGGGAGGCGGATGTCCAGGAGGATGACGTCGGGCTGGAAGACCGGGAGTCGCGAGGCGGCCTCGAGGGCGCTCGAGGCCACGTCGACATCGTACTGGTCGCGGAGCGCGTCCTGCAGGAGCTCCAGGAGGTCCCGGTCGTCGTCCACGATGAGGACCCGCCGGCGGACGAGCCGCGCGTAGTCGGGCATCTCGTGGGCCCGGAGGAACACGCGCAGGGTTTCAGCGGAGACGCGCCGGTGGCGCGAGCCCGGGATCGTGTAGCCCTTGAGCTTCCCCGAGTCGATCCACTTGATGACGGTGCGCTTGGTGACCTGGCAGAAGCGCGCCACGTCGCCCGTGGTGTAGGAGTCCTGACGGTTCAATTTGCTCATATATAAACTGTACAAAGTGTATAGAGTGTACCCACAGATGTCAACGGGATTCGAAAAAAATATAGTAGGGTTCCGTTCCAAAAGGTACGAGCCCTGGCTCAGGACTTGATCGGCAGTTCGACGCGAAAGACCGACCCGTGGCCCACGCGGCTCTTCACCGAGATCCGTCCCCCGTGGTTCTGCACGATCATCGCGCTGATCGAGAGTCCGAGCCCCAGCCCCTTTCCCACGGGTTTCGTGGTGAAGAAGGGCTCGAAGAGCTTCTTCCGCAGGTCCTCCGGAATACCGCGGCCGGTGTCGGCCACCTCGACGACCACGTGCCCGTCCTTCCGGTGCGTGCGAAGGGTCACCGTCCCCTTCTTCTCGATCGCCTCGCCGGCATTCTTGAGGAGGTTGAGGAAGAGCTGGTTCATCTGGCCGCGGAAACACCGCACGGGCGGGACCCTCCGCAGCCGCTTCACCACGCGGACCCGCGTGCCCAGTTCCCGGCCGGCGAGCGACGCCATCTCGTCGAGGCAGACGTTCAAATCCACGAGCTCGGCCGTCCGCGTGTCGCGGGCAAAGCTGCGGAACTCCTCCACGATGTTCCTCGCGTGCGACGCGGCCCGGAGGCCGTCGCGGATCATGGAGCGGGTCTTCCTCGGGGGGGCCGAACCCGGCTTGGCGAACTCCTCCGCGAGCAGCTGGAGGTTCCCGTACATGACGTTGAGCGGATTGTTGATCTCGTGGGCGACGCCCGAGACGAGCATGCCGATCGAGGCGAGTTTCTCGGTCCGGATGAGCTGCTCCTGGGCCTGCTTGAGGTCGTCGTAGGCCCGTCGCGTCTCCTCCGCGGCCCGCCGGAGCTTCTCCTCCGTGCGCTTGCGGCCGGTCACGTCGCGGAAATACCACACGCGGCCGTAATGCACCCCCTCCTGGCTCTGCACGGGGGCGCTGTACCGGTCGAACGTCCGACCGTCCTTCAGGGCGACCTCGTCGTGGCTTTCCTCGGTCGAGTGCTCGTACAGGTGGCGGACGCGGGCGATGAACCCCTGCTCGTCGACGACCTTCTTGAGCACGGACTGGAGCGCCTGTTCGTCGGAGCGCGACTCGACGACGTCCGGCGGGATCTCCCACATCTCGACGAACCGCCGGTTGAACGAAAGCATCTTCCCCTCGGTCGAGACGACGAGGATGCCGTCGAGGGCCGCCTCGCCCTGCGACTCCAGGAGCGTCTTCTGGAACCGGAGCTCCTCCTCGGCGCGCTTGCGCTCGGTGATGTCCGTCGCGATCATCGTGACCCCCACCACCTCGGCGCCGCGCTTGATGGGCCCCACGCGCGACGCGTACCAGGCGATGGTCCCGTTCGGGGCGGGACCCTCGACCTCGTAACCCGTGGGCTCGCCGGTCGCGAAAACCCGCTCTACCGCCGACCTCATCATGTCCCGCTGGTGGGGCGGGATAAAATCCTCAGCCTTCGCTCCGATCACCTGGTCCAGCATCACCCCCGGCACCGTCCGGTTGAGGCTCATGATCCTCCCCTGGCGGTCGACGGTGAGGATGAAGTCGGGCGCGTGGGTGACGACCGACCGCCACCGCTCCTCGGAGTCGCGCAGGGCCTCCTCGGCCCGCTTGCGCTCCGTGATGTCGCGCTTGATGCCGACGTGGCATAGGACGTTGCCCGTGGCATCGCGCATGGAAAAGGCCGAGAAATCGATCTGGAGGACGCGGCCGTCCTTGACCTGGAAGGAGTACTCCCCCCGGCTCGTCCCCCGTTCGCCCAGCTCCGCGGCGATCTTCGCGAAGGGGCCCTCGCCCAGGGCGATGGCCGGGGTCTTGCCCCGGATCTCCGCGTCGGAGAACCCGGTCATCGCGGAGTGCGCGGCGTTCTGCTCGAGAAAGAAGCCCTTGGGATCGATGATCGCGATCGCCTCGTTCGCGTTCGCAAAGATCTCCTTGTAGAGTCGAAGCCGCTCCTCGGTCCGGCGGCGCTCGGCGATCTCGGCGGACAGGAGCGCCGTGCGCTCCTCCACGCGGCGCTCCAGGTCCTCCTCGGCCCGCTTTCGCTCGGTGATGTCCTGGATGCCGCTGACGAAGTACCGGGGTTTCCCCCCGGTGTCCCGGATCAGCGTGGTGGCCAGGTCCACCCAGACGACGCGCCCGTCCCGGTGGCGGTAGCGCTTCTCCAGCCGGGCCGAGGTCTCCTCGCCCGCCAGCATCCGGACCGCGAGCTCCGCGCTCTTCGGCCTGTCCTCGGGGAAGGTGATCGCCTGGAAGGAGATCGAGAGGAGCTCGCGTTCGTCGTAGCCCAGCATCTCGCAAAGCGAGCGGTTCACCTGAAGGAAATGCCCGTCGGCGGAGACGAGCGCCATGCCGATCCCGCCGTGCGCGAAGGCGCCGCGGAACCGCTCCTCACTTTCTCGTAGCGCCTCCTCCCCCCGGCGGCGCTCCGTAACATCCACGTGCGTCCCCACGACCCGGAAGGGCCGCCCCGCCTCGTCCTTCAGGATCGCCGCCTGGGCCAGGATCGTGCGCCACGACCCGTCGCGGTGGCGGAGGCGGAACTCGTGCTCGAACTCGGGCGTCCCCGCCGCCACGTGCCGGCCCAGCCCCTCCAGGATGCGCCCGCGGTCGTCGGGATGGAGCCGGCTCTCCCATTCCTCGTACCGGCTCGGCAGCTCCGTGTCCTCGTACCCGATCTGGCGCTTCCAGATCGGCGAGAAGTAAACCCGGTTGGTGGCGATCTCCCAGTCCCAGATTCCCGTGTCGGTGGCGCGGGCCACGAGACGGTACCGCTCTTCGCTCTCCCGGAGCGCCTCCTCGGCCCGCTTCCGCTCCGTGATGTCGATGAAGGTGCCGATCAGGCTCTGGAGCTTCCCGTCGGGCCCCATCATCGGCGCCCCGTACAGCATCGCCCGACGGTGCGCGCCTCCAGGCTGCACGATCTCCATCTCGTAGTTGGAGGGGAGGCCCTCCAGCCGGCGGACGTGCTCCCGCTTGATGGCCTCGAGGGTCTCGGGAGTGAAGAACTGGTGGTACGTCTCCTCCCGCAGATCCCGCGGGTCCCCGATCCCCAGCATCGCGGCCATCGCGGGATTGGCGTAGATGGTCCGCCCTTCGGGGGTGATATGCCAGACGCCGACTCCCGAGTTGTCGGCCAGCGCCCGGTAGCGACCCTCGCTCTCCTTCAGCTCCCCCGTCCGCTCCGCGACCCTCCGCTCCAGCTCGTCGTGCGCCTTCCGGAGGGCCTCCTCCGCCTTCGCCTGCTCGGTCACATCGCGCACGAGCGCCACGACGTACTTCTTTCCCGCGCGTTCGATGGCGGCGGAACTCACGTCGACCGTGAACTCGCGTCCCGCCGTAGTGCGGAACTTCGACTGCATCCGGATTTTCTCGCCCCGGAGGAGGCGTCGATACATCTCCTCGTAGGCTTCGAGATGCTCGGGAGCCGTTCGTTCCCGGAAGCTGCGCCCCACGAAGTCCCCGGCGGGCCGGCCGTGCATCTCGAGCAACCTGGGGTTCACGGAGACGTAGACCCCGTTCTCGTCGAGGATCGCGATGCCGTCGCTGGCGCCCTGCTGGACGTGCTCCAGGAACGCCTTCGCCTCCTCGAGCTCCCGCGCGGCGCACTCCTGTTCCGTGAGATCGCGGGACGAGGCCAGGTAGTACGGCTTCCCGCCGATCTGGATTCCCGCGATGCTGTGGTCCGTGGGGACCGTCGTCCCGTCTTTTCGGAGCAGGAGCCGGCGGTCGCGCCGGAATCCCTGTAACCCGGTCACGGACTCCCGGACGCCCCGGATCAGGTGCCGCTTGTCGGGAGGGACGAGGTCCGGCACGCGAAGCGCCAGCATTTCGTCGCGGGTGTAGCCCAGCATGCGGCAGACCGCCTCGTTCGCCTCCACGATGCGGAGCTCGCTCCCCTCGACGAGGTAGACCGCGTCCGAGGCCTTCTGGAAGAGGACGCGGAAGAACTCCTCCGCCTTCAGGTGCTCCGTCAGGTCGCGCAGGATCGAGACCGAGTACCGCCGGCCACCGACAATGACCCGCCGGACATTGAGCTCGCAGGGGATGATGGTGCCGTCCTTCCGGCGATGGGGCTCGGGCGAGTTCTCGAACCGTCCCGTCTCATCGAGCGTACGGATGATTCCGGCCAGGCGCGCGGGATCCTCCCCCGCCGGGCGGATGTCCTGGACGGCCAGGGCCAGGAACTCCTCCCGCGAGTAGCCGAAGAGCTCCACCGCCCGCTCGTTCACATCGATGATCCGGCGCGCGTCCGCGTCGATGACGACGATCGCCTCGCCCGCGCGCTCGAAGAGGACGCGCTGGAAACCCTCGATGCGCTTGCGCTCCGAGAGGTCGAAGGAGACCGCCGTGTAGCCGACGGCGTGCCCCCCCCGGGAGAGCGGCGTCACCGCGAGCTGGCTGGGACGAGCCACTCCGCCGCGGCCGGCGAGCGCGACCTCGCCCGAGAACTGGCCCATTTCGTCGGCCGCCCGGAGCACGCCCCGGAACGCCTCGGGAGACGGGAAGAGGCGCACGACCTGGAGTTTTCCCTCGGCTTCCGCTCGCGGGACCCCGAAGAGCTCCTCGCAGGCGCGTCCCCACGTGATGACCGTCCCGTTCCGGTCGAACGACCAGAGGGCCGCGCCGATGGAATCGACGAGGGCGTCGAGGATCGGCCGCCCGCTGCGCGCCTCGGCCACCGCGCCCCGCAGGTCCTGGCACGCGAAGAACCAGCCGATCGGCTTCCCCGCCTCGTCGCGGAGGCTGGACGCCACGGAGCCGATCGACAGGGTCCGACCGCTCTTGGATCTCAAGTGGAACCCGACGCTCAGCCGCGACTGCGGTTCGGCGTTCTGATCGAGGAATCGCCGGAGATCACCCGCCTCGTCGAGATGGGGCAGGTCCAAGCCGGGGAGCTCCTCGCGCGAGTATCCCAGCGCGCGCTCCGCCCCGACGGTGACCGCGAGGATGGCCCCCCGGAGGTCGGTGATGAACCCGATGTCCCGGCTGTGACTGAAGAACCCGGCGAAATCGAGCACGGCCGCGCAATTCTAATTGGGATCGGCCAAAATAGGAAGTCCCAAGTCCGAAGTCAGAATCCCCCTCCCCGGGGACCGGGACTTAGGACTTCGGACTTGGGACTTCTTCTGCGAGGGGCAGGTCGAAGCGGACCACGGCCCCTCCTCCGCGGCGGCGCTCGAGGGCGATGTCGCACCCGTGCACCTGCAGGATCTGCCGGGAAAGCATCAGGCCGATGCCGAGCCCTCCGGTGCGCGGGTCGGTCGTGGTCTTGAAGAGCTCGATGCCGCCTTCCGGATCCTCGGGTCCCGAGCCGTTGTCGGTCACCGACACGCGGCATCTCCCCTTCTTCCCCGCCTCCACGCGGATCTCGATCTTCGCGTCGTCCGGGGTGAACTTCTCGGCGTTCGAGAGCACGTTCGTCAGCACGCTGTGGATCCTCCGCTCGTCGGCGAGGATCTCCGGGCGCCTCGGCGGCCACGCCACCCGGACCCGG
>JBGPCZ010000157.1:0-14563 GCA_041482015.1 Planctomycetota bacterium | reverse complement strand
GTGTAGCGGTGGTCCGGGTGATAGTCGTTGGGACGGTGGCTGATCACGACGTCCGCCTGCCATTCGCGGATCAGCCGCGCGATCTTGCGCCGGTTCTCGAGCGTCACCATCAGCTCCCCGTCGTGGTTGTCGAGAACCTCGGTCTCGATCCCCAGGATGCGAGCAGCTCTCTGGCTTTCGGCCCGGCGGCGTTGGGCCAGGGGGCCACCGGCCAGCACGGAATGGCCGATGTCACCATTGGTCACGGCCACGCACTTGACCTTGTGGCCGAGCGCCGCCCACTTGGCGGCCACCCCGCCCGCGGACAGCTCGCAGTCGTCGGGGTGCGCGCCGAAGGCGATGATCCGGAGCTTCCCGTCCTGCGCGACCTCGGCGGGCCGCGGCGCGACCGCCTCCATCCGCGACACCGGGACCTGCGTGCACGAGACGGCCAGAAGGAACGCCACGGAAGCAAAGCGTTTCATGAAACCCTCCCTATGATCCCCAGACTGACACGCAGCGGCGCCCCGTCTCCCCTACTTCTCGATCCGGAGCACGCGGTTGTTCTCGCTGTCGGAGATGTAGATCGCGCCCGACGGATGGACCACGACCCCGTGCGGGCGGACCAGCTCCACCTGCGCGGGCGGACCGCCCACGCCGCCGCTGCCCTTCTTCCCCGTCCCGGCCACGAGCGCGATCTTCCCGTCCTTCGGCGTGTACCGCCGGATCACGTGGTTCTCGGTGTCGGCGATCAGGACACTGTCGTCGGCATCGCAGCTCAAATGCTTGGGGCCGTTCAGCGTCGCCTGGAGCGCCGGCCCGCCGTCGCCCGTGTTCCCGGCCTTCCCCGTCCCGGCGACGGTGCGGATCTTCCCGGCCGCATCGACCACCCGGAGCGCGTTCCCGCTCCGTTCGAGGATGTAGATGTGCCCCTTGGAATCGGCCGCCACCGCGCGGGGATCGACCATCGGCTGGGTCTTCGCATCCTCCCCGTCCTTCGGCATCCCCTTCTGCCCGTTCCCCGCGACCGTCGTGACGATCCCGGTCTTCAGATGGACCGCGCGGATCCGGCGGTTGTCCAGGTCGCACGCGTACAAGATCTCCCCCTTCGGATCGAACGCGATGCAGTAGATGCCGCCGAGCTCCGCCTTCGCGGCCGGCCCGCCGTCGCCGGAGAACCCCTTCTTGCCCGTCCCCGCGACGGTCGTGATCACCCCGGTCTTCGCCTCGACCTTACGGACGCGCTGGTTCCAGGTGTCGGTGATGTAAAGGTCGCCGTCGGGCCCCACCATCAGGTGGTGCGGCCCGTTGAGCTGCGCCTTCGCCGCGGGGCCGCCGTCGCCCGCGTCGCCCTTCTCACCCGTGCCCGCGTAGACGGTCAGCGTCCCGTCCTTCTCCATCTTCCGCACGCGGTTGCCGCCCATCTCGACGATGAACATCGAGCCGGACTTGTCGAAGTCCACGCCGAACGGCTCCTTGAGATCGCCCGACGCCACGAGGACGACCTTGTCCGCGGGCAGGACCGACACGACGAGAAGGAGGAAGAGGCTGCGCATAAGATCCCTCACTCGACAGGCAAAGATCATACACTTCCTCCCCCGAACGGGTGCTAAACTCACCACATCTCCGGAGGCCCCGATGGACGACCGGCTGGGCCCGCCGCGGACGGGCGAGTGGCGCGCCCTCTTCCGCGAGCGCCCGCAGAGCTTCGAGGACTACGTCGCCTCGTGTGCCAACCGGCGGACCTCCACCCGCTTCGCGTTCCATCTCCAGCCGCTCGGACGGGCGGGGGCACGGACCGACCTGCTCGAACGGATGCGCGGGCGCGCGGAAGAGTTCTTCGGACTCCCGGCGCGCGTGGGCGATCCGCTCCCGATGATCGAGGACGGGTGGGCGCCCCAGCAGCGCCGCCACAACGCCTCGATCCTCATCGACCGGCTCGCCCCGCGGGCGCCCGCCGACGCGCTGGTCTGCCTCGCCGTCATCGAGGAGGACCTCTTCGCCCGGGGGCTCCCCTGGGTGTTCGGCGAGGGAAACTTCGAAAACCGATGCGGCGTCGTCTCGTTCGCCCGGCTGGGATCGGCCGGCCGCGCGCTCAAGCTGATGTGCCACGAGGCGTGCCACGTGCTCTCGATCGCCCACTGCACGACCCGGCGCTGCCTCATGCAGGGCGCCAACTCGCTCCAGGAATTCGACGCGACGCCGCCGGACCTCTGCCGGGTCGACCTGCAGAAACTGCGTTGGAACACCGGTACGGCGGCAGAAAATCATGTACTCGCGCCGGCGACAGGGGCATAATTCATAGGTCGTTTTCGCGGCGGGGGTGGGCGGGCGTGTATCATAGGATAAGAGAAAGCGGCCCCTCCTCCGGAGTTTCGTTTTCCTGACGGGATCTATGGGACGCGAGATCGTCTATTGCTGGAAGTGCGCAACGCGCCTTCAGACCGACGACTTCGAGAAGTCGAAGGCCTACCGCGTCGGCGACAAGGTCAGCTGCGCCGACTGCGTCTTCGAGCTCGTCGCCGACCTGCCGGCCGAGGAGCAGGAGGCGATCCTCAGCCCGCAGAGCCAGAAGAGAAAACCCTCCTCGACCAAGATCAAGACCACCGCGACTGCCGGCGCCACCACCCAGATGCGCCGCGGCACGGGCGCGGTCCCCAAGGCGCGCACCGGAACGACCGGCCGGATCCCCACCGTGACGCCCAACACGGGCACGCGGTCGATCTCGAAGAAGATCACCCGGCCGATTCCGAAGGTGGCGCCTCCGACCGAGGAAGAATTGGAGGGCGGCGACGAGGCCGCCGCCCGGAAGAAGAAAATCATCCTCTTCTCCAGCATCGGCGGCGGACTGCTGGTCATCCTGGTCGTCGTGCTCGTCATCGTCCTCGGCGGCGACAAGAGGAAGGGCCCGGTCGAGGACCCGTTTGAGAACGCGTCGAGCACCAAGAAAACCGCCGTCGGGGGCACGGCGAAGACCGAGTCGCCGAAGGAGCAAGCCGCCAAGAATGCCTTCGCCAACGCGCAGACCGCGAAGACCGGCACCCCCAACGATCTCGCGCTCCAGTGGAAGGCTTGGAAGGACCTGGAAGAGGCCGCGCCCGGGACCTCGTTCGAGGGAAAGGCGGAGCCGGAGCTGGCCGCTCTCAAAAGCAGGATCGACAAGGAGATCGCCGCTCTCGAGGGCGAGAGCAAGCCCCTCCGGGAGCAGGAGAAGTTCAGGAAACTGACGGAGCTCTGGGACACCAGCCAGAACCGGTACGACATCCCCGAGTGGAAGGAAATCGCCGCCAAGAGGCTCAAGCAGTACACCGACATCATGGAGGACGAGTACAGCAAGGTCAAAAGGGACGTTCGGAAGGCGCTCGAGGACAACGACGCCCCCGCGAAACAAGCCCTCGTCATCCGGGTCTCGGGCTGGGGCTTCCCGGAGAAAACGGCCGAGATCGACAACCTGAAGGTCGACTCGGAGACCGCGCTCGACACCGCGAATCCCAACGTCAAGGTCGACTCGAGGATCCCCGTCGCCCGGGCCCTCTCGCCCGAGATGAAGGCGTTCGTCCCGGTCTGGAACCAGGCGGTCGTCCCCGCGTTCTCGCGCGACTACAGCGCGGCGGCCGACGCGATCCAGAAGGCGGGCCGCGACCAGGGCGTCGACGAGGTGAAGAAGGCGGCCGACGCGGACGCCGCCGACCTCCGCGCGCTCCCGAAGGTCATCGAGGAGGGGCGGAAGGGCGCGGCGGCGAACCTCAAGCGCCTCCAGGCGGTGACGCTCGTCTACCAGGCCGCGCCGTCGGACTGGAAGAAGATCTCCGGCAAGGTGATCAAGGTCGATGCGCAGCGGATCGAGCTCTCGACCGACATCAAGGACAAGCCCCGGTTGTTCGTGGAGCTGGCCGACCTCGGCGCGGCCACGCTCGCCGAATACTACCTGGTGGGCCACAAGGACGCGAACGAAGAGAAGCTGGCGGGCATCCTCTGCCTCCTGGAAGGAGACGTGGAGGGGGCGAAAAAGCACGCGGGCCGGAACGCCGGTCGCATCGCCGACCGCTACTGGCAGATCACGCCGGAGATGCGCGAGAAGGCGCCCAAGCCCGGGTCCCGCGAGTTCGAGGCGCGGAATTTCTACCACCTGGCGGAGCTGGAGTGGCGGGAGCTCCGGACGCGCGGAACGGCGATGGACAAGTACAAGGTCCTCACCGGGGACTACTCGAGCACCGAGTACGTCCGCGGCAACCTGTCGACCATCTCCAGCCGCATGGACATGGGGAAGGAATACATCTTCTATCCCGCCGACCTCAAGACCCCGGGGGCGATGAACACGTTCAAGCCCACGAAGAAGTACGCGCCCAAGGCGGAGCTCGCGCTCGTCACCTCGAAGGAGATCGACGAGCGGGCGTCCATCGAGAACTACATCCAGCTCGAGTTCTACGCGCTCCCCAACACGAATTACCGCTGCTGGCTCTACATCGGCGGCTGCTGCGAAGAGACCATGTCCTTCTACTACCAGATGAGTGAGGGCAAGGCGCGGCAGGGGAGCAAGGAGATCTCGATCGAGCCCGGCAGCCGCGCGGCCGACCTCTTCAAGCCGCCGCTCACCTCGTTCCCCAAGGAGCACGCCAAGCACAAGCCCAAGGACCCCAAGGCCCCGAACCCAAAAGAGCCGACGCGGTGGGAGTGGGTCGAGCTCAAGCTCCCCAAGCCGTACGCGGCACCGGGCGCGAAGGAGATCCGGATCTTCACGGAGCAGCCCGGCTTCGGCATCGGCTACGCGATCATCACGAGCCGCCCGACCGCGATCGACCCGAAGATCAAGGCGGAGCTGGACAAGGAGCTCCTGGCCGCGCCCAAGCCCATCGAGATCAAGGGTTCGCCCCAGCCCACGGAATGGTGGGTCGTCGGCCCCTTCCCCGACGCGCTGGGCAGCGACAACGGGCCGGACGGCGGCGCGATCGACCTCAAGAAGGAGCTCAAGGGCAAGAGCGGCAACGTGTCGTGGAAAGCCGGGAATGCCGTGACCTCGGGGGCGCACGCCGTGTTCGACTGGGAGAAGAACGGCATGTTCACGCCGAAGGAGAACGTCTCGGTCTACGCGATGATCCACGTCAAGCCGCCCGCGGCGATGGCCGCGCAACTCTGGCTCGGCCACGATGACGGCGCCAAGGCCTGGGTGAACGGGACGGAGGTCCACAACAACGACCGCAACGGCGGCGTGAAGAACGACGAGTTCAAGGTGAAGATCCAGCTCACCGACGGGTGGAACCGCCTCCTGTTCAAGGTCCGCAACGGCACCACCTCCTTCGGCCTCTCGATGAGGCTCGTCGACTCCGCCGGCAAGGCGATCGAGGGCATCGAGTACAACCCCACCGGCGACCAGCTCGACGGCAAGTAGTCCGCCCCCAAATCGGAGCCCGCCCCGGTGTCCCATCCTGCACGAGGATGGGAAGGGAAATCGTCTACTGCGAGGGGTGCGGCACCAACCTCCGCGAGCCTGACTTCGAGAAGGGCGGGGCGCGCCTCCTGGAGAACAAGCCCTACTGCGCCCCGTGCCGCCCGGCCGAGCCTCCTCCGCCTCCGCCCCACCGCTCCGAGACGACCCGCACGCGAAAGGCCTCGACCCCGCGCATTCCCCTCCCGCCCCCCGCGAGCCCAAAGGTGTCGGTGCTCGCGGGTCTCGGGCTCCTCGCGATCGCCCTGCTCGCGGTCGTCCTGGCCTGCGGCCGCCCGACCCCGGAGAAGATCGCGGTCTCGACCCCGAAGGAAAATCGCGAGCCCGCGACCGCCGTCCTCCCCGATCCCGAGCGCGACAGGGCCGCCCACGAGGGGAGGCTCCGCGAGATCGACGAAGTGATCAAGGCCGATCCCCTCTTCGAGCGGAGCGCGGAGGTGTTCCGCAGGATCGACGCCGGCCGCCGGTCGGCCGGGCCCCACGTCGCGGATTTCGACCGGATCCGCGCGGCCTACGAGAAGAGCTTCGAGGATGCCGCGAAGCGCCTGGCGGAATTCGCGCGCACCGAGGCCGCGCGACTCGCATCGCAGGCGAAGCTCGACGATGCCGTCCGGAAGTGTGACGAGTACCTGGAATCGTACGGCCCCACCGCGGCCGCCGCCTCCATCCGCAGGCTCCGCGAGGAGCTCGATCGCCGCCGCGCCCGCTGAGCCCGGTTGTGCTATGATCGAACGCGAACCGGGGACTCCATGGGCAAGGGCATTGTCTACTGCCAGGACTGCGGCAAAAGCCTCCGCGAGGAGATGTTCGGGATCGACTACCTCAGGATCGAGTAGAAGAAAACCACAGAGGCACGGAGACAGCGAGAAGATCGGACTCTCCAGTCTTCAGATGACGCGCGCGTAGCGGTCCAGCGGCAGTTCCCAGACGCGGACGCCGCAGTAGCGGTTCCCCTCCGGGCAGTAGGGGCTCGCGCCCGCCGTCTTCCGGAGACCGCAGGGCGCGGTCAGGTGGGTCGCGATGACAGGGTGGACGGCCGCGACCTGCTTCACCTCCTCCACGCAGCAGCGCCAGATCTCCTCCTGCGCGAGGTAGCAGAGGCGCGTCGTCCACTTGTGGTGCAGGTGCATGAGGTCGCCCGACTCCTCGAAGCGGATGGGGAATGCGTTCGGAAGGAGGTACTGCGCGTGCTCCCACGGGACGCCCTGGTCGCGGAGCTCGGCGATCGCCTTCCACACGCGCTTCATGAGCTTCGAGACGGTCTCGGCGACCTCGGGGTCGCGTTCCATGACGGGCGGGAGGATGTAGTCGGGCGCGCCGGGGAGGAACTGCGCGGCGAGCACGGGGCGCGAGCCGGGGACCATCCGGTGGCGCTGGTCCTGCGAATCGGCCGTGTGCGAGATCTTCTTTCGGAACGTGTAGTGCGGGTGGTTCATCGCCCGCGAGAGCTTCGACATCGTCGTCAGGACGAGCGACTCGCCGAGCACGCGGTTCCTCGACGGGTTCATGACCATGTCGATCGCGTCGGCGTCGGCGAGGTCGGCTTCCGCGAGGCCAAGCATCGAGCGGACCGACTGGGCCATGATCTTTTCTGAGTTGACCTTCCAGTCGACGAGCTTCGAGCGCAGCGGTCCGAGGTCGGCATCGAACTCGCGCACGAACGCGGCGCCGCGCTCCGTCCCCAGTTCCTTCCGCGTGTGGGTGAACATCCGGAACTCGAGGGTCTCCTCGAGCGGCACGGGGTCGTCGACCTTCCTGAAGAAGAGCGGATCGGCGGCGTGGACGACGGCGACCATTCCGTCGACAACGAGCTTCGTCTCGAGCGGCGTGTCGAACTGCGCGCAGAGCTTGCGGTAGCGGTGGAGCGTGATGCCGCTGATCGTGTGGTAGAGGTGGGCGTGGGTCGCGACGGGGAGGACATAGCGCGCGGCCTCGAGGACGCGCTTGTGGATCGCCCCCTCGTACTTCTCCTTCTGGCGCCGGCGCGCGGGGTAGAGCTTGAAATACTCCTCCTCGATCGCGGGGCCGAGCAGGTCGATCAGCTTAAAGTAGCCCTTCATCATGCGGTCGACGGTGTCGGTGTAGAGCTCGCGCGCGGGGCCCTCGAGGGGCGGGGTCGCGAAGTTCTGCCTTTTGACCTCGACGTACCGCTGGCTGACCTGCTCGGAGTTGTAGAACGGGTGGGCGTGGAGGAAGCTCCAGATGAACTGGCGGGAGACCCTCCTGAGGATGAACGTGAAGTTCGGGTGCTGGATGGTCGTGTGGTGGCCGGCCTCATAGATGCCGTCGTAGATGCGGTCGCGGACCTCGCGCGAGTGGTCGTCCTTCCCGACGTCGGCGGGGGTGACGACCCTCGAGGAGTAGCAGGTGCGCGCGGCGGCGACGATCGTGTTGTACGGGTCGGCGGGGGCGCTCAGGAGTTCGACCTCGGGCGCGGGATCGAAGGTCACGAGCGCGGATTATACTGCGTGACCACGAAATCGCGCGGCGATTTCGTGTACTCGTGGTATTCTCCCGGCCATGCTGCTGATCGAGCTGTCGATGTCGCCGATGGACAAGGGCGCGTCAGTGTCGAAATGGGTGGCGCGATCGCTCGAGATCATCGACCGCAGCGGCCTGGACTACCGGCTCGGGCCGATGGGGACCTGCATCGAGGGCGAGTGGGACGAGGTGATGCGGGTCGTCACGAAATGCTGGAAGGCCATGTCCAAGGATTGTGTCCGGATCACGTTTTCCGTCAAGGGCGACTGGCGGAAGGGGCCGGGGGGCCGGCTGGCGTCCAAGGTGGAGACGGTCGAAAAAAGGATCGGTAGGAAGCTCCGCACATGAGTGAGACCTGTTCCTGCGGACCCAAGCGGGTCATTGTGCTCTCGGTCACGCTGACGCGCGACGAGCTGCCGTGCGGCACCTGCGGCGGGGCGATCCCGGTCGACAAGGTCACCGGGCCGCGGGAGGCGATCCACTCGCTGCGCCGCTGGGTGGACGAGGCGTTCGCGATCGAAACCCTCTGGTTCGCGAGCGGCGAGTACGCCGACTGGGCCAAGGGCGAGCTCGACAACCCGAAGAGCAGGGTGAACGCGCTCGGCCGGCAGGTCGCCCAGAAGCTGGCGCCCGCCGTCCCGGCGTGGCTCTACTCCGCCCCGCACGCGGAGGCCCGCCAGGCCGTGGACAAGTATCTCGACCACTGCCCCGCCTGCAAGGAGCCCACCGAGCCCACCGGCCTCATCCCCAAGTTCGGCCTCGGCTGCAAGAAATGCCGGATCGCGGGCAGCTCCGAGTGAGGAAATAGGCTGTCGCGCGAACCAAACGACAAGGAACTACCCGAGGCGATACCGCGTGACGAGGAACCGGAGATAAAGAGATAAGACAACTCAACCGGTTGTCTCTCGAGTTCTTGTCACCCTATCTCCTGCACCCTGGAAATGGGGACGTCCCCGCGTAGTCCCCACGGCCTCCGCTGTTGCCCAGACTTATCCCCCATGCGCCGCGGCGGCCTTGGCGGCGTGGGCCGCGACCATCTGCCGGAGCTCCTTGGGCTCGAGCACCTTCGCGTAGGGGGCGTGGGAGAGGACCCAGCGGGCCACGTCCGGCAGGCCCTGGACCGTCATCTTGAGGATCACCTTCCCGCCCGGCCGGGTCTCGATCCGCTGCGTCGGGTGCCACTCGCGCTCCAGCACCGTCCGCGCCGCCTCCTTCGCGAACTCGATCCTCACCTGCACCTGCTCGCCTTCGGAGAACATCCCGAAGCTCCGGCCCAGGTAGTCCTCCGGGTCGAAGTCCTTCGGCCGCTCGAACGTCACGTTCGACGGCTTGATCGAAAGGATCCGGTCGACGCGCAGCGTGCGGACGGCCTTCCGGTGGTCGCTCCAGCCGATCGTGTAGAGCTCGCCGCCGAAGTACGCGATGCAGTACGGCGAAAACGCGTACGACTTCGCCTTGTCGTCGCTCGCGCGGTACGTCAGCTCGACCTTCTTGTGCTCGAGGCACGCCCGCGAGAGCGCGCTCACTGTCGCCGCATGGCGGCGGTAGTCCTTCGACGGCGTCATCTTCGCGACATGCGTGAAGACGAGGTCGCCCAGGTACTCGCGCTCCTCCTGGGAGAAGGTCGCCTCGATTTTCGCGACGATCGACTCGACTCCGTCCCGGAGCGGCGTGCCCCGGAAGGGCTGGAGGAGGTTCATGCAGAAGTAGAGCGACAGCAGCTCGCTCTCGGTGTACGCCTTGTCCGGCGCCCGTCGCATCCCCGGCGGGAAGCGCCACTTCTTCGAGAACCCGCCGCCGCCCCCCTCCTTGACGAACCGGTAGTTCGCGTCCTCGATCATGTCGAGGTCCCGGTAGAGCGTGCGGCGCTTGACGTCCATCTCGCGGCAGAGCTCGTTGATCGTCAGGCCGTACCGCGAATGCTCGAAAAGCTTGATGAGCTTTAGGATCCTGAGCAGCTGGCGGCCCCGTTCCTTGCGGCGCATGGTGCCTCCCCTCCCCGTGACGTGTGAGGTCACATTGTAGCGGGGGCGGCCGCGTCATCGCAAGCGCAACACGGCCTCGGGGGGGATCCTCAGCCGCCGGATCGCGGGCTCGATCTCGCGATAGAAGCGCGACGCGTCGGTCCCGTAGCCCGCCGTCCGCCGCAGGCCCGCACGCTCTGCGGCCCAGTAGTCGTTGAAGAGCCGCATCGCGCACTCGCGCACGTACTTCCCCACCATCGACGCGAGCGCGACCAGCTCGTGGCGGTCCTCCGCGTCCTGGAGGAACTCGATCGTCGCTCCCGGGATCCGGTACGCCGACCGCCCCGGCGTCTCTTCGACCACCGTCACGGTGGGCGAGATAAGCTGCTGGATCCCGCGCAGGTAGTACCGGCGGCCACCCTGCTTCCCCACCAGGAACCGGATCGGCCCGGCCTGCGCCGCCCGCACCCGGTTGATCAGCCCCGCCGCGATGTCGAACAACAGGTCCGACTTGTTCCGCTCGCGCGTCGACGCGTTGAATTCAGAAGGCTCCACCAGCCGGGCGAGCGCGCCCTCGAGCCCCTTCACGCGCGGGACTACCGGAAGCGGGAGCGGCTCGCGATACCACGGGGCCTCCGGGAGCGGCGTCCCCAGCCGGTCGAGAAGCTCCGCGAACGTCGCCGCGGGGACGAACCCGAGGACCGCCGGCTCCAGCGTCCCCACCCCCTTCGCCTGCGAGAAGACCTTCTTCGAGTCGGCGATGCGGAGGTCCGTCTTGAGAGGCCTGCGGGCACAGGCCGCCGCGACGACGAGCGGGCCGAGCTTCGGACCGTAGCCCACCTCGTCGATCCCGACCGTCAGCGGCACGAGCGCCACCCTACCCGCGCGCCCGGTTGACGTCAACGAACCGCGCGAGTACCATGCTCCGCGATGAAGTTCACCAAGATGCACGGCGCGGGCAACGACTACGTCTACGTCGACGCCTTCAGGGAGAAGGTCGTCGATCCGGCGAAGCTCTCGATCGCCGTGAGCGACCGCCACACGGGCATCGGCTCCGACGGGCTCATCCTCATCGCGCCGTCGAAGACCGCCGACTTCCGCATGATCATGTTCAACGCCGACGGCTCCGAGGGATCGATGTGCGGCAACGGCGTCCGCTGCATCGGCAAGTACGTCTACGACCACGGCCTGACGAGGAAGAAGGCGATCACCGTCGAGACGAAGAGCGGCACCGTCTCGCTCGAGCTCCACGTGAAGAGCGGGAAGGTCGGCCAGGTCACGGTCGACATGGGACTTCCGCGCCCGATCCCGAAGGAGTTCCACGTGCGCGCGAACAACTCCTGGACCGTCCTCAAGGAGCGGGCGGAGGGATTCGACGGGTTCGTCGTCTCGATGGGGAACCCGCACTTCGTGATCCCCGTGGACTCCACGGAGACCGCCCCGGTGACCACGGCGGGCCCGCGGATCGAGAAGCACCCGGACTTCCCCTCGCGCGTCAATGTCGAGTTCGTGCAGGTCCTCTCCAACAGTCACGTACGCCAGCGCACCTGGGAACGCGGGAGCGGCGAGACCCTTGCCTGCGGGAGCGGCGCGTGCGCCGTCGGCTACGCGCTCGCCGACCAGGGGATCACGACCCGGAAGGTGCGGATCGACCTCCTGGGCGGCACGCTCGAGATCGAGCAGGCCGACAACGGCCGCATCACCATGACCGGGCCGGCCGCCGAGGTCTTCAGCGGGGAATGGCCCGCCTTCGCCAAGGCTTCGGCGGGCGGGCCCCGGAACGGGAAGAAACCAACCAAAGCGGCGCGGAGGCGTTAAACCCCGGATGGGTCGCGCTGTCGGCATCGAGCTCACCGAGTCCGCCGCGAGGATCCTCTGCCTCGAGCAGGACGGGAAGCAGTCCAAGATCGTCCAGTTCCACGAGGCGCTCATCCCGCACGACGCGGCGACCCCGTGGGCCGAGCGCGCGTCCGCGACGCTCCGGCAGGCGCTCGCCGACGCCCGCGCGCCGCGCGGACGGGTGGTCTGCTCGCTCGACTCCGGCGACGCGATCCTCCGCGAGGTCACGCTTCCCTTCAAGAACGAGGAGCAGATCCGCAAGACCGTCCGCTTCGAGATGGAGAGCCTGATCCACAACTACACGATCGAGCAGCTCGTCGTGAGCCAGTTCAAGACCGGCGAGACCGACAAGGGGTCCCACCTCCTCGCGGCCGCCGTCCCGAAGACCGTCATCGCCGACCGCCTCAAGCTTTACCGGGAGGCGGGCGTCGACCCGGCGGCGCTCGACCTTGACGTCTGCGCGGTCTTCAGCGCGATGCTCCACGCGGGCGCGATCGACACGGACGAGCCGCACCTCCTGGTCTACGGGACGACGAAATTCACCAAGCTCGTCCTCATCGAACAGCGCCGCCCGCGCTCGATCCGGACGATCCGCTTCTCCATGAGCGGCGCACCCCGCGCGAAGGCCCCGGCCCGGCCCGCGACGAGGGAGGAGGACCTCCCCGGCGAGGGGGACGCGATCGTCGTCCTCTCGAAGGAGGAGTCGCGGCAGTTCAGCGAACTCGACCAGGACCAGCAGGGCTCGCTCGTCGAGATCCTCTCCAAGGAGATCTCCCGGTTCCTCCTGGCCGGCGCCGCGGCGGGCGGCCCCGCGCACATCCTCCTCTCGGGCGCGTTCGAGGACCGGGCGGCCGCGGAGATGCTGCAGGCCGCGACGGAGATCCCGGTCCGCACGTTCAACCTGGCCGAGGCGATGGGCGCGGACCCGTCGATCCGAGACCGCTCCCCCGCGATGGGCGCCGCGCTCGGGCTGGCGCTCAAGGGCGTGGGGATCGACCCGCTCGGGATGGACTTCCGGCAGGAGGAGTTCCAATACCGGAAGAAGTTCGACGCCATCAAGAACACGGTCTTCGTGACCGCGCAGCTCGTGATCGTCGCGCTCCTGGCGGTCGCGCTCCACTTCTACCTCCGGAGGGCGGACGCCGAGCGCGACCGGAAGTCGGTCCTCAACCACGAGCAGGCGCTCTACGAGAACGTGTCCGGGAAGACGCTCCCCAATGCCACCGACGCCTTCCAGAAGTTGCAGGAAGAGGCGAGGCTGTACGACCCGCTGGGCGGCGACCTGCCCCTCCGCGCCACCGCGCGCGAGGCGTGGCGCGAGCTCTACTCGGCGCTCGACGGGTTCCAGCGCAAGTTCGGGAACCAGAAGATGGGGGACGCCGACCTTTTCCTGGTCGTGGAGTCGGTGGACGTCCAGCAGAACACGATCCCCGGCGCCGAGGCGCTGACGATGACGCTGCGCGGCAAGATCCGGAACCTCGAGTTCGCGGGCGCGCTCCGGGGCGAGGTGCGCTCGAAGGAGCTCTTCAAGACCGCTGAGTGGGCCGGGCCGATCAACCCGACGGAGGACGGCCTTCAACAGTTCCAGCTCCGGTCGACCTCGGCGAAGGGGAAATAGGATGGCGGACGCGAAAGACGACAAGAAGGGCTCGCCCCGGTGGGTCTTCTGGACGGTGTTCCTCCTCTCGATCACGATCGCGGCGGGCGCGTCCTTTCTCTACAAGGAGTCGGAGCGCGCGCGCACCGCGCTCGAGGACGCGAAGAAGGACTACGAGGAGATGAAGCGGCTGAAGAGCATCATCGCATTGGGCAAGATCCGCAACCGGCGGATGCCGCCCGTCAAGGATCCGGGCGGCGACCCCATCGCCTACCTCGGGCGGAAGGCGACGCAGGCGGGGATCCCGCAGAACCTGTTCCAGCCCACCCGGAACAACCCCGTCAAGCTGGGCCCCTGGACGGAGACGATGTACACGGTGACGCTCCGCGGGACGAAGGACGCCCCCGTCTCCAGGACCTCCGTCGCCGACTTCATTGTCGCGGTCGAGACCGAGCGCCCCTCGATCAAGTCGAAAAACCTGAGCCTGACCTACGCCCCCGGCTCCGGCGACCTGGGCGCCGTCACCCTCACCTTCGCGCAATATCAGCGCGAGTGATAAGCCGGGTGCGCCGCACTCCGCTTATCACCTTCCCGGTTGCGCTCCGGACGGCTCGCGGCTGGAACGGCCTCCAGACAGCATTTGAAGCGGCTCGGGACAGATGATAAGCGGAGTGCGGCGCGCTATGCTTATCAACGGATGAGGATCGCGGTCACGGGGGCGAGCGGGTTCGTGGGGCGCCGGCTCTGCGAGGCGGCGCGGGCGCGGGGGCACGAGGTCGTCGCGATCGGCCGCACGTCGGGCGACCGCCTCTGGGATCCGATGAGCCAGCCCGCCCCCCTCGAGGGAGTCGAAGCGGTCGTCCACCTCTCGGGCGACCCGGTGGCCGAGGGCCGGTGGACGAAGGCGAAGAGGGCGCGCCTCCGCGACAGCCGCGTGACCGGGACGCGAAACCTCGTCGCCGGAATCCAGAAGGCGAAGCCGCGCATCCTCGTGAGCGCCTCCGCGACCGGCTACTACGGCGACCGGGGCGACGAGGAGCTGACCGAGGACTCCGCGCCGGGGACGGGATTCCTCGCCGATCTCTGCCGCGACTGGGAGCGGGAGGCGGCCGCCTCGGGCACGCGCACCGCCTGCGTCCGGATCGGGATCGTGCTCGGCGCGGGCGGCGGCGCGCTGGCGAAGATGACGCCGCCGTTTAAGTTCTACGTCGGCGGGCCGCTGGGATCGGGAAAACAGTGGATGTCGTGGATCCATTT
>JBGPCZ010000156.1:0-14571 GCA_041482015.1 Planctomycetota bacterium | reverse complement strand
CGCGGATTTGACGGGCCGGATCCTCGAATTCTTCGGCTCCTACGGATCGCGCCGCCAGGAGCGATTCATGAACCGCGCCATCGACTTCCTCAAGGCGGCCCAGGAGCCCGACGGGTCCTGGTTCGGCCGCTGGGGCGTGAACTACGTCTACGGCACGTGGCAGGTCCTCGTCGGCCTGCGGGCCGCGGGCCTCGACATGACCGAGGACTGGATCCAGCGCGCCGCGCTGTGGCTCCGGGGCGTGCAGAACCCCGACGGCGGCTGGGGCGAATCCTGCCGTTCTTACGAGAACCCCGAGACCAAGGGCCGCGGGAAGAGCACCGCCTCGCAGACCGCGTGGGGCGTCCTCGGCCTCATCGCCGCCGGCGCGACCGCCGCGGACCCCGTGGTGCTCCGGGGCCTGGAGTTCCTCCTCGCGACCCAGCGCCCCGACGGAGGCTGGGACGAGGACGAGCACACCGGCACGGGCTTCCCCTGCGTCTTTTACCTCGTCTACACGATGTACCGGCACTACTTCCCGCTCCTGGCCCTCCAGGCCGCGCGCGACGGAATGGACCTCCGGACCAAGAAGGAAGACGACAGCGACGTGATCCTGGCGCGCGCCCGGGAGAGGTCGCGCGCATGAGACAGCCCTTCGCGCTCACGTGGAAGATGGCCCGCTACCTGATGGGCAAGCGGATGAGGGGCGAGGATCGCTTCCCCGTCGTCATGATGCTGGAGCCGCTCCACACCTGCAACCTCGCGTGCCTGGGCTGCACGCCCGACCGCTGGGCGGGGCCGAAGTCCGAGTGGCTCACTGTCCAGCAGTGCCTCGAGTCGGTCGACGAGTGCGGCGCGCCCATGGTCTCCGTCTGCGGCGGCGAGCCGCTCGTCCACACCGAGATCGACCAGATCGTGCAGGGCATCATGGACCGCGGCAAGTACGTCATCATCTGCACGAACGCGCTCCTCCTCCCCAAGTTCCTCGACAAGGTCAAGCCGTCGAAGTACCTGTCGTTCGCGATCCACCTCGACGGCATGGAGAAGACGCACGACTACGTCACGCAGCGCCCGGGCTGCTTCAAGAAGGCGATCGAGGCGAGCGTGATGGCGCTCGACCGCGGGTACCGCGTCAACTGCAACTGCACCGTGTTCGCCGAGTCGAACATCGAGGAGATCGCCGAGCTCTTCCGGTACATCAAGGAAGACCTGAAGTTCCACGGCATCATCACGTCGCCCGGCTACGATTTCGACCAGACCGGCACCGACTTCTTCCTCAAGCGCCAGCAGGTGGTCGACCGCTTCAAGAAGCTGCTCTCGCTCGTGAAGGAGGAGTGGTTCGGCAACTCGCAGCTCTACCTCGACTTCCTCAAGGGCGAGCTGGAGCTGACCTGCACCGCCTGGGGCAACCCGACGCGGACCCCCAAGGGCTGGCAGGGCCCGTGCTACATGCTGCGCGACGCGTACTATCCGACGTTCCGCGAGCTCGTCGACAAGACGCCCTGGCACAAGTACGGCCCCGAATCCGAGGAGCCGCGGTGCAAGACCTGCATGGTGCACGCGGGCTTTGAGCCCACCGTCGCCTCGGGCCGCCAGATCTCGCTTGGCAAGCAGCTGTACAATGCGGTCAAGATGATGTCGTGAAGCAAATCCAAAATCCCAAGCCCCAATAAACTCCCAACTTCCAACTTCCAACAACCAACTCCCAACCGGCCCGGCGACAGTAGACTATCTGGACATGAAGCTAGGTGTCGTCGCCGCACTCCGACGGGAACTAGAACCCACGCGTCGGATGCTTCAACAATTGTTTCCGGAAGAAGGGCATCTCTGCGAAGGTGAAACCGTTCCCTTTGGCGACATCCCGCCGTTCGCTTTCACCATTTCCGGCATCGGGTGTCGCTTAGCCGAACGTGCCGCTCTTGATCTCGCGGGTGATTGCCAATCCCTCATTTCGGTAGGCTTCTGCGGCGGATTGGATGACTCCCTGAAACCTGGCGATCTCATCCTCGGAGGGACGAGCGAGTACGAGGCATCGCCGAGTCTTCTTGAACTCGCGAAGCGCACAGGTCCCCACCGGCTCGGGACCATGCATACGACCGACCGCGTGATCAACGACTTCGAGGAGAAGCGGAGCATCGCGCGCACGACCGGGGCGATGGCGGTCGAGATGGAAGCGGCCGCCGTCGGGAAGGTCGCCCAGGAACGCGGCCTGGCGTTCCTTTGCGTCAAGGTCGTGCTCGACACCCCGTCCCAACCCCTCGCATCCACTTATGCGAGCTTCGGACGGGTGATGCTCGACCTCCTCAGGCGGCCCTGGATTGTCGGTCGGATGATCGGCGACGGGAAGCGGGCGAAGCTGGCGGCGGAGAAGCTCAGGGACTTCTTCGTGGCGTTTCGGAAGGAGATCAGTCCTTCGGGAGCGTGACGTGCGGGGCGGTCCCCGTCTTCGAACAGACCTTCTTCAGTACACCTGTCTTCTTCTTGCAGTCCTCCTTGTGCTTGAAGTCGGGCTCGAATTCGCCCTTCTCGCCGCAAGTCGCGCATTCGTACGTGATCCGGGCGCGGTCGGGAAGTTTCTGGCCCTGAACCGTCTTGACGCAGTAGTCGGTCTTCACCGGCTTCTTCTCGCACGTCGGACAGGCGCCGTTCTTCAACTCCTTCTCCTCCAGGTCCTTCTTGTCCTCGACGCAGTAGTAGCCCTTCGAGATCTTCTCGCAGCCGCACGGGCCCGGCTTCTCGTCCGGGAACTTGAATTCCGGGATCAGCTTGGCGTAACCCCTCGGGTCGGCAGCGAACCGCGCCGGACAGCTCGCTCAGCAGAAGCCGATCACCTGGCCCTTGTAGACCACCACGTTGCTGGCCCGCGCCTTCAGGGTCGGCTTGATCGGGCACATCGCGTTGATGGGCTGCCCGTTCTGCTGGGGCGATGCCGCGACGATCGCTAAGAGCACCGCGAGCGGGAGGGACCTCATCATCGACATCCATTATATAACGGCGCTCCGGCGCCAATCTCTCATTGACACCGCTTTCGCCCATGCGATACCCTCTGGCCGGTGGCCCTGACCCGAATCCTGCTCGTGGACCCGGACGACGGCACGCGTCGCGTCGTCGGGGCGTCCCTCCTGCCCGACAAGTTCGACATCGCCCATGCCGCGTCCGCCGAAGAAGGACTCGAGAAGGCGACGAACGCGAAGCCCGACCTGATCCTCCTGTCGCCCGAGACCCCGAAGCTCGACCTGACCTCGTTCGTCCGATCCCTCCGCACCCGCCCGGCCACCACGCTCATCCCCATCCTGTTCCTCGCGACGAAGGACGCGGTCATGGAGAAGGTCAGCGGGTTCACGCTCGGATCGGATGACTTCTTCCCCAAGCCGATCGACGGGCGGGAATTGGAGGTCCGGGTCGCCGTGGCGCTCCGCCTGCGGGAAAAGATGGAGACGGCGTTCCGGCCCAAGGGGCCGGTCTCGGAGGACTTCTCGTCGCCGGCCGTCCTCACCGCCTTCCGCGGCCAGCTGACCCAGATTGGCCTGCCGTCCCTGCTCAGCCTGATCGACATGGAGCGGAAGACCGGCATGCTGGTCCTCATCCTCGAGCCGGAGCGGGAGAAGGTCCGCCTTTACTTCGACGAGGGCCGGGTCGTGCGGGCGAAGATCGACAACCGGGCGACGCCGATCAACGCGGAGCTGGTCTACGACATCATGGGGCGCACCCAGGGCAAGTTCGAGTTCCGCACCGTTCCCGTCGACAACCGCGACGAGATCAACCTCCGCACCGCCCTCCTCCTCCTGGAGGGCGCACGCATCATGGACGAGGCCCGCCGCCAATTCTAGTAGCAAGAGAGACCGCCTTTTTTGTTACGGGGCGCGACCCATGCGCTATACGTTCCCGGAGACGATATATTCCCGGGGGGCTGACACTCCCCTTTTCCGAGGACGTTAAGTAGGCAAAGCCGGTGGGTCCCGGAGCGGGACGACGGTCTGGGAGGGCGAGCCATGAGCGAAATCTTGAAGAACAGCCAGGGTGCGGAACCCCGCGGGTGCGGCCGCCGCGACTTCCTCTTCACCGGGTTGGTCGGCGGACTGGGCCTCACGCTGGGCAATTTCCTCAAGCTCCGCGACCTCCAGGCCCAGGAGCAGGGCGCGGCCCCCAAGGAAGGCCCCGCCAAGGCCGTCATCCACATTTTCATGCCTGGAGGCATGGCCCACCAGGAGACCTTCGATCCGCATCCCAACGCTCCCATCGAGTACCGCGGCCCGCTCGGCGTCGTGAAGACCAAGCTCACCGGCGAGGTCTTCAGCCAGAACCTCCCCCGGACCGCCGAGATCGCCGACAAGATCGCCGTCATCCGTTCGTTCAGCCACGGCGAGGCCGACCACGACCGCGGCACCCACAACATGTTCACCGGCTACCGCCCGAGCCCGGCCCTCCAGTACCCCAGCTTCGGATCGATCGTCTCCCACGAGTTCGGCTCGCGGAAAAACATGCCGCCCTACGTCTGCATCCCCGGCCAGCCCAACACGTTCGCCGGCACGGGATACCTGAGCTCGGCCTTCGGGCCGTTCGCCCTCGGCAGCGACCCGGCCACCCCGGGCTTCCAGGTCCGCGACCTGACCCTGCCCGGCGGCGTCAACGCCGAGCGCTGGGCCAAGCGCCAGAGCCTGCTTGCCACCGTCGACGAGCACTTCCGCTCGCTCGAGAAGTCCGACGCGCTCGACGCGATGGACTCCTTCTACAAGCGCGCCTACGCCATGATCAGCTCCAAGGAGGCGCGCGAGGCCTTCGACCTCACGAAGGAGACGGACGACACCAAGGCCAAGTACGGCAAGAACACCGCGGGCATGCGGATGCTTCTCTCCCGGCGGCTCGTCGAATCCGGCGTCCGCTTCGTCTCGATGACCTACGGCGGATGGGACCACCACGACAACATCGCGCAGGGTGTGGGCAACCAGCTCCCCGCGTTCGACCAGGCCTACGCGGCGCTCGTCACCGACCTCGAGTCGCGGGGCATGCTCGATTCGACGCTCATCATGATCTCCTCCGAGTTCGGCCGCACGCCGAAGATCAACGCCACCAACGGCCGCGACCACTGGCCCAAGGTCTTCAGCGTCGTCCTCGCCGGCGGCGGCATCCGCAAGGGCGTCATCCACGGCGCGTCCGATCCGACGGGCGCCGAGCCCGAGCGCGATCCCGTGAGCATCGACGACCTCGCCACGACGATCTACAACCGGCTTGGCCTCGAGGGCGAGAGGAAGCTCATCGCCCCGGGTAACCGGCCGATCCGCATCGTCGACGGCGGCAAGGTCATCAAGGAACTCATCGCGTAACCCGGTTTTTTTCATGAGGGCCGCCATGACGCGTCGCCCATTTTCCATTCTGTTCCTCTGCCTCGCCACGCTCCCGGCGCTGGCGCGCGAGTCGCCCAACCTCGCCCGCATCAGCCCGCGCGGCGGGCAGCGCGGCACGGAACTCGAGCTCACCCTCTCGGGCTCGCAACTCAAGGACGCGCAGGAGATCTTCCTCTACAAGCCCGGGCTCGAGGTCCTCAAGCTCGAGGCCACGAGCGACTCCGTGGTGAAGCTGCGGGTGAAGATCGCCGCCGACGCGGCCCTCGGCGAGCACGCCCTGCGCCTCCGCACGGCGAGCGGCATCAGCGATCTCCGCACGTTCTACGTGGGCCTCTACCCCGCCGTCGAGGAGAAGGAGCCCAACAACGACTTCAAGAATCCCCAGAAGATCGGCATGAACGTCACCGTGACGGGGACGGTGACGAACGAGGACGTCGACTACTTCGCGGTCGAGCTCAAGAAGGGCCAGCGGTTGAGCGCGGAGCTGGAGGGCATCCGGCTCGGCACGACGCTCTTCGACGCGTACCTCGCCATCCTCGACACCAAGCGGTTCGAGATCACCTCCTCCGACGACACGGCGCTCCTCCTCCAGGATCCGCTCGTCTCCATGATCGCCCCGGAGGACGGCACCTACATCATCCAGGTGCGCGAAACCTCCTACGGCGGCAGCGATGCCTGCCAGTACCGCCTCCATGTCGGCTCCTTCCCGCGACCGCTCGCGGTCTATCCCCCCGGCGGAAAGGCGGGCGAGGAGGTCGACGTCACGTACGTGGGCGACGTCAAGGGCCCGCTCGTGCGGAAAATCAAGCTCCCGGACGCGCCGGTCGACCGGCTCGCCGTGTATGCCGAGGAGGACGGCCAAACCCCTCCCTCCCCCAACTGGATGCGCGTCTCGGACTTCCCCAACGTCCTCGAAAAGGAGCCCAACGACACGCGCGAGCAGGCGACCGCGACGGACCTGCCGCTCCCCGTGGCCTTCAACGGGATCATCGATAAGGACGGCGACGAGGACTGGTTCCGGTTCAAGGCGAAGAAGGGCGAGACGTTTGATGTGCGGGCCTACGCCCGCGCCGTGCGCTCGCCGCTCGACCCGGTGCTCGAGATCTGGCAGAAGGGCGGCGCGCGGATCTCCGCCAACAACGGGCAGGGCGGGCTCGACGCGACCCTCCGTTTCAGCGCGCCGGCCGACGGCGAATACGAGATCAAGGTGCGAGATTTCCTCAAGAAGGGGGGACCCGCCTTCGTTTATCGCGTCGAGTTCAACGCCGTGAAGCCCAGCGTCTACACCCACATCCCGGCGTACGACCGGGAGCCGCGCGAAACCACCCGCCAGTGGATCGTCGTGCCCAAGGGGAATCGCTTCGCCTCGTGGGTGCGGGTCAACCGCGTCAACTTCGGCGGCGCGATGAACCTCTCCTTTGAGGGCATGCCCGAAGGGATTACAGCCACGTACGACCCCATCGCGGCCGATGTCGACCGCGTCCCCGTGGTCTTCGAGGCCGCGACCGACGCGAAGGTCGCCGGCACGCTGACCCGCGTGATCACGCGCTCCGCGGATCCGGCCCAGAAGATCGAGGGCGGCTTCCGCCAGGACGTCAATCTCGTCTACGGCCCCCCCAACAACACCATCTACTACGGGACCCGCGCCGACCGGCTCGCCGTCGCGGTCGCGGAGGAGATCCCGTTCAAGCTCCGGATGATCGAGCCGAAGGTCGCGATCGTGCAGGCGGGGTCGATGAATCTCCGCATCGTCGTCGAGCGCAAGGAGGGATTCACCGCCCCGGTCGAGCTCCGCCTCCTCTGGACGCCCCCGGGGATCGGCGCGCAGGGGACCGTCACGATCCCCGCCGGCCAGAACGAGGTCGCGTACCCGATCAGCGCGAACGGCAACGCGGCCGCGCGTACGTGGAAAACCGCGGTCATCGGATCCGCCCCCGGCGTCAACGGGACCGCGTGGTCCTCGACCCAGCTCGCGCCGCTCACGATCGCGCCGCCCTACGTCGCGATGAAGATCGAGATGGCGAACGTCGAACAGGGGAAGGAGATCGACGTCGTCTGCAAGCTCGACCAGCTCAAGCCCTTCGAGGGCAAGGCGAAGGTCGGCCTCTACGGACTCCCCGCGGGGGCCGTCGCCGAGCCTGCGGAGAAGGAGATCACGAAGGACGACAAGGAGGTCACCTTCCACGTGAAGACCGACCCGAAGAGCCCGGCCGGGCAGCACAAGTCGCTCTTCGGCCAGATCGTCATCCTGGAAAACGGCGAGCCGATCGCCCACAGCGTGGGCGCCGGCGGCATCCTCCGGATCGATCCGCCTCCCCCGCCGCGGAAGGACGGCGCACCGCCGAAGCCCGGCGAAGCGAAGCCGGCCGACCCCAAGCGGCAGGGCCGCCTCGAGCAGCTCCGCCAGGAAGCCGAAGAGAAGAAGGGAAAGTGAGATGAAGCACGCGTTGACGCTCGCACTCCTCGCCCTTCTGGCCACCGCCGGATCGGCGGGCAACGAGGACGCCGCCCCGCCGGACGTGAAGGTCTATCCGGCCGAGATCGAGCTTTCCACCTCGCGCGACCGCCAGTCGTTCGTCGTCCAGCTCACCCAGCCCGACGGCGTCACGCGCGACATCACCGACGAGGCGAAGGTCACCCTGGCCCAGCCGTTCGCCGAAGTCAAAGGGAACGTCCTCTCGCCCGTCGCGGACGGGCAGACCGAGATGACGGTCTCCGCCGGGGGCCGCACGCTCAAGGTCCCGGTCACCGTGAAGGGCGCGGCGCAGGAGCGGCCCGTCAGCTTCAAGCTCGATGTCATGCCGGTCTTCGCGCGCGCGGGCTGCAACACGGGCGCCTGCCACGGCGCCGCCCGCGGCAAGGACGGCTTCCGCATTTCCCTCTTTGGGTTCGACCCCGAAGGCGACTACTACCGCATCACCCGCGAGATGTCGGGCCGGCGCATCAGCATCGCGCTGCCCGAGGAGTGCCTGATCGTCGAGAAATCCCTCGGCGCGGTCAACCACACGGGCGGCGAGCGCTTCAAGCCGGGGAGCGACCTCCACGCCACGCTCCTCCGCTGGCTCGAGGCCGGCGCGCCCAAGGACGCGCCCGATGTCGCGAAGCCCGTCAATCTCGAGTTCTATCCCCCGAAACTCGTCCTCGAGGGCGAAGGCGCGGCGCAGCGCATGACCGTCCGCGCGAAGTACTCCGACGGTACGGACCGCGACGTCACCGCGCTCGCCCGCTTCATGACGAACAACGAGGTCTCCGCGAAGATCGCCGAGGACGGGCGCGTCACCGCCGGCCAGCGCGGCGAGGCCTACGTCTTCGCGCGCTTCGCCACCTTCACGGTGGGCTCGCAGGTCATCGTCATCCCCAAGGGCGTGAAGTACGAATGGTCGCGCGCGCCGGAGAACAACTACATCGACGGCCTGGTCTTCGACAAGCTGAAGAAGCTCCGGCTGCTCCCGAGCGACCTGTGCGGCGACGAGACGTTCCTCCGCCGCGCCACCCTCGACATCACGGGCCTCCTCCCCGCCCGCGCGGAGTACGACCGCTTCGCGGCCGACGAGCGCCCGGACAAGCGCGAGAGGCTGGTCGACGAGCTCCTGGGCCGCAAGGAATTCTCCGAGCTCTGGGTTATGAAGTGGGCCGAGCTCCTCCAGATACGGACCAACGACAACCTCCAGGTCAGCTACAAGACCGCGCTCGGCTACTACAACTGGCTCCAGGCGAAGATCGAGGACAACGTCCCGTTCAACGAGATGGTCCGCGAGATCCTCGGCGCGACCGGCGGGACCTTCCAGAACCCGGCCTCGACCTTCTACCAGATCGAGCGGGACACGCTGAAGACGGCGGAGAACGTGGCGCAGATCTTCATGGGGATGCGCATCCAGTGCTCCCAGTGCCACAACCACCCGTTCGACCGCTGGACCCTCGACGACTACTACGGGTTCGCCGCCTTCTTCAGCCAGGTGGGCCGGAAGAACGCGGAGGACCCGCGCGAGCGGATCATCTACAACCAGGAGGCGGGGGAGGTCAAGCACCCCGTGGGCGGCCGCACGATGGAGCCCAAGTTCCTGGGCGGCGACGTGGCCGACGTGAAGGGCAAGGACCGCCGCCAGGTGCTCGCCGACTGGCTGGCCTCGCCGCAGAACCCCTACTTCGCGCGCAACCTCGCCAACATCGTCTGGGCCCACTTCCTCGGGAAGGGCATCATCGAGCCGGTGGACGACGTCCGCGTCTCCAACCCGGCGTCGAACCCCGAGCTGCTCGACGCACTGGCGAAACGGTTCACGGAGTACAAGTACGACTTCAAGAAGTTCGTCCGCGACATCTGCACCTCGCGCGTCTACCAGCTCTCGACCCGCTCCAACGAATCGAACGAATCGGACAGCCGCAACTTCTCGAAGGGGCCGATCCGGCGGATCCGCTCGGAGGTCCTGCTCGACGTGATCTCCCAGATCACGGAAACCCCCAACAAGTTCCGAGGCCTGCCCCTCGGCGCCCGCGCCGTTCAGATCGCCGACGGCAACGTGACGAACTACTTCCTCCGGACCTTCGGTCGGGCGTCGCGCGAGACCGCCTGCTCCTGCGAGGTCAAGATGGACCCCAACCTGTCGCAGGCGCTGCACCTCCTGAACGGCGACACGGTGAACACGAGGATCACGCAGGGCGGCGTCGTCCAGAAGCTGCTCGCCGCGGGCCGGACCCCGGAACAGGTCGTCGAGGAGCTCTACATCCGCGCCCTCGGGCGCAAACCCTCGCCCGCGCAGATCGAGAAGGTGAAGCCCGTGACGACCGACAAGGCCGCGGTGAAGCAGGACCTCGAGGACCTCTTCTGGGCCCTCCTGAACGCCAATGAGTTCATCTTCAACCATTAGGATTTCACGGAGATGATTCTCGCGAGCCTGTGCCTCTGCGCCTCCGCCGCCCTGGGCCAGGAGGCGCCGGTCAACTACCAGGAGCAGGTGCTGCCCCTCCTCCAGACCCACTGCCTCGGCTGCCATAACTCCGACAAGCGAAAGGGCGACCTCGACCTCTCGACATACTCCGCCGCGATGGCCGGCGGCGGAAGCGGCGAACTGGCCGCGCCGGGCGACTCCGCGAACAGCACCCTTTGGAAGGCGGTCGCCCATCTCGCGGATCCGCACATGCCGCCGAAGAAGCCCAAGCTCGCCGACGCGGAACTCGCGGTTTTCCGCAAGTGGATCGACGGGGGGCTGGTCGAAGCGAAGGGCGGCGCCGCGAAGAAGGGCGCGAAGCCGAAGGTCGATCTCGCCCTGGGCGCCGTCGCCAAGGGGAAACCCGAAGGTCCGCCGCCGATGCCGCACGACCTGCTCCTCGAGCCGCAACTGCGGACGGTGCGGACGGAGTCCATCACGGCGCTCGCGGCGAGCCCGTGGGCCCCGCTCGTGGCCGTCTCGGGCCAGCACCAGGTGCTCCTTTACAACACGGACACCCTGGATCTCGCGGGCCTCCTGCCCTTCCCCGAGCGGCGCGTCCACGCGCTCCGCTTCAGCCGGAACGGGGCGCTGCTCCTGGCCGCGGGAGGCCGGGGCGCGAAGACGGGCGCGGTCGTCGTCTGGGACGTCAAGAGCGGCGACCGGCTTTTCGAGATCGGCGGCGAGTACGACCTTGTCCTCGCGGCCGATATCAGCCCGGACCATTCGCAGGTCGCGCTCGGCGGCCCCGGCAAGCTCGTCAAGATCTGGTCCACGAAGGACGGCGAGCTTCACCACTCTATCAAGAAACACACCGACTGGGTGACGGCCCTCGAGTTCAGCCCCGACGGCGTCCTCCTGGCCACGGGAGACCGGAACGGCGGCCTCCACGTGTGGGAGGCGAAGAGCGGCAACATCTTCCATTCGCTCAACGGTCACAAGGCCGCGATCACCGGCCTGAGCTGGCGGGCCGACTCGAACATTCTCGCGTCCTCCGGAGAGGACGGCCAGGTCATGCTCTGGGAGATGCAGAACGGCTCGCGGGTCAAGGCGTGGCAGGCGCACCCGGCCGTCGAGTCGATCCACTGCGCGATGGATGGACGGCTCGTCACCTGCGGTCGCGACCTGCTCACGCGGACCTGGACCGTCGACGGGACCAAGCAGAGAGACTTCGAGGCGTTCGGCGACGTGGCCCTCCGCGCGGTCTTCACGCACGATGGATCGAAGGTCATCGCCGGCGACTGGACCGGCGATGTCCGCGCCTGGAGCGCCGCCGACGGAAAGCGCCTCGGCACGCTGAGCGTCAATCCTCCTGCGCTCGCCGAGCGGATCGCGGCCGATTCCAAGGCGCTGACCGACGCGCAGGCAGCGCTCGCACCCGCGGTCGAAAAGCAGATGGTCGCACAGGCGGCGTCAGACCAGGCGGCCGCGGCCCTGAAGGCCGCCGAGGCCTCCCAGGCCGACGTCGACAAAGCGATCGTCGCGGCGACGCAGGCCGCCACGGCGGCGCAGGCGGAGGTCGCGGCCCGCCAGGCGGAGTCGACCCAGAAGGCGGAGACCTCGAAGGGAGCCTCGCTCGCCCTGCAAAAATCGGCGGACGATCTCCGCAAGCTCCAGGAAACGAACGCCTCCCTTCTGAAGGAGATCGAGACCGACCCGGCGAAGGCCAAGACGCTCGAGACCTCCCAGAAGTCCGCCTCCGAAAAGGCGACCGAGGTCGCGCAGCTTTCGGAGGCCGCGCAGAAGTCAAAGGGAGCGGCGGAGCAGGCCGCGGGCGCGATGGGCCCCGCGCAGAAGGCGCTGGCCGAGCGCCAGGCCACGCTCAAGCAGCTCGGGGAGAAGAAGACGGCGGGAGCGACGGCGCTCGCCGAGCTCCAGAAGCAGAACGCGGCCGCCGCCCCGACGGCCGTGGCGGCAAAACAAGCGGCGGATGCGGTCGCGGCGCAGGTTGCCGGCCTCGAACGCCGGCTGGCAACGTGGAAGGCTGGCCAGTTCAACGTCAAGGTCCACGCGAAGAAGACCGAGGCCGCGAAGACGCTGGCCGAGCTTGACGGTCTTCTCGCCGACGTCGAGCACGCGAAGACCGTCGCAGTATCCGCCAAGGCCCACCACGAGGCTTCCGTCAAGGCCGCCGCGGAGGCGGTGGAGCGCGTGAACAAACTCGACGCATCGCTCGGGGAGGCCAAGGCCGGCCCCGCAAAAGCCCAGGCCGCGCTGGACGGGGCGAAGAAGTCGCTGGCCGAGAAGGACGCGAGGGCCTCCGCCACGCAGCCGTTCGCGGCCCGCCTTGCCGAGGCGGCGAAGGCCGATCCGCTGGATGTCGTCCTGGGCCAGGCGGCGATCAAGGCGAAGGAAGCCACGGACCTGCTGGCGAAGGACGTCGCGGATGCCAATTCTCTCGTCCTCGCGCGCGCCGCGGAGATCGAGAAGGCGAAGGCGGCCATTCCCGAGGCCGAGAAGGCCCTCGCCGACGGCAAGATTGCTTCCGAGCAGGCCGCCCAGAAAGCGGCCGTCCTCCTGAAGACCGCGGCCGCCGCCCAAGACCGGATCGCCGCCGAGCAGGCAAGAGCGGACGCGTTCAAGCCCAAGGTGGACGCCGCGAAGGCCGAGGTCGAGCAGCTTCGGGCCGAGTACGCGAAGCTCGCACCCCGGAATTGAGCTCAAAAGGATTCGGCCCCAGCCGTATAGTGGTTCATGTCGCCCGTGACTTGGAGGTTGCCCATGCGTTCGATCGCCCCCCTGGCGCTTCTCGCCGCCGCCCTCTTCCCATCCCTGGCGTCGGCCCAGGAATCCTTTGAACTCAAGGGATCCAGCTGGGTCAATTCGAAGGAGATGAGCCTGGACCGGCTCAAGGGCAAGGTGGTCGTGCTCTATTTCTTCTCGGACCAGTGACCCACCTGCGTCTCCCATATTCCAGGTTGGAATAAGCTCCGCAAGGATTTCACCGACAAGCCGGTCGCCTTCATCGCCGTCAACAGCCTGAACCCCAAGAGCGTCGCCACGGACTACGCCAAGTCGAACAAGTTCGAGTGGCCCATCTTCGTCGACGATGGCGGAGAGACGCAGAAGCAGCTCGGGTTCAAGATCAGCCTGCAAAACATCTACCAGTGGCGCATCATCGACGCCAACGGGACCATGCACGTCGCCCCCATGGAGGCAAGGGGGCTGACCGAGGAGATCAACAAGTACCTGGCCGATGCCAAGCCGCTCTTCGCCGGGATCACGATCCCCGAAAAGCTCAAGGCGGTGGCGCGGGACATCGAGATGGGCCAGTACGAGGCGATCGGCGACCTCGCGGCGCTCGCCCAGAAGGCCCCCAAGGACCTCCAGGACGCGGCCGCGGCGATGTACGAGAAGGTCAAGCCCATGGCCGAAACCGGCCTGGAGCGCGCCAAGGCGTTCGAGGCCGACGGGAAGAAGTATTCCGCCTACGTGGAGTACGGCAAGGTCGCGGCCTGGTTCAAGAAGACCGACTACGAGAAGACCGCGTCGGCGGCGCTCGCGGTGCTCTCGAAAGATAAGGATGTGAAGGACGAACTGGCCGCGAAGCAGATGCTCGACCAGGCCAAGTCGCTCCTCGCCTCCAGCAAGAAGTCCGACAAGGAGAGCGCCCCCCCGATCCTGGCCGCGCTCCAGAAGAAGTACCCGGCCACGGAGGCGGCGAAGGAGGGCGCGAAGCTCAAGTAACCCGCGAATCGAACCTAAGACCTCCGGAGGTCACACCCTCCGGAGGTTTTTCTTTTGGGATCCGTCACTCGCCGGCAAGGTGGCCCCTGAACCATTTCTGAAAGAGGGTCACGCGGCCTTCCCCATCGCAGCAGCCGGTCGAGCAGGGCACACGCGGGCACGGAGTCGCGAGGGGGCCGCGTACAAAGCCGTAATGAGACAGAAAGCATTCGCGACACAGGGCCACTCGGGCCAACGCCAGCATCGGAACCGCGAGAACCAGGAGGAGCGGGGTTCCGGTGCGGCCCTTCTCCACGCCTAGATGAGCTCGCGGATGGGCTCCACGCCCGAGTCCACGAGGAACTGCGGCCGGCCGGCGGTGTCTTCGATCGTCGCGTGGCGGACGTCGATGCCGATGTTGTGGTAGAGGGTCGCAAAGACTTCCTGGAAGGTCACGGGCCGCTCGACGGCGTGCTCGCCCAGCCGGTTCGTGGCGCCGATCACCTGGCCCGTCTTCATGCCGCCGCCCGCCATCACCGCGAAGGTGACCTGCGGCCAGTGGTCGCGGCTGTTCGACTTGTTCAGCTTCGGCGTCCGCCCGAACTCGCCCCACATGACGATCGAGACGTCCTTGTCCATCCCGCGCTCGTGCAGGT
>JBGPCZ010000155.1:0-14641 GCA_041482015.1 Planctomycetota bacterium | reverse complement strand
GTAAGGTTCGTGAGGAGCTCGTCGCGCGAGAAGCTCGAGTCCAGGTTCCCGCCGTGATCGCTCCAGGCCCAGAACTTGTCGACGACCCACGCGGCGAGCCCGGCGGGCGAGTCGTTGAGGGCGTAGCCGAGCGTGAGCGGGCGCGTCCCCTGGATCGCGCCGTACGCGCGGTGATCCTGGAGCTCCTGGGACCGGCGCTTCATGCGATCGGACTCCTCGGGAGTCAGCTCGATGTCCACGCCGGGGCCGGCCTGCTGCGGCCCGACGGTCAGGAAGTTGAGGTGGACGCCGATGACGCGCGGGTCGTTCTGCCCGAGCCACGTGGCCACGCCCGCGCCCCAGTCGCCGCCCTGGACGCCGTATTTCGAGTAGCCCAGCCGGTTCATGAGCTCGAGGATCGTCTCCGACATGCGGGCGACGTTCCACCCGGGCTCGCGGGGCTTGCCGGAGAATCCGAATCCGGGGAGCGAGGGGCAGATCACGTGGAACGCGTCCTCCGCCTTGCCGCCGAAGGACTCGGGATCAGTGAGCGGATGGATGACGCGCGCGAATTCCGCGAACGATCCCGGCCAGCCGTGGACGAGGACGAGGGGCGTCGCATTTGCGTGCTTCGACTTCTGGTGGATGAAGTGGAGCGGGAGGCCGTCGATGTTCGTCGTGAAGTGGTCGAAGGTGTTGAGGCGGCGCTCCTGCGCGCGCCAGTCGAACCCGGATCGCCAGTACCCGCAGAGGTCCACGATGTACTTGAGATCCGCGCCGTACGTCCATCCCGAGCCGGGGACCTGGTCGGGGAAGCGGGTTCGCGCGAGGCGGTCGCGGAGGTCGGCGAGCACGGACTCGTCGATCGCGATCTTGAACGGGTAGATTGCCTTCGGGTCCGCCTTGGAGGAGGGCGGTGCGGGCGCCTCGGCGGAGGAACAGCCGGCCAGCGCCAGGAAGGCTGCGAGGACGGAGCGTTTCATGGGGACCCTCCCGATCAGGCCCATTCTATCCTGAGAACCGTCGTGGGGGTGCTGGTTCGTGAACACCCGGTTTGCTATCATCGGCGACGTCATGGATATGCACGCAGGCACGCATCCTCCCATCGACATCACCGGAGCGATGGAGGCCTACTTCGGCCTGGTCGAGATCGGCCGGGAGTTCGCTGTCCAGGGTCTCATGCTGGATGGGCTCAGCCGAACCGATGCCGAACGGGAATGGGGACGACTCCAACGCGACCAGTTCGCCCGGAGAGAAGATCCGCCTTTCAGCGCGAGATTCCCCGAGGCGGGGATATGGGCGTAGGGCCCTTCCCTGGGAACTTCTTCGCGTCCGTGGACAAGGCGGTCGCAATTTTCGAAGACCTCCGAGCGGACTGGATGTTCATCGGTGCCATCCCGGTTGCCGTCTGGGGACGCGTTCGGGCGACAACGGATGCAGATTTCGCCATTTCCCTCGATCTCCCCTCCGCGGAAGACCTGGATCGGAGGATGGCCACTGCGGGGCTTGAAAAAGTGTCCGGTCCCATGGAGATCCCCGGCAAACGGCTGGTCCTTTCGAAGTACTGGGCCCCCCATGGAAGCGGAGGAATGGGGATCGATGTGTTCTATTCGACCGGGTACGACACGGGCAGGCTCTTCAAGGAGGCCCTGAGCCGACGGGTCGCCGTCACCTTCCAGGAGAAATCCTACTGGTCATCGAGCGCCGAGGATCTGCTGATTTTCAAGGTGCTGGCCTTCCGCGCGAGAGACCTGGACGACGCCGCCACGGTGATGGAGCGCCGGTTCAAGGAACTCGACTGGAAGTATGTCCATCGGTGGGCTTGTGAATTGAGAATGGAAAACCTGCTCCGACAGATGGTCGCGGAATACATGAAAGCATCGGGGTTGCAGGGGAACCTTCCCTGGGAGTGATTCGGATTCCGGGCAGGAATTGGCGCCACGTGCCAGACCTACCCCGATCGGCGCAGCTTTCCTTCCACCAGGATGCAGAGCGTCTCGAGCGTGATCAGCGAGAAGAGCTGGGAGGGCGTGACGCGCGCGGGGTCGGGTACGCGCTCCAGCGCCGGCAGCCACCCTTTGAGCGAGTCCACCGTCTCGCGCGTCAGGAAGCCCTGCTTCATCACGGTCGGCGACGAGAAATCGAGCTTCGAGAAGAAGTCGAGCTCGCCGTCGCGGACCTTGATCGAGAACTTTTTCTCGATCAGGAAGATGAGGTCGATGAAGTCGAGCGAGTCGGCCCCCAGGTCCGCCGTGAGGCGGCTCTGCGGCGTGATCCCTTCCGCCTTGATCGCGAGACTGTCCGCCACGAGCGTGCGGATCGCCCCGAAGACCTCGTCGCGCGTCATCGTCATTCGATCCACGTCGTGACTTTCTCCGCGGGCTTCCGGTCCGTGGCCGGCGGTTCCTCCGCGGGCCAGCCCACGGGGACGAATGCGGCGACTTCCCACGAGGGCGGGACCTCGAGGATCGCACGGATGCGATCCGCGGCGACGAGCGGCCCCGTCATTCCCGACGCGCCCAGCCCCGCCTCGTGCGCCGCGAGCAGCAGGTTTTCGAGCGCCATCGCGACCCCCATGAGCCCCGAGTCGCGCTCCATGAGCTCGATCCGCGCGCGGTCGTCCGCGGGGAGCCGCGCATCCACCAGGTTCGAGAGGACGGTGAGCCTTTTGAACAGGCCGACGATCACCACCGGCGCGCCCTCAAACCGCGTGAAGTAGTCGCCGTACGCGCGGAACGACGCCTCCATCGTGGGCTCGACATGGCGGGCGATCCGGTCGGTCGACTCGCGCACGGCGGCGGCGAGTGCCTCGATCGTCGCGCGGCGCGTCACGACGAGGAAACGCCACGGCTGCTTGTTGCTGGCCGAGGGCGCCGAGACCGCGGCGTCGAGCAGCGCCTCGATCCGCTCGCGGGGCGGCCGCTCGGGCTTGAACCGCCGCACGCTCCGCCGGGACTTCATGAGATCGGTGATCATCCCTCGAGGTACCCTCCGTCCACCGTGTGGATCGAGCCCGTGATGAAGGCCGCGCGGTCGCTCAACAGGAAGACCGCGAGCTCCGCCACCTCCTCCGGCTTGCCGATCCGCCGGAGCGGGATGCGCGAAAGGATCTCCTCCTCCGCGAGCGCCTTCGTCCCCTCCAGCATCTTCGTCTCCACGGGGCCCGGGCGGATCGCGTGGACGCGGATGCCCTTGCGGCCGTACTCCGCGGCGAGCGCGCGCGTGAGCGATTCGACCCCGCCCTTCGTCGCCGCGTAGACCGACTGCCCGCGCGCGGGCCGGGCGGCCGCGACCGAGCTCACGTTCAGGATCGCCCCGCCCCTCTGCTCCATCATGATCGGGAGCACCGCCTGCGCACACAAGATGGGGCCCAGGAGGTTGACGTCGATCTGCCGGCGGATCTTCTCGGGAGACGCGGAGACTAGGAGATCGGGGAGGTTGACCGCCGCGTTGTTCACCCAGCCGTCGATCCGGCCGGCCTTCGCGCGGAACTCCTCGACCGCCGTCTTGATGCGCGCTCCGTCGGTCACGTCAAAGGGAAGGAGGTGGGCGCGGCCGGGGTGCCCGGAGGCGAGGGCGCGGGCGCCCTCTTCTGAATTCAGGTAGTTCACTCCCACGATGGCCCCGGCGTTGAGGCACGCCGTCGCGATCGCGCGGCCGATGCCGCGCCCCGCGCCCGTCACGACGATCCGCTTTCCTTCAAGCATCGGCGCGCCCCAGGACGATGCAGGCGTTCTGCCCGCCGAATCCAAAGGAGTTCGAGAGCACCACCTTTTGAGGATGTTCCCGCGCGCGGTTCGGAACGTAGTCGAGGTCACACGCCGGGTCGGGCTCTTCGAGATTGATCGTGGGGTGGACCCGCTGCGCACGCAGGCACTCGACGGCCGCGACCGCCTCGACGGCGCCCGCGGCGGAGATCAAATGGCCGATCATCGACTTGGTCGCGTAGACGGGCACGTCCTTCGCCCGCGGGCCGAGGAGCGATTTGATCGCGAGCGTCTCGACGGGATCGTTCTTCGGCGTCGAGGTGCCGTGGGCGTTCACCGCGTCGACCGCGTCGGGCGCGAGGCCCGCGTCGTCGAGCGCCCGCCTCATGGCCTGGACCGCGCCCCGTCCCCCGGGGTGGGGCTCGCTGATCCCGTGCGCGTCGAACGAGCAGCCGTAGCCCGCGACTTCGGCCAGCACCTCCGCGCCGCGCGCGCGGGCGGCGTCGAGAGGCTCGAGGACAAGGATCGCCGCGCCTTCGCCGAGGAGGAACCCGTCGCGCTTCCGGTCAAAGGGACGCGAGGCGCGCCGGGGTTCGTCGTTCGCCGTCGTCGTCGCGCCGATCCGGCAGAAGCCGGCGACGCCGAGCGGATTGACCATCGAGTCGGTCCCGCCCGCGAGCATCCAGTCCGAGCGGCCGTCGGCGACCCGCCGGAACGCGGCGCCGATGGCGTCGGTCCCCGCCGCGCAGGCGGAGACGTGGGTGAGCGGGGGGCGCGAGAGCTCGTGGCGCTTTGAGATGAGTTGGACGCAGAGGTCCGACGGGGTCTGCAGGAAACTCAGTCGCTCGCGGCGCGACGCCGGCAGCGCGAATCCGGGCCGGCGACTCTCGGCGAGGTCGTCCATCGAGAAGAGCTCGAGGCCAATCCCGAGGCTGAGTCCGCCTTCACCCCGCGGACGCCCGGAGGACTTGAGGGCCTGGCGCGCCGCTTCGAGCGCGAAGGTGATTTTCCGGTCGCGGAGGACCGGGCCGTCCCATCTGACTTCCGCGGCGATCCGCGTGGGAAGCGACGCAGGATCGAAGACGGTGATCGGCCCGGCGCCGGAGACGCCCGCAAGAAGGCTGTCGCGGAACGCGCCGACGGAGTTGCCGATCGGCGTGACGACGCCCATCCCGGTGATCGCGACCCGCCGCCTCATGCGACCTCCCACTCGCTCGAGGCGACGATACCGTCACGGCTCCGCAGTTCGTGACGCCAGCGTCCCGCCTTCCCCAGGGAGAGCGCTACCGGGAGCGACGCGGGTCCCATAGAGCCGTCCGCCCCGGTCTCGGCGGGGAGGACCGCCTCTTCAAAGGGATCGGCGGGATGGAACGAAACGCGATGGGAAACGAGGCGCCCCCGTGCACGGCCGGACTTCTGGAGCACGACGAATCCTGCGGCGTCGACGAGGCGCTCCGCCGGCGAATCGATCCTTTTGAAATGGTGGCGGACGAGAAAGTTGTCCTGGTGCGCGACGCCGCCGACGAGCGCGACGTCGATGCGTCCGGAGTCGAGGGCGTTCGCGGCCTCTTCGAGTGCGAGGTAGAACTGCCCTGGCCCCGGGTAGGTGACGAAGTACGGGCCTTGGAGATCGAAGTTCACCGAGACGTGATAGGCCGGCATGTTCGAGAGGCAGCGGAACGTGAGGAGCGGGTTGACCGCGGTGTACCCCTCCGTCGAGAAGCGCGCCATCGAGAACCGTCCGTCCTCGAGCGAGCCGCCGAGGAGGAGGTCGATGTCCGACTGCTCGAAGGGGATGTAGCCGACGGCGAGGAAGAGCCCTGCGCGTTCGCCCAGCGGCTCGCGGAGGCCGGCCAATTCGAGCGCGCGTCCCGCGGCGACGACGGCGAGATCGTCCTGCGTGCCCATGAACTTCCGCTGCTTGCGGACCTTGAGATAGGGAGTCGGATCGCAGGGCGTCCCGACGACGTGTCCGAACCCCGTGACGACTAAAGGATTTCGGGCGGGGGCTTCAGGTCGCGAGTCCATAAGCCGTAGACATACCTTCGCTGATCGTGGACCTTCTGGGAATCGATCGCCTTCATCATAAAGGTCAGCGTCGCGCGCGCGATCTTTCGCTCGCCGCAACGCACGTCGGCCGTCACCTGTGCCGCCCCCTCCAGGCGCGAGTCGAGCGCAACTGCGATGTCGAGCTGGTCGCCCGGCCCCGCCGTGTCGTGGAACTTCGCCTGCTGGATCTGGACGAGCAGCGCGCGGCGGAGCGGCTCGCCCTTCCGGTTGAACGTCGCCTCGAGCAGGAACCCGGCGAGCTGTGCGGCCGCCTCGACGATGAGCGCGCCCGGCATGACGGGGAAGTCGGGGAAGTGGTCGTGGAGGATCTCGTCGCTCAGGGTGACGTTCTTCACCCCGCGGATCCGCTCGCCCGGCGCGAGCTCGGTCACCTTGTCGATCAGGAAGTAACGCATCACGTCGACCTCATCCGCGTCGCCATGTCCCACCACCCGCGGGCCGTGCCGCCTTCGCCCATGAGCTGGCTGAAGCCGCGGCAGACGGTCCAGCACTGCTGGCACTTCGAGACCTCCTCGCGGTCGGCCGCGAGGCGGGCGTGGATCGCGGCCAGCGGCTCGCGCCGGAGGTTCCCGGCGATCCGGTCGATCTTCTCGACGCAGGGGGAGACGTTCCCGACGTGGTCGATGTTGAACGCCTGGATCCCCGCGCGGCAGGTCGGCATCTGGCCGCCCGAGAGGAACGCGTCGAGCTTCTCCACGTACTCCCGCCAGAAGCGCCAGTGGGGGAACTTCTTCCAGAGCCCGAGGAGCCTCTCCGAGAGCGACCCCGACGGCCACTCGTCGACCCCCTTGCCGCGCCGGTAGCCGTGCTTCGAGAGGAGCGTGACGACGTGGCCCACACCGCGCGCCGCGGTCATCTCCAGGAGTGGTTCGAGCTGGTCGACGTTGTCGCTCATGAGGACGGTCATGACGTGGACCTGCTTCCCGCCGTGGGGGGCCGCGTCGCGGAAGGCGTCGACCGCCTTCCACGCGCGGTCGAACGCGCCGGGCAGGACGCGCTTGGCGTCGTGGCGGGCCGCGACGGAGTAGTCGACCGAGACGCCCACCTGGGTCATCCCCGCATCGAAGAGCGCCTTCGCATTCTCCGGCGTCACGTACCAGCCGTTGGTGAAAAGAGTGGGGAGGTGGTCGTCCGAGAACGCGCGGACGATCTCGACCAGGTCGGGCCGCACGAAGGGCTCGCCCCCTTCGATGGAAAGGAGGAACCGGCCCATCTCCGAGAGCTGCGACGAGAGCGAGCGGAACTCGTCGAGCGAAAGCTCCTCCTGCGGCGCGACGCCGTTGGGCCAGAAGTCGCAGAAACTGCATTTCATGTTGCAGCGGTTCGTCACTTGCAGGAGGCAGTTGTAGGGCCGCCCGGTGAAGATCGCGCGGGCGAACCCGAGCTCGCGTTTCGTCTCCGTCCAGCTCACGGGAACTCCCATCCGCGCGCGAATTGGCGCCCCAGCCGCGCGGCCACGTCCTTGAGAAGGGGCGCCACGCCGCGGTACTCCGAAAGCGTCTCGATCACTCCGTCGATCGCGCGGTCCACGTCCGCCTCCCGGATCGTGAGCGGCGGCTCGAGGCGCAGGACGTTCCAGTGAAGGACCGCCGGCTGGCAGAGGAGGCCGCGCTCGAGGAGCTTGAGCGCCGCCCACTGGCCGAAGATGGAGCGCGAGACCTTCTCGACGAACGGGCGCGCGAAGCGGTTCATCCAGCCGGAGTCGGTCGGGCCGAGCTCGATGCCGACCAGGAGCCCGCGGCCGCGGACGTCGCGGACAAGCGGATGGCCGGCGAGACGGCGCTTCAGGCCCTCGAGGAGCTGCTTCCCGCGCGCGGCGGCGTTCGCCACGAGATTCTCGTCGGCGATGACGCGGAGCGTCTCGAGCGCGGCCGCGCAGCCCAGGCTGTTCCCCCCGAAGGTCGAGCCGTGGAGGTCGAAGCGGTCCATGGAGCCGTAGGACTTCGCGTGGATCTCCGCCGTCGTGAGCGTCGCGGAGACCGGGAGGAGCGAGCCGCCGAGCGATTTCCCGAGGACGAGGACGTCGGGGACGAAATCCTCCGCCTGGTACGCGAACATCGTCCCCGTGCGGCCGAATCCCGTCTGCACCTCGTCGAGGACGAGGAGCGTGCCGGCGCGGCGGCAGAGCTCCTGCGCCTCCTTCAGGTACCCGGGCGGCGGGAACCGGACGCCGCCCTCCGCCTGGACGGGCTCGACAAGGAACGCCGCGGCGTGGCGAGGGGCGAGCGCCTTTTCGAGCGCGGCGAGATCTCCGAAGGGGACGCGCTCGCAGCCGGGGAGGAGCGGTTCAAAGGGGGCGCGGAGCCGGGGCTCGTCGATCACGGAGAGCGTCCCGAGCGACGTGCCGTGGAACGAGTCGCGGCAGGAGACGAAGCCATCGCGCCGGGTCGCAGCGCGGGCGAGCTTGAGGCCCGCCTCGACGGCCTCGGCGCCGCTGTTCGAGAAGAGCGTGATCTCAAGAGGACGCGCGAGCGCGGCCAGAACCTCGGCCAGCTCCGCCGTCGGGACCGACGGGCCGACGTGGACGAGGTTGACGGGCTCCGTCGCGAGGGATTCCTGGAGCGCGCGGACGAGGCGCGGATGGTTGTGGCCCACGTTGACGGCTCCGAACCCGGCCAGGAGGTCGAGATACTCGCGGCCCTCATCGTCCCAGAGGCGGACGTCGCTCGCGCGGACGAAGACCCGGCCGTAGCCCAACATGCCAAGGAGGCGCACGAACGCGGGGTTGACATGCCGGGCGAATTTTTCGACGGCGGGCTTCATGACGCTCCTTTGAACCCGAGCCTCGGGAGCCCGAACTGGAGCGCCGCGGCGACCGCCGCGAAGAGCGCGAGGAGGCCGACGAGATAGAGGAAGTGCGAGGGGAACGTCGTCTCCCAGCCGGGATAGACGGCGTGGGCGAGATTGATGTTCTGTTTCGGGGGCGTGACGCGGCACACGAGGTTCAGGGCGCCCAGCGCCACGGTCGCCTTCCACCACGCTCCGCGCGGGAGACCGATCTTTCGGAGTCCGGCGAAGCCGACGACCAATCCGCCGCCGTGCGTGAGCGTCGAGGTCCAGAGGAATTCGCCGCCCTTCACGAGATCGTAGATCCAGAGGGGAAGTCCCAGGACGAGCCAGAACAGGCCGATCGCGTTGAGCGTCGGCCAGCCGAAAAGAAGCCCGGTCCCGACCGCGAGCGCGCCCAGGTTGCAGACCCAGAGCAGGTTGTCCGGCTGCTTCCGGAGGAGGGAATCGACCGCGTGCGCGGCGTAAAACGCGATCGCCGCGAGGCCGAGCGCCGGGAGGCGCTTCCGCTCGGAACTCATAAAGCGCCGTCCGCGAGGAGGATCCGGCCCGTGATATACGTGTTGTGGCGCGCGAGCCAGGCGACGATCGCGGCGATCTCGGAGAGCTTCCCCACGCGCTTGAGTCCGCAGTGCTTGATGTACTCCTTCAGAAGGTTGTCCGGCAGCGCGCGCGAGAGGCCGCCTTCCATGATCCCCGGCGCGACCATGTTGACGCGGATCTTCGATTCGCCGAGCTCCTTCGCCATCGCCTGCGTCATCCCGCCGAGCGCCGCCTTCGACGCCGCGTAGTGGACCGGCGAGGGGGCGGGCTTCACGCCGTCGACCGACCCGATGAAGACGATGTTCCCGCCGCCGCCCTTCCGCATCACCTCGGAGACTCGCCGGACCGCGAAGAAGGTGCTCTTCGCGTTGACGTCCATGATCTTGTCCCAGCCGGCTTCGTCGATCTCGGGCATCCGGTGGTGGGACTTGGGCCCGGCGCACTCCATCGTGATCGCGACACCCGCGCATTGGACGAACGCATCGAGGCCACCGAGGGCGGAGGCGACCTCGTCGACCGTGCGTTCGATGTCCTTCACCGAGAGGAGATCGAGCGGGCGGGCGAGGCTGCCCGGGATCTCCTTCGCAAGGTCGAGAGCCGCCTTCTCCCCCGTGCGGTAAGTGAACGCGAGGCGGGCGCCCTCGGCGGCGATCGCGCGGCAGACCGCGCCGCCCAGCGCCCCCGAGCCGCCGAAGATGAGGCAGCGGAGCGGGGTCACAGCCCACCGTCCATGATCACGGTCTCGCCGGTCATGTAGGAGTTCGAGTCGGAGACGAGGAACGCCGCGAAGCGCGCGACCTCGTCGAACGTGCCGACGCGGCCGAGGGCGCAATGCTTCAGGTAGTCGGCGAGGCGGTAGTCGGGGAGGTTGCGGCCGACGCCGTCCTCGAGGAGCCCGGGCGCGAGGCAGAGGACGCGGACCTGGTAGCGGGCGACCTCCTTGGCGAGCGCCTCGGTGAGCCCCTTGACCGCGGCCTTGCTCGCGCAATAGTGGATCGGCGCCTCGAGCATGCGCGTCCCGGCGAGCGACCCGATGTTCAGGATCACGCCCGACTTCCGGCGGATCATTCCACGGAGGACCGCTTTCGACGTGAGGAACGTCCCTTTGACATTGATATCCATGACCCGGTCCCAGTCCTCTTCCTCGAGGAGCGCCACCGGGAGGTTCTGGCTGATGCCGGCGTTGTTGACAAGGATGTCGATCCCGCCCCAGGCCTCCTCGATTTCAGCCGCCATCTTCTCGGTGGCGGGAAGGTCGAGGACTGAGACTTTGTGACTACGGACCTCGGTGCCCAGGGCGCCGATCGCCTCGGCGGTCGCGCGGGCGGCCTCGTCGTCGCGGGTATAGGTGAACGCGACCTTGGCCCCCTCCGAAGCAAAGGCGAGCCCGATCGCGCGGCCGAGGCCGCGGCCGCCGCCGGTGATGAGCGCGCGCTTTCCGGCGAGCCCGGTCACGCCTTTCCCTTCCCCCAGATGACCGCCTGGCCGGGCGTGCCGGCGAAGCGCGGATCCTTGTGGCGGTAGAACATGTTGTAGGCGCAGCCGGGCATCAGCCGGCCGTCGGGCAACGCGTAGTGCGTGCAGCACTTCTTGATCCGGTCGACCTCGAACGTGTGCTCGTCCATGAAGGCGTGGATGAAGATCGTCTTCACGAGTCCTTCGCCCAGGTGGAGGCGTTCTTCCAGCTCGAGGACGCGCTCCTCGGGATACATGAGCCGGAGCGCCTTCTTCAGCGTCCTCAGGATCCGGTCGCTGTCCGGAATTTGCCCGGAGCTCGACCAGAGCTGGTCGATCGTTGTCTTGATCGCGCTCTCAAAGGTCTCGTCGGGCCGGATCGTCCCGCGGTTCGAGATGATCTCGAGGTACTGGTCGAGCTCGATGAACCGCGGGAAGGGGATGAACCCCTCGTCGGTCTTGAGGAGATAGGTGAGGCCGAAGCAGCCGGGATGGGAGCAGGGGAGCGGCAGGAAGTCGCTCTTCCGGAGCATCCCGCCCGTCTGCTCCTCGGCGCAGCGGACGACGTCGGGGATCGTGATCACGTTCATCGGGTCGTGCGGGCCGAAGTGGGCGCCGCCGTAGCCCGTGTAGGCCGCGGGCTGGAACATGAGCGAAAGGATGAAGTCGCGCTCGTAGAGAAGGCGGACGCAGTCGCCGATCTGCGCGTCGTTCACCCCCTTGGCGACGGTCGAGACGATCGTCGTGCGCACGCCGGCCTTCTCGAGGTTGTCGAGCGCGCGCCGCTTGGCGGCCTCCTGGTCGCCCGCGCCGCGCAGGATCCGGAGCTCGGGGTTGCGCAGCGCGTCGAGCTGGAGGTTGACGTAGACCTTCTTGCGAGCGAGTTCCTGGCAGAAGTCGAAGTCGGTGGCGCAGCGGAGGCCGTTGGTTGAGATCGAGACGCGCGAGATCTCCGGCCGCTTCGCGAGGTCGAGGAAGTCGAGGAACTGGGGGTGGATCGTCGGCTCTCCGCCCGAGAGGTTGACGGTGTCGAGCGTCCCCTCCTTCTCGATCAGCCCGTCGATCGTCGCCGTGAACTCGTCGCGGGTCATCGAGTAGTTGTTCTTGTTCTGCACGATGCAGATGGGGCACTCGAGGTTGCAGTGGTTGGTGATCTCGATGATCGGCAGGCAGCTGTGCTGCTCGTGGTCGGGGCAGAGGCCGCAGTCCTTGGGGCAGCCCTCGCCCACCGCGGTCGAGTGCTTGATCGGGACCGAGCCCTTCGTGATGTAGGTGAGGGACTTCAGGAACCAGTCGACGTCGCCCGAGATGAGGGCCTCGCTCTTCCCGTGGCGGGGGCACTGCTTGCGCAGATAGACCTTGCCGTCGCGGAGGATGCGGACGCCGTCGACCAGCTCGCGGCACGTCGGGCAGATCCCTTTTGAGAACGAGTGGAAGATCTCCCGGCGGCGGGCGTCGGAAGTCTCGATGAAGGTCGGGTTGACGATGGGCAGTTGCATGGCGCCCTCCTTATGACTTCGTGGAGCCTGGGCGGGTCGACTTCATGCGATCGAGCATTTTCGCGTCGGCGAACCTCGGGTCCTTCTCGCGGTAGAGCACGTTGTACGAGCAGGTGGGGATGTTCGACCCGTCGGGCGCGGGGACGCCCACGCAGCATTTCATGATCCGCGAGACGTCGAAGTTCTCCTCGTCCATGTGGGAGTGGATGTAGATCGCCTTCGACGAGCGCTCCGCGATCTTCTGCCGCTCGAGGATCGAGAGCGTCTTCCCGCCGGGCGGGAAGAGGTCCTTCAAGAGGCGCTTGAGCGTCTTGAGGACCGCCTCGCTCTCCGGGACCTTCCCCGGGTTGGCCCAAAGGTCGTCGATCATCTCGCGGAAGGTCTCCTCGAGCTTCTCGCGCGGCTCGATGTAGAGCGAGTCCTGGAGGAGCTCGAAGAGCTTCTGGCGCGACGTGAGCCGCGTGAAGGGGACGTAGCCGCCGCCGTCGAGGACGAGGAGGTAGCAGATCGAGTAGCAGTGCGGATGGGCGAGGGGCGACGGGACGAAGTCGCGCCACGCGATCTTCCCGCCGGTCGATTCCTCGAGCCGCCGCTGGAGGTCGGGGATGGTGATCCGCGCGGTCCGCTTGAATCCGACGCCGCCCTGGCCGGTGAACGTCATCGTGTGGAGCTCGAGGGAACGGATGTGCGGGCGCTTGAGGACGAGATCGAAGAGTTGCGGGACGTCCGAGTCGTTCAGGCCCATGGCGACGGCGGGGAGGATGGTGGTCGCGACGTCGTACTTCTCGAGCAGGTCGAGGACTTTGAGCTTGGTCTCGACCGTGTTGGCGCCGAGCATGATCTTGTCGATCTCGGGGCGGAAAGTGTCAAGCGAGAGGACGATGCGGGCGTCGAGCGCGGCAAGCTTGCGGACGTAGGATTCGTCGAGCAGCTTCAACCCGTTCGTCGAGATCGTGAGCCGCTTGATCCCGACGTCGCGGCACATCTGGAGGAACTCGAGGAGCTGCGGGTGGAGGGTGGGCTCGCCGCCGGTGAAGTTGATGATGTCGAGCTCGCCGTGGTCCTCGACCAAGTGGTCGAGGATCTTCTGCATGTCTTCTTTCGAGAGGTTGTGAGCGTGGTCGTTCTTGTTGATCGTGTAGCAGATGGGGCAGTCGAGGTTGCAGCCCGAGGTGATGGGGACGACGGGGAGATAGACCTTCTGCTGGTGGGAGGGGCAGGCGCCGCAATCGAAGGGGCAGCCCTCCTTGATCTCCTTCATGACGCGCGAGGGCGGCGTGTTGGGCGCGATGAACTGGAGGCAGTCGAGGTACCACTCGGCGTTCGAGGAGACGAGGACCTCCTGGTGGCCGTGGGAGGGACAGAATTTATCGAACCAGACGGCGCCGTCGCGGAGCTGGATCTTCGCGTCCACGGCAGCCTTGCAGGTGGCGCAGAGGCTCTTGGTCATGGAGTAGTAGACGTGCCCCGTGGCCGCGCGGACGGCAGGCGCGATGCTCTCGACCATGGTCTCCCTCCCCACCCGTGATCCCCTGGAGCCGACTCTCGATTCTGGCTCGCCCCTGCGGGGCGTCAAGACAATTGAGCTATCGGGCGATGGGTTAATGAGTTATTGAAGACCCGCTGCGCATCTCGCTGCGCAGGCACTCCATCAGGCCTCCTTTATTCACCGCCCGATGTGATTTAGCAAGCGGTGTGCCGGACCGCGACTCAGCGCTTGGATCCGATTCCCTGGAGCAGGCTCATCAGCGGCAGGAACAGCGCCGTGGTGCAGAGCCCGAGCCAGATCATGTTGAGAGAGAATGCCACGAGGTTGAGGAACAGCGTGGATTGGCGGTCTCCCCGGGTCACCGTGGCGAAGACCGCGATCCCGGCCATCAGGAGCACGAAGAGGGAGATGGCCCCGTGGTGGTTGATCACCAAGACAGTCAGGGCGGGCATCTCGACATGCACTTGCGCGAAGACGTCGGCGAAAACGGGCACGTACTTCAAGACCGAGAGCTGAATCCAAAGGGCGCCCACGACCGCGAGGCAGGCCAAGGCTACGTTCATCCCCTGGTTGAACCCCTTCCGCCGCGCCGCTTCGAGGGATTCGGGTACGGTCGGTTCCATGCGTCCAGTAGTATAGACGCTGGAGGATCTAATGAAGCTGCTCGCCCTGCTCCCCGCGCTCCTGACCCTCGTCCGCCAGGAGGGCGACGCCGTCTACACCGACGAGGAGAAGGGATTCACGATCCCGATCCCCGCGGGATGGTCGGTCACACACTCCGCGGACAAGAGCAAGTACCTGGTCCTCCGCGCCCCGGCATCACCGCGCACCGGCTCGACCCTCATTCTCGCGGTCCAGGACCCCATGAAAGCGGTCACCGACGGGACGGTCACGCTGGACGGGTTCCTCGAGGAGGTGAAAAAGCAGTATCCCAAGAAGTTCACGGACTTCGAATTCGTGAAGGCGGAGAAGGGGAAGGACACGGAGAACAACCTCACGCTCACGCTCAGCTACCGGTACACGAGCGGTGGCAACAAGATCGGCCAGCTCCAGCACCTGGTCTGGACGCGCACGCAGCACTGGTCGCTCAGCTGGGGCTGCCTGGACGAGTC
>JBGPCZ010000154.1:0-14645 GCA_041482015.1 Planctomycetota bacterium | reverse complement strand
GGAGCTCCTGATGCGCCGCGCCTCCCTCCCGGTCTTCAATCCCATCTTCGAAGTCAAAGAAGCGAAGGGCGGGGCGGCGGCCGCCGATCGCGTCCGCCCGCGCTCGACCTCGACCCAAACCACCACCGAGACCGCGGGCGCTGCACGCCCGCAGCGCCCCGTCACGGCCGATCCGGGCCGCGGCTCGGGCACCGCGACCCAGGGGGGCGGCCGGTGATCGCGCTCCTCCTCCTGGCGCTCGCGGCGCGCGACGAGGCGGCCGATCTGATCGCGAAACTCCGGGCGGCTTCGGACGTCAACCAGCGCTACCAGATCACCAACCAGCTCACGGCCGCCCTCAAGCCGACGCACGTCCCGCTCCTCGTGAAGGAGGCCGAGACGGGTCCCACACCGGTCCGCGTCATCCTGATCCGCGAACTCGCCCGGTTTCGGACGAAGGACGCGGTGGCCGCCCTCAAAAGCCTCAGCCAGAAGTACGACCTCGTCTCCCGCGCCGAGGCGGCCGGCCAGCTTCGGTGGCTCGACGACGAGACGGGGCTGCCGCTCCTCCTGGCCCTCCTTCCCAAGGCGCAGACCCCCGAGGAGAAGCGGGCGATCCTGAACGGCCTCTTCGGCGGCTTTAACGCGGAGGGCGGGGCCGACATCGTCCGCGCGATCGCGAAATTCATGGAGCAGGAGAAGGCGGAGGAGCTCCGCCGCGAAGCGCTCCAGATCCTGGGCTACCAGAAGGACCCCTCGGCCTTCCTCGTCCTCAAGAAGATCTCCACCGATCCGTACGACGTCCTCAAGTTCGAGGCCCTCGGACAGCTCATTCGCCGGGGCGACGACGACGCGCTGGCTCAGGGGCTCAAGTCGCTGGAGAACGAGACGGTCCCGACCCAGGGGGTGTTCCATCTCCTCAACGCGATCGAGAATTCGGGAAAGCGGACCGTGCTGCCCCGGCTCCGGGAGCTTCTCGAGAAATCCACCGACCGGTCCCTCCGGACCGCGCTCGTCTCGACGCTGGCGTCGATGAAGGACGACAAGTCGATCCCCCTCCTCTCGAAGCTGTCGGAAGATGCGGACGCGTCGATTTCGCGGGCGGCGCTCGACGGCATCATCAAGATGGCGGGGAAGGGGCAGCTGGAGCTTCTGCGGAAGGTGGCGACGGAGGGCGACTCCGTCAAGCGGCTTGAGGCCGCGGCCGCGCTCCTCCAGCTCGATCTCCGGGAGGGGTACGACGGCGTGAAGGCGGAGTTGGCGGGGGACAAGACCTACTATCGTGTAGCCGCCGTGATGGCCCTCGGCAAGGTCCGTCGCAAGGAATCGGTCGACCTCCTGCTTCCGCTCCTCGACGACGCCGAAGAGAACGTCCGCCGGCAGGCGCGCACGGCGATCCAGTCGGCCCTCTCCGCCCTCTTCCCCTATCTGAAATTCGACGCCAACGCCGGGGCGGACAAGATCCGCGCGTGGTGGGAGAAGAACCGCCCGAAGTAGCGGGCGGTCTCGATCGGAGTCTTCATTTCTTCCCGGCGGCGGCCATCGGGCCGATGTACCTCTTCGCCAGGACGATGCCGTCGATCCAGACCGTCCGCTTCTCGCCGGCTTTCGGCGGTGCGGACGTGTTGGTGGAGAGCATGATGTTGTTGATCACCAGCTTGTCGGTCTTCCGCCATTCGAGGCCCGTCTGCTCGATCACGAGCTTGCCGTTGATCCACAGCCGTTGCTCTCCGTTGGACTTGCCGACCTCGTTGAGCTTCACCATGACCTCGTGGCAGGTCCACTCCTCCTCCTTGATCTCCGGCTGGACGCCCTTGTTGGGCATCACGTTGTCGCCCCAGTCCCCCTTCTGCCCCGGCCAGTAGGTGTAGAGCATCACCCGCGTCCAGGGCGGCCCCTTGTCGCCGCCCACCCCGGTGCCGCTGCACACCGTGTCGAATCCCGTGGGCCTCTTTCCCGCACCGGGCCCGTAGCGGACCCCGCGCTCATGACCGTGGAGCTGGAGGAGCTTGTTGTTCCGCCAGTCTCCGCCCTTCGAGAGGCGGAAGTAATAGCGGAGGTAGACTTCGTCCGAGCCCTCCCACCAGTAATGCATCCACCCGGCGCCGTTGTCGGCGGCCTCGGGCGTGAACGGCAGCCGGAGCGACCGCCGGCCGGCGAGCGCGAGACCCGCGTCCTCCTCGATCTCTTTGGAAGCCGGATGGGAGATTTCCTGCCAGGTCTTCTTCCAGGAGTCCGTCTCGAACGACTCGACGAAGAGGACATCCGGGTCTTTCTCGATCCCCGCGTCGCCCGGATACTTTGCGGCCAGGCCCCGGTCCTGCGGCGGGGCGAAAGCGAGGAGGATCGCGATCAGTTTTTTCATGGCTTCTTCACCGGTCCGATGTACTTCGTCGCCACGACGATCTGGTCCGCCCAGTGGGTCTGGTCCTTCGGCGATCCCGGATGGAAATAGGGCGCGAGGAAGATCATGTTGAGGAGGAGGTCCGGATGGTTCTCGTCGCGGAGGGGAAGCTCGGAGTGCTCGCTCACGAGCTTTCCGTTCACCCAGAGCTTGACCGCGCCGTCCTCTTTCCCGGGCGCGGAGAGCTTCACCATCACCTCGACACAGTGCCACTTGCCGGGCTCGATCTTGTCGGGCTTCGACTTGTTCCACGCGAAGCCGTTCCCGCCGACGGGCGCGAGGCAGCCCCGCTTCTTGAGCCACTCGTTCCACCCGTCGTACCCGATCTTCTGCTTCGCCGTCGCGATCCGCGCCACCGTGTCGGCCGATTGCCAGAAGTCGACGTAGATCGAAAGGTCGGTCTTGGTCGGCGCGTCCCACGTCCCGCCGAAGACCATCCCATCGTGCGGGCCGTAACCCTTCGGCCACTCCCACTCCTTCTCGAACATCCGGTAGTAGCGGTAGTAGAGCGTGTCGACGGGCTTGATGAGGTGGAACATCCCGCCCGAGCCCTGCTTCGTCTTCTTCAGGTTGTACTGGACGCAGCGCTTGCCGGCCGCGGCGGGCACCTTGTCGGTGATCTCGCAGCCGCTGCCGGGCTTGAACTCCTGGTCGAACCAGCCGCCCGGTTTCATCCAGGCCGCGGTCTTCGGATCCTGCTCGAAATCCTCGAAAAGGAGCACGGCGGGGTCGTCCTGGAGCCCCGCGTCGCCCGGATATTTCGCGGCCAGCCCCTCCTCGACCTTTACCGGCGGCGCGCCCCAGCCTTCCAAGCGGAGCTTCGCGACCGCCTCCTCGAGCGGGCCCTCGGTGAAGAGGATCACGCCCTTCGCCTCGGACGACTTTCCGGGCTCGATCGTGCCGTAGTAGGGATCCGCGTGGAGGCAGGGGATGTTCGCGTTCGAAAGGATGCTCTTCCCGGGAGTCCACGCGATCACGATCTTGCGCTTCCCGTCGAGTGACTCGACGGCCGTGATCGCCGCGTCGACGCCCTCCTCGATCAGCCCTCCCAGATTCTCGGCGAAGACGTTGTCGTGCTGGTCGCAGCCGGCAACCGTCGCCGCCTTCACCTTGACCTGGGGGTTCTTCGTGGAGACGTCGGCCAGCGCCACGAGCTTCCCGCCCCGGAGGACATAGACATGCTTGAAGTTGTCGACCCACTGGGGGAAGCCCGCGAGTTCCCGGTAGTGGAAGCAATAGAGCGGGAACACCCACGGGAGCGGGATCTTGCCGTCGTTCGCGATCCGGATCGTGAACTCGAGACGGTCCGGACCGGCGGCCTTTCCCTCGCCGGTGACGCGGACGCCAGGCGCCGTGCAGCTCTCGGCGTCGAGCGTGGTGCGCTTGCCGTCAGACGAGACCTCCCAGCGGCCCTTGGGCTCCTTGTCGTGGTACCGGAGGATACCCATGCCGCGGACTTCATAGGAGAGGTGCTCGGGAAAGTTGACGACGAGCTTCCCGCCGTCGGCCCACGGAGGGAGGACGTTTAGACCGTACGCGTACTCGCCCGAGTACTTCTCGAAGCGCGGCCCCTCGGCGGCGGTGACGAAGGGAAGCAGGCCGACGATTCCCCAGGTGAGCATCCGCACGGTCACTTCGCCCTCCATTCCACCACGGCGCCGGTCCGGTTCGGCGGCGCGTCGGGCCGTCCGTGACGGATCGTGCCGTCGAAGACCAGGAGGAGCGAGCTCATCGACTTGCGCTCGACGTCGTAGAGAGCCGTGCCCAGGGCGGTGGCCTCGCCGAACGTGGGCCGCTTCGCGTCCCCTTCGATCAGGTGTTTCATCCCCCAGCAGCCGCGGAGCCGGAGCCGCGCGACGCCTCCCTCGACCGATTCCACCCGCCCCTGGAGCTCCACGTCGGTCGCCTCGTCCGGCTTCGGCATACCGCTCTGGTCGCTCGACGCGGAGAGGAGCCGGGTGAACTTCCCGGCCACGGCCCCGGGGACGCTCCAGCACTCGCCCGCCTCCACTCGCGCGGGAACGAACGTGGCCCACTCCTCGGCGGTGAGCGTCGTGCTGTCGATCATGATCGGACCGTCGGGCCGCAGCGCCCCGTCCCAATACCAGGCGCAGGAGGTCTCCATCCCCGGCGGGATCGTGTCGCGTCCGCCGCCCAGCATCTGGCGGCCGTAGAGGGCGAGCTGGACGCCGCCGTCGGGCCGGAGGCCCAGTCCCCGATGGGGAAGGGGATTCGTCGCCTTCACCTCGCGCGGCGTGACCTCCCCGAACGCCTTGAGCCCGGCGTCGAGGGTCTCGAGCACCTCGTCGGTCCAGCTCTTGGAATCCTTGAAATTCTGGTGTCCGGCGAGCACCCGGCCTTCGGGCGAGACGATCCAGATCCCCTGGTACTGGTCCTTCTGTCGCTGGACCGAGAGGAAGAGTTCGCGCGCGCCGTCGGTCGCCTTGCGGGCCTTGTAGAGGTTGATCGCGGCGGGCACGAGGTTCCCGGAGATCTTCCGGATCACGCGGTCGTCGGAAAGCGGGCCCCCACGGAGCCCCGCGGCGTAGCCTCAGCAGCGTTCGAGGGGGTCGTCTCCCGTCGCCCAGAGGAAGATCGGCCGGTTCTCCGCCTTCGCCATCCGCTGCGCATCCATCAGGTCGAATGTCCAGGGGATGCGCTCCCAGGTGAGTTCCTTCGCCGTCGGTTTCACCGCCGCGGCCCGGGCGGCGAGGTCGTCCTTCGCCTGCGCGGCGAGGGCCAGGAGGAGGATCAGCGTCTTCATGGTCGTCTCCTATTCACGGACCTCGAAATCGCGGAGAAGGACCCGCGCCTCGGCGGGGCCTTCGAAAAGGACGCTCAGGTTGTTCATCAAGCAGCCATCGAGGCTCGGGCCGTCCATTGCCCAGCCGACGCGCGCCTCGATCCCGCGGAACTCCACGTCCTTCCACTCGCCTTTCTTGAGGCCGGTCACGTAGTAGCGCGTGTTGTCTTTCAGCTTGTCCGACCAGATCATGACCGTCACCTGGTCGACGTCGACCAGGGGCTTCAGCTTGAATTTGACCGACGTGGACTCGCCGACCGTCGTCGACCACCCGCCCCACGCGCTGGTGCCCTTGGGGCCGAAGGCGAGCGCCCCGTCCTGGACCTCCCCTTTGAACTTGCCCGGCCCGCCCTCGAACTTCTCGGAGAAGATCACCTTTCCGGGCGCGACGGGGGTCTTCCCGCCCTGGAGCGCGCTCCGGCCGGGCGTCGCGACCTTCTTCCCGGCCTTCGGTGCCCCCTGCACGGGGCCGATGTACTCCGTCGCGAGCACGATGTCGTCGAACCAGACCTCGTACTGGCGGTCGGTCGCCGTGTCGTTGTTGTGCTTCGCCGCCTGGTCGGTGATGTAGTAAAGGAGCCAGAAGGTGTTCACCTTGAGCTTGTCCGTCGTGCGCCAGCGGAACCCTTTGAATTCGCCGACCTTCTTCCCGTCGACCCAGAAGGCCTGCTCGCCGTCGGCCGCTTCGGGAGTCGAGTTGGCCTTGAGCATCGCCTCGACGCAATACCAGCGGCCGGGCTGGATCGGCTCGGGCTTCTCCGCGTCGAAGAAATTCCCCCAGTAGTTCCCCTTCGCGTCCCCCTTCATCTCGTGCCAGTAGGAGTAGAAGTGCCAGACGCCCGGCGCGGGCGCCTTGCCCCACTGTCCCCAGGGCTCGATGCCGCTCGTGAATCCCTGGTCGCCCGCGGGCTTCAGCCCCGCGCCGCCCTTCGGCCACGCCGTGGGCGTCCCGTCGGCGTTGAGATGCACGAAGTGGTGGATGTAGCCGGTCTTCTCGTGGAACTTGACGTAAAATCGCGCGAAAAGCGCGTCCACGCCCTTCGTGTGGGTGTAGAGGTGGCCGTTCTTCGCGATGTGGATCGAGCGGTGGCCGGGCGAAGTCGCGGCGATGTCCGCCGAGAGGTCCATGTTCTCGGGGTGCGAGACCTCGCCCCATCGCGCGCCGATCTCCTTCACGTCGCCCGTCTCGAAGTCTTCCACGAAGAGGACGCGCGGGTCCTTCTCGATGCCTTCATCGCCGGGGTACTGCGCGGCGATCCCCCCCTTGAGGACCGGCTTCGTCTCCTGGACGGGGGCGGGGGCCCTGGCTGCGGCCGCGGGTTTCGCCTGCACGGGACCGATGTAGCTCGTGGCGACGACCAGGTCGTCGAACCAGACCTCGTAGGTCCGGTTCGGATGCTCGGCGTCCTTGTTCAGGTCCTCCGTGTGGCCGTCGTGGAGGAGCCAGAAGGAGTTGATCTTCAGCTTGTCTGTCGTGCGCCAGCGGAACCCTTTGAATTCGCCGACCTTCTTCCCGTCGACCCAGAAGGCCTGCTCGCCGTCGGCCGCCTCGGCCGTCGAGTTGGCCTTGATCATCATCTCGACGCAATACCAGCGGCCGCGCTCGATGGGGTCCTGGGGCGTCTTGAAATTATTGCCCCAGTAATCGCCGCGGCCGTCGGGCTTCATCTCCTGCCAGTACGAGTACAGCATCCATTTTCCCGGTGGCGCCAGGGTGCCCCACTCACCCCAGGCGTCGAGGGCCGAGCCGAAGAAATTGTCGCCCGCCGGTTTCTTCCCGGCGAAGCCCTTGGGCCACGGCGTCGGCTCCCCGTCGGCCAGCAGGAACGGCAGGTGGTGGGTGTATCCGCACTTCGGATGGAACTTGATGTAGTACCGCGCGAAGACCTGGTCCGCGCCGGGGAAGTGCGTGTAGAGGTGGCCGAAGGCGATGCGCATCGACCGCTTGCCCGGCGAGGCGGAATGATTGTCCCCCGTGAGCTCCAGGTGCTGGGGCTTCCCGCAGTCGCCCCATCGCGCCCCCATCTCCTTCACATCGCCCGTCTCGAAGTTCTCGACGAAGAGCACGCGCGGGTCCTTCTCGATTCCTTCGTCGGCGGGGTACTGCGCGGCGATGCCGGCCTGTTGCGCGAGCGCCGCGATCAGGATCAGGGTCGTCATGTCCGGGCCTCCACAAACGGTTCCGCCCTCGACAAAGCCGGGCGTCGGGAGATGTGGCCGGGATTTGGGGCAAGTGTTGACGAACACGCCGCGCGTTTTCGTCGACACGACGTGGCCGGTTTACTCGCGGATTTCCAGGTCGTCGAGCAGCATCCGGCCGTCGTCGGGCCCTTTGAAATGGATCATGAGGTTGTCGAGCAGGTCCCCCTCGATGCTCGGACCATCCCGGGCCCAACCGATCCGCCACTCGAGGGCCTTGAACTCGACGTCCTTCCATTCCCCCTTCTTCAGGCCGGTGACGTGGACCCGGTAGTTGTCATTCCGCTTCACCGACCAGACCATGATCTGGACCTCGGAGACGTCGCACAGGGGCTTGAGCTTGAGGCGCACCGTCGTCGACGGACCGACCGTCGTCGAAAAGGCGCCGGACGCGGAGATGCCCTTCGGCGGGATCGCGATCGCCTTCGAGCCGCCGGCGCCTTCATCACTCATCTCGCCTCCGTTGAACTTCCCCGGCCCGCGGTCGAAGTTCTCGGAGAAGACGGCCTTGCCTTGGGGCGGCGGGCTGGCCCTCGCGCCCTTTTCGGCCAGCCGGGGCCCGGCGTGTTCCAGTTCCTCCTTCAGCTCGGCCTCAAGCGGAGGCCCTTTTCGAAGGGAGCTGACCACGACGGCCGCCACGGAGTATCCCTTCTGGTCGCTCAACAAGCGCACCCGCTTGGGCCCGGCCGCGGCGTACTTTGGGAGACGCAGGGCGACCCATTCCCAGCGCTTGGACTCCTTGGGTCCGCCGTGCGCCGTGTGACTGGCTTTCAGGTAGAGGATCTCGTGGCGCGCGGGGGCCGCGAAGTTGCCGCCCGGTTCGGCTGGGACCGCCTGCTTGGCGTCCCGGGGATGGGGCGTCGTCAAGTCCGTCGCCTGGTAGTGGAACGCGAACGTCTCCGCGCAGCAGCCGCCGACCAGGACCCAGCAGCGGTACTCGGTCTCCGGGAGCGCCGCGAAGACGAACTCCACGTGGTTCTCCCGGGCCCGCGCGGCGTCGACGTCCTCCGTCGAGGTCCAGCAGGGGCCGACCTTGGGACTCGACGAGGCCTTGAACGATCCTCCGGCGGCGAGATCGGCGGCGGTGAGGAAGTAGTCCTTCCCGGCTTCGCAGCGCTGGAGGAGGGAGCCCTGGTTGCGGCGGACGACGGCGGTCTCCGCAAAGTCGGCGAGCAGGAGCCTGCATTTCCGTGCGCACTCCGCCCGCGCCTGGGGATCCTGGAAATCGCGGAGGGCGCCATGGAAGAGCTTCCTCGCCTCGCTCTCCCTCGGATCCGTCCCGGGCTCGCGGGCGTGGAGCCAGTACTTCTCGGGGATCGCCGACGGAGGGTCCGCCTGGCATCGAAGCGCCCCTTCGAGATCGCGTTCGATCAAGGACGCGAGGACCGCTCCCCGGGCGTCGATACGGACGAACGACTCCGGCGCGATCTCGCCCACCTCCACCGCGACGGTGCCGCCTTCCTGCTTGAGCTCGATGCGACGTTCGTCCGCCCGGAACACGGATCCTTCGATCGTCCGGATTTTCCCCTCTTCGTCCCTCACCTTGAGCGAGAGCTTCTCCCCCTTGGGCCAGCCGAGGATCGCCTTCAGGGTCGCGGCGTGGAAAGCCGCTGCCTGTCGGAGCCGCTCGAGGTCCGCGGCCCCGTCCGGGTCCGAACGCGCGGGCTCTTCGAGCTCGCGGATCGCGGCCGCGGGATCGCGACCGGCCGCGAGGGCGAGCGCCTTCTTCCAGCGCAGGTCGTAGGACCGGACCGCGGGCGCGGGAGGCGCCGGGGGAGGAGCGCCCGCGAGGACGGTCTCGAGCCCGGTCCGCAGGGCCGGGAGTCTCCACCGTTCGACTCGATCGCGGAGCCTTTTGACTTCCTCCTCATTCCCCTGCCGCCGGGCCTCGAGGGCGCCTGCCTGGACGGATTGGAGAAGCGCCCGGGCGGAGTCCTGCATCTCCCGGATCTTCCGATCGATCGCCGTCGTCCAGCCCGGCTCGGCCCGTTGCTTCCGCGCGGTCTCCAACCTCTCGATGGCCTCGCCGAAGTCCTCACGGGCACGCGCAGCGGTGACAGGACCGTCGAGGAGGGCCAGTTCCGCGGCCCGCCGTTCCCCCTCCGCGCCTTGAAGAAGTTGGAGCTCCCTCGTGGCATCCTTGAGAAAGGAGGTGCCCTGCGAGTCGCGGACAGCCTCCTCGTACTTGCCGATCTTTCCCGCCGGGTCTTCGGGATTCGCCTTGCTGAAGTCTCGCGCCCGCTTGAGCGACTGGAATGCCGCCTCTTCGAGCCGCGCCGCCGGATCGCTCCGGGGTGGCGCGGCCGGCGGGAGAGCCGCTTCCGGACGCGCTGGCGCCGGCAGGTCCGGCCTGTTCGTCGAGAGGACGAGCGCGATCACGACGAGAGCCCCCAGCCCCAGGCCGCCGACGATCCAGGGGAGGGGAGCGCGGCGTTCCGGTGCCGCGGTTCGCGGGACCCGCGCGGCGATCGAACCCCGGGAGGGAGTCTCCGGTCCCGGGAGCGCCCCTTTTGGAGACGGGGTCGCTTCGGGAACGCATGCCGCGCAGTAGACCTTCTCGCCGACGCGGAAGGCCGAGCGCTTTTCGAAATCCGCCTCCCTGACCTGGGTGCCGCACGTGACGCAGTACGTGATCGTGTGGCCCATTCTTGGACAAAGCGTTACTTCGGGCCACGTGGCCGGCGGAGGTTATTTCAGGATCTCGACCAGCTCGATGTCATCGTAATACACCGGGCCGTTGGTGCCCGACACGCTCACGTTGAACCACGAGAGCCGGTCGCCCTCCTGGATCTTCGCGGCCCCGTCGATCAGCAGGAAGAAGTCGGAGAGCGGCGCCTCGAACGTCTCCCACTTGTTGTGGGCGAGGGCCTTCACTTCGACGCGGAAGTTGTCGCGCACGCGGTCGTCGAAAAGCTGGACCCAGAGCATGTCTCCCTCGGGGGCGTAGTAGCGGAAGCGGACCTTGAGCGAGCCCTTCACGGCCGCGACGCGCTTGTCGACGCGCGAGAGGTCGAGCGTGATCCCCGGCGAGCCCTCGAGGCAGTTCTTGTTGAGCCCGCGCGCGGGCCCCGCGACGACCCGGCCGTTCTGCCAGGGGGTCGGTTTGCGGCTGTCCTCGAAGTCGTAGCGGAAGCGCGGCTTCTCGGGCTCGAACCTCCGCCACTCCGCCATCGCGTCGGCGTCCACGGCGCGCGGCTTCGCGGGCGCGGCCGCCTTGCGCGCGGTCGTCCCGTTCCCGGCGGGGACGAGGACCTCGCCCTTTTCATTCGAGACGCGGACCTCGCCCGCGGTGACGATGACTTCCGTGTGGTCCGTCCGCTTCACGTCGAACTGCGTGCCGGTGACCTGGATCGCGGCGTCCGGGGTGACGACCGCGAGCTTCCTTCCGGCGCCGGGGATCACCTCGCAGAAGACCTCGCCCCGCTCCAAGGCGAGGGTCTCCGCCCCTTCGAGCTGCAGCTCCGCATGCGGCCGGAGCGTGAGGCGCGTGCCGTCGGCGAGCGTAACCCGCGAGAGGCGATCACCCGCGCGGAGCACGCCGTCCTTCTCCCACTCGGCGCCCTTCTCGACTCTCTTTCCGGCCAGCTCGGGCGCTCCCTCCGCCAGGGCGATCACGAGGAAGACCCGCGCGGGCTTCGTCTCCGTCGGCGGCACGGGGGGCTTCACGGGTTCGACCGGCCTGGGTGCGGGCTTCCCGGGCTCGACGGGCTTGGGCACGGGCGCGACCGGCGCGGGCTCCTTCGGGGGGGGCACGGGGACCAGCTCCGTCCGCGGCAGCGGGGGATTCTCGGGCCGGGGCGCCGGGGCCGGCGTCTCCTTCGGAGGAGGCGGCACCGGGTCGAGGATCGTCTCGAGCGTCGGGTGTTCGGGCGTCACGGCGACGCGGGCCCGCTCCGGCTCCCGCGTGGCGACGACGAGGACGATCGCGACCCCGACCGCGGCCGCGGCGGCCGCGACCCAGCGCGCCGGCGATGCGCGGCGGACGATGACCCGCGGCGCGGACTTCATCCTCGCGAGGATGCGCCGGACGAGCGCCGGATCCTCGACGGCCGGCGGCGCGATCGCCGCGAGGTCGGCCGACATCGCCCGCAGCTCCGCGGCGCGAGCGCGGCAGGCGGGGCACGCCTCGAGGTGCGCCTTCACGTCCGGAGTCGGCCGCTCGGCGAGCACGTCGTGGGTCAGGTCGCTGCACTTCATCATCAGCGGTTCAAAGCGCCTGCATGCGGAATGTGGCCGGGAATCCATTTCCAAATGCGGCCGGCCTCCTTGAACCTTGCGTCCCGCGCTCCGTTAACCCTTTCATGCTGGCCTTGACCGTAGCCCTGCTTCTTTCGGCCGGCTGAAAGGCGACCGAGAGCCCACCGGGCGTGGCGCTCCTGTATCTAGCCCGGCATCAATCCATCGACGGATCGTGGGGCGGAATCTGTACGACCTGCACATGCGCGCGGATAGACGTGGGAGTCTCTCTGGGTATCGTGGTGGACCTGGGTACGAAAGCGCACGTCGACGCGCTGATCGACGCCTTCGAGGCTGCGGACGTCGACCGCAGGACTCACGCCGGGATGGAGCTTCTTCAGATGGGGGTGCGAGCGGTACCCCAGCTTCAGGAAGGTCTTCGTAGGACCGATCCCGAGGCGGCCCTCCGATGCCGTGACACCCTGGAGCAATTGTGGTGGGGCAACGCGGAGGTCCAGGCTCTGTACCGTCGGGCCGCGGCTCCCCGGGCGCGATCCGCCGTCGAAACGACGGGCTTGTCGCTCCTGTGTTTTCTGGGCGCGGGGTATTCCCATCTCTCGCGAGACGTTCGTGTCCAACCTCTGAATCCCAAGCAGTTCCACTATGGAGACATCGTCAAGGCGGGGTTGACCTGGCTTGTGGGGCGCCAGGATGGAGACGGCGCCTTCGATTCCAAAGATCCCGCGGGCAACGCCGTGGCGGCGCTGGCCATGTTCGAGGCCTACGGGATGACGGACTCGCCGGTGTGGAAGGAGTCGGCGCAAAAGGCCTGCGATTTCCTGCTCAAAGATCGTTCTGCAGACGCTCGCGCCTGCGCCTGGAAGGCGATGGCGCTGATCTCCGCGGAGATTGATCAGCTCGAGGGCAACACCCAGAAAGAACGGAAGCGCCTTCACGATCTCCTCTCGAAGCACGAGGGGCCCCTGGCCCGATCCGCGAGCTTCATCCTGGCGCGGAGGGGAAAGACGAACGACGACGGCGCCCTTGCGGGAGATCTTCATGCGGTGAAGTTTGCGGACCTGGATTCGGAGGAACTTCTGTTCGTGACGCTCGGTCGATACCACTCGGGCGGGCCGGAGTGCCGGGCCTGGAGGGCGTGGCAGGAGCCCCTGAAGGACCACCTCGCTCCGGGGCAGATCCTGGACGCAGCCCGGTGCGGAGATGGAACCTGGGAGGATGCGGGTGTCTTTCAGGAGGTCGAGACCTGCGCGCTCAGGACGCTCTGCCTTCTCGCCTACTATCGCTACGCCCACCACTTCGGCTTCTTCACCGCGAGCTAGCGCACGGGTACTCCCCTCTATTTGTCGCGTGCCGGGGAGCCGGTGTCCGGATGACCCTTGGGAAGCGCGGTACTCTCGCGCAGCAGGGCGAAGCGGGCCCCTTCGGCCTTCTTGCTGATCATGATGTTGGCCAGCCTCGCGCCGTTTCCCGAGGCCGGCGTGTGGTAGGAGCCGCCGTAGACGAGGTGGTCGTCCGTGGACCCGTCGGCGTACCCTTTGCCGGGCCCGACCCACACCCAGTGCCAGCGGTTGCCGATCACGTCAAAGAGTCCCCAGGCGTTCGGCTTCTTCTGCGCCACCGGGTGCATCCGGTTCTCTGAATTCGACTTGACCCAGGCGTAGCCGTCCGCGTCGGCCTCGGTCGCGCCGCCCGTGTTCATCCCGGGCTGGCCCGCGCGCGCTGCAAACTCGAGGCGCGCCCGGTCGGGCAGGATCACCTTCCATCCCTTGGGCGTCACCTTCGCGATCGCCGGCAGCACCCGGTCGACGACGTCGCGGTAGGGAAGGGCGGCGGGCAACTTCGGATCGGAGTCGGCGGTCGCTTCCGGAGGCTCGGCCTTCATGAGCGCGCGATAGGCCTCCACGGTCAGCTGCGTCTCCATCATGTAGTAGGGGTCGGTGATCTTCTCGGGACGCAGCTTCTCGTCGCCTTCATGACCCGGCTCCGTCGTGGGGCTCCCCAGCTCGAACGCCCCCGCGGGGATGAGGCGGAAGTTCAAAGAGGGCCCCGACGCGTCTCCGAGGGGAATCTTGAGCGGATCGACGGCGCCCATCGCCTTGGCCGTCTCGGATTGCCGCCGGGCCGCCTCGGCGGCGTCGAACGGCCAGGCGTCGTAGACCTTCCACGCGGGGTCGTCGATGGCGACGAACGCGAGAAGTGCAAGGATGGCCTGTCGCATGATCCCGTCCTCCATGAAACCGCGCCGTCGAAACTCTTTTCTCCCTTCTCCTTACACGGATGAACGCGACGTCTTTCCCTCTCTCTTCCGGATTTCCCGAGAGAACATTCAGGCTTTGGGCGCCCCGAGCTGGCTCTTCAGTTTGTCGAGAGCGTCGTGCATCCGCGACCGCAGCGTGACCTCGCTGTCCCCCGTGACCTCCGCGATCGCGCGGTAGTCGAGGCCGTCGAAGAAGCGCATCGCGAGGACCTCGCGCTGGGGGAGGGGGAGCCGCGCGACCGCCTGCTTGAGCTTCTCGAGATTCTCCGGCCCCGGCGGCGCCGCGGGATGGAGGTGGGGCTCGAGGGACGCGGGCTCCGGGTGGCGCTGCCGGTCCTTCATCCGCGCCATGCAGAGGAAGCGGGCGATCGTCATCACCCAGGCGACGAAGTTGGTGCCCTCCTGGAAGCGGGCGATCTGCTGCCAGGCGCGGAGGAACGTGTCCTGCACGACCTCGTCCTGGTCGTCGCGCGAACGGAGATAGCGCGCGACGAATCTGGAGAGCGCAGGCTGGTGGCTCCGTACCCGCTCGGCAAACTCGTCCCGATCCATAAGATCAACCACGGAGCCTTTGGTGAAGAACCTTCACACTCACCGGGGGAAAGCGGGCCTGCCCCGCCGTAGCGTCCGCGCGAAGGAGGGACGACACAAAGTCTTCTTCTTCTCCGTGTCTCTGTGCCTCTGTGGTTTTCTTACTCTTTGCCGTGGAGGATCGCGGGCTTGATCGTCCAGGCCTGCTGCCGCGCGAGCGCCATTAGCGCCGGTGCGTGGAACCCCTTGGGGAACAGCCAGCCCCAGATCCTCGG
>JBGPCZ010000153.1:0-15016 GCA_041482015.1 Planctomycetota bacterium | reverse complement strand
GAGGGTCGACGCGTCGGCCCGCTTCGTGACCGGGATGTAGACGGTCCGCTTCCCGTTCACGTGGGCGTAGCCGGTGACGATGTCGGTCCCGCTCGCGACGGTCGCCACGTCGCGAAGGAGGACCGCCGGCCCGGCGCCGGTACGGATCGGGAGGCTCTCGAGTTCCGCGGGCTGCGTCACGACCGAGTTGACGGGCGCGAGCCGGTTGAGGTCGCCGGTCCGCACGTTGCCCGCGGGGAGGATCGTATTGCCGCTCGCGATCGCCTTCACCACCTCGTCGGGGGACATCGAGAGCGCGCGGAGCCGCTCGGGGTTCACCTTGACGACGATCGTCCGCTGGTTGCCCCCGAAGGGGGGCGGGGCGGAGACGCCCGGGAGCGTGGCGAACGTGGGACGCACCATGTTGAGCGCGAGGTTCTGCACCTCGCCGGGATTTTTCGTCTCGCTCGAGAAGACGAGCTGCCCCACGGGGACGCTTCCGGCGTCGAACCGCACGATGAACGGCGGCACCGTGCCGGGCGGCATGAACGCGCGCGACCGTTCCACGTAGGAGACGGTCTGCGCGAGCGCCTGGTTCATGTCGGTGCCGGGGTGGAAAAAGAGCTTGAGGAGGCCGACGTTCTGGATCGACTTCGACTCGACGTGCTCGATGCCGTTGATGTAGAGGAAGTGGTACTCGTAGTAGTAGACGAGGTAGCCCTCCATCTGGGCGGGGTCCATGCCGCCGTAGGGCTGCGCGACGTAGATAACGGGCAGGTTGAGGTTGGGGAAGATGTCCCGCGGCATGCGGAGGACCGCGCCCCACGAGCCCAGCGCCAGCGCGACCACGGCGACGATGACCGTGAGCGGCCGGCGGAGCGCGAAATTCAAAAGACCCATCTACTTCCCCTCCGCGACGAGCTTGAGGAACGGGGCCAGGTCGCCGCTCACGCGCGCGTGGGCGGCGAGCGCGCGCCACACGGAGAGCCGCGCCAGCGCGTCGTCGATCTCCGACTGCGCCAGGAGCCGCTGCGCCTCGGCCACCTCCGTCAGGACCGCGAGCCCGCTGGTGTACCGGCCGAGGGACCGGTCGTACGACTCCTTCGCCGCTTTCAGCTGGAGCGGGGTGTTCTCCGCGATCTTCCGGGAGATCTCGAGGGCGGTCCGCACCTTCCGCTCCTGGATCTTTAGCGCGAGATAGATCTGGTCGCCCCGGGCCCGCTCGGCCCGCTCGGTGCCTTCCTCGATGCCGCGCCGGGCGCGGAGCTGGAAATATTCCATCGTCGGGAACGTGAGCCCCACGCCTGCCGCCCAGTTTGCGCGGTCGGGCCAGAGTCCGTCGCCCGCGTCGAGCCCGTCGCCCGCGGGGCCGAATCCGCTCCCGCGCGCGTTCAGCGAGAAGAGAAGGCTGACGCGGGGAACCCATGCGCTGTCGAGCGCCTCCTCGCGCGCGCGGACCGTTTCGATCGCCGCCGCCTGCCGCGCCAGGAGCGGGTGGCGCGCGGGCTCCGAGGGGATCGCCGACGACGGCGGCGCGGAGAGGAGCGGGCCCGGCTCGAGCGCCTCCGGGGACTCGGTCGTGCCGAGGGCCTCCGCGAGAGTCGCGCGGCTGGATTGGAGGACCTGCTCAATCTGGAGGAACTGGATCCGCGCGGCGGCGACCTCCGCCTCGGCACGGGACGCGTCGGCCCCGGGCCGGAGCTCCTTGTCGGCGAGCGTCTTGACGGCGGCGGCGAAGACCTCCCAGCGCGCGACGTTCGCCTTCGCGGCGCGGAGCGCCTCCCCGGCCGCGACCTGCGCGAGGAACGCCTCCACGGCGCCCGCCCCGGCCTCAAGCCGCGCGACGTGGAGGTCGGCCTCGGCCTGCTTCGCATAGAGGCGCGCGACCTCGACGTTTGCCGAGCGAAGCCCGAAATCGACCGGTTCCCAGGAGACGAGGAGTCCCGTGTTGCTCCCCCACGCGCTGTCCCACGAGCGCTGCCGGTTGACGGGGCCCGAGATGCCGGGAATCACGCCCTGCGGGAACGTCGTCCCGGAGATGTTGTTCCGCGTGGCGCGGAGCTCCTGCCAGAGGAGGTCGACGCGCGGGAGATACGCGGTGTCGGCGAGATCCATGCCGGCCGCGGCCGCCTCGGCCCGCGCGCGGGCCGCCCGGATCGCCGGCGTGCTCCCGGTCGCCGTCCGCACGGCCTCCTCCAGCGTGAGCGGGCCCCCTGGTTGGGGTGGCGGAGACGACGGGGGCGGATGGAAGACGTACCCCTCCGGCCCGACGTCGGGCGCGCGCGCCGGCACGCGGCAGCCGGCCGCGAGGAGCCCCAGGACGAGAAAGATTCGCTGCATCATTTGAGCGTGGACTTCACCCGCCGCTCGATCTCCGCCCAGTCGATGAACTTGGGGAACGCGGCGACGTAGTCGCCCTTCTTGTTCTTGTAGTCCACGTAGAAGGCGTGCTCGTAGCAGTCGATGATGACGAGCGGGATGCCAGAGACCAGCGGGCCGATGTCGTGCACGTCGGTGATGACGTTGTAGAGCCTTCCATTGGCCGGCTGGTGGCAGAGGATGGCCCAGCCCCGCGCGGCGATCGCGGAGGCCTTGAAATCCTCGAGCCACTTCTCGACGGAGCCGAACCGCTTCTTGAGCGAGTCCTGCGCCGCCTCGCCGGGATCGCCTCCCGTCGCCGCCAGCCCGTCGAAGTAGAGCTCGTGGAGGAGGACGCTGTTCATCGCGTGGACCTGCTCGCGCTTGAGCTCGCGGATCGGCGAGTAGTTCGCGTTCGCCTTCGAGCGGTCGGCGCTCTCGAGGTCGGCCTCGACCTGGAGGAGGCTCTTGAGGGCGCCGCCGTAGTGAGCCTGGTGGTGTGGGGCGAGCTGGTCCTTCGAAAGGAACCCTTTGAGCTCCTCGTACTTCAGTGCCCTGGGCTTCCCGGTGACGAGTGCCGAGCCGTCCTGCCGGGTGGGTGGGAGGACCGCGCCCAGGAGGGCGGCCGCCCCGGAAAGTGCCATGAACTCGCGTCGCGTGCTCATTTGAGTTCGTCGCTCTCCGCCTTCAGGTCGTCGAAGTACGTTACGCTGTCAGCCTTGGTCCAGACGCCGATCTTTCCGGCGTCGGCGAACGTCTCGTCGTCCGCCTCGAAGAGCAGCTTGTCGTTGAAGGTCACCTTGAAATGTTTCCCTTTGACCTCGAGCTTGAGCGCGTGCCACTGCCCGGAGGCGACCTTCGTGTCCGTCCCCGCGAACTGCTTGCGCGCCCCGTCCACGACCTTGTAGAGGCGGACGTTGTCCTCGAGCGCGTTGGCCCGCGCGACGTAGTAGTTCTTCGCGTCCTTGTAGCGGAGAACGACGCCGCCCGACTGGTCGCCCTTTCCGGCGACCGGCTTGAACTTGACGGAGACCGCGACGTCCTTCGCGGAGACGTCGTCGCGGACGCAGTGGGGGAAGCGGTTGCCGGTCTCGTCGGCGCTCGTCTGCGCGAGGACCTTCTTTCCGCTGGGCGCGCCGGCCTCTTCCTTCAGGACCCAGGCGACGGGCCCGCCGCCGCCGGTGAGCCCCGTGGTGAACCCGGGCGGCGTCTTGCCGGCCTCCCCCTCCTCGAAATCCCACGTCTTCGAGCCGGCCGCGCCGGCGGCCAGGATCATGCCCGCCAGGATCCTCATGGCTTCCTCCCCTTTTGATAATGGCCGTACAGGTCGTCGAACATCGGGAACGCCCGGGAAAGACGCCGCTCGTCGGACGCGTGGGCGGCGCGGATCGCGGTGACCAGGGCCTCCAGGCCCCGCGTCTCCTCGCGCTCGTAGCGTGAGTCCTTGAGGTCGATATCGTGGATCATCTCGGCGAGCGGCCGGAGGCCGGGGTCGTCGAGGCCCATGCGCTCGACGAGCACCTCGAACGTGCAGCGCTCGCCCTCGTGGGTGAACTCGGCCTCGGACATGTCGAAGCGGACCTCGCGGGGCCGGGGCCGGTAGCCGTGGGCGGGGACGAACTTGAACCGCGCGGCCGCGTCGATGAAGCGCCGGATGAGCCAGGCGCTCGCCATGCGGTCGATCCCCACGCCCTCGCGAGTGACCCAGGTGCGGCGCCGGAAATCCTCGCGCCGGATCCGTCCATCGACGCGGTCGCCCGCCTTCACCCTCTGGGCGAGGGCGAGCTCGGCGGCGGAGCGGCCCGGCGCCCCGAAGTAGTCGAGCGCGGCCACGTCGGCCAATCGCTTGCGGAGCCGCGAGCGCCCGCCCTTCCGTCGCGCCTCCCTGGCGATCGACTGGTACTCGGAGTTGCGCGCGCGGTTGAACAAGTCCTCGAGGTCGCGGTCGCGCATCCCCTCGACGAACCGCGCCTCGCAGATCGCGGCCTCGCCTCCGCCCTGGACGACCTCGCGGAGGATCCACTGGAAGTCCCCCTGCGCTTGCTCGCTTTTCGGGAGGACGTAGACGGTGTTCTTGATCGCGACGGCGCCCGTCCGGACGAGCCGCCGGGCGATCTTCACGCGCAGGTAGGCGGGCTTGGGGGGGATCTGGTGGATCAGGAGCAACCAGCGGCCGTCAGGGGACACGTCCTGACATATAGTGCAGCTGTATCACTTTGTCAATATTTTGTAGCAGCTGTATCACGAGTGTTAGCGAACGTGCGGCGCGATTTCGTTAACAGTGATCGACGGTGAAGGCGTAGAGCCGGGCATCCGGGGCGGAGGGCGGGAGCCCCCCCTTCTCGAAGGTCCGGCGCAGGAACTCGGGGGCGTCCCAGCCCCACTCGACGGCGACCTGGGGGAGAAGGAGGCCGGACTGGTCGCCGCGCTTCACGTAGAGGCCGTGGACGCCGACCCGGATCCCGTCGGGGCGGATGGGGCTCAACGGCGAGAGGACGGAGATCTCGATCTCGAGGCCGGGGAGTTCGTCGGGCCGCACGGGAGAGAAGCGGCTGTCGCGCTCGGCGGCCGCCTGGGCCATGTCGCGGACCGATTCCCAGAGGGGTTCGATCGCCTCGACGTGGCCGATGCAGCCACGGAGCTCGCCGGCGATGCGGAGGGTAATAAAAGCGGCCCCCTTCTCGCGATGGGGGCCGCCCGGGTTCCTCGGTTCGGGAGGACGCTCACCGCGGGCCGTCGCGGCGACCGTCTCGCGCGCGAGATCCAGGAGCGCCCGCTTGTCCAGGTCGGACAGCACGCCCCCAGTCTACGCGCGCCGCCTTATTTCTTCGAGGTTTTGGGGGCCGACGTCTTCACGGTCTTGGGGCTCTCGACGGGGGCAGAGTCGCCCATGACGAAGATCTCCACCCGGCGGCAGGATTTGTCGCCGCCCGCCAGGGGCTCCCTCGAGCCGTGGCCCTCGAGTAGGAAATGACCCGAGGGGATGTGGTTCTGCATCAGGACTCCCATGACCGCGACGGCCCGGAGGACGCTGAGCTCGTCATTGCTGTCCGTGATCAGCTTGGCCTTCGTATCGGCCTTCACGATGGGCTTCCGGTCCGTGTGCCCGACGATCTTGAACGTGGCGTTCCGGTGCATTTCGGCGAGCCGCTTGATGATCTCCTTGCCCTGCTTCGTGACTTCGAACTTCCCCGAGTCAAAGCTCAGGAGTTCGTCGCCCAGGACGATCCCGCCCGTGGCGCGATTGATGGTGACCACCTCGGGTGCGACATTGAGACCTTCAAGCGCCTTCTTCAGGCTCTCGGCCAGATCGGCGTAGGTCTTGTCGGCGCCGTTGGCGAGGTCCATATCCTTCCGGAGCTGGTCGTACGCGTCCGCCTTCGGGCGCATCTCGGCGTTGTCGCGCTCGAGCGCCTCGTTGTAACCCTTGTACTGGCTGATGTCGCGGTCGTAGATGTGACGCGAGACGAACTCGCCGGTGCAGCCGACGGACCCGATCACCGCGACGCCCAGGCAGGCTGCCAGGATTTTGGACGACATGACTCTTCCCCCTCTCACGATGGAACCCTCTCTCACCCGGACAGGGCACGGCGCCCCGCCCGACACGTAAATTATATTTCGTAAACTATGAATGTCAAGGGCGGAGCCAAAGATTTTCGGAGAGGGGGAGCCGGAAATAGAACGGGCCACCCCGGTGGGGGTGGCCCGTGCTGGAAATCGCCTCGGGGTTACTGCTTCTCGGTCGCGGGCGGGGTCGTCGTCGCGGGCACGGTTACCGGCCCCACATCCTTGCCGTCGGGCGTCTTCATCGACTCCTTGAAGGTCGGCCCGTTGTACGAACGGTGCGGAAGGCGCGTGTCGTAGTCGCCGAACGGGGGCGGCTTGCCCTCGAACCGCCTCGTGTGGAACTTCGGGTAGTTCGGGTCGTCCCAGAACTTCTTGAGCACCCACTCGGCCACGCCGGCGGTGACGCTCGAGGGCTGGTCCTGGTAGCCCTTCTCCATCCGGATCATGTCCCAGTAGAAGAAGCCGCTGTAGAGGCTCGCGATGAGCGCGAGGAAGACGAAGAGCGTCCAGACCGGGTGGGCGCGCTTCTTCTCGATCTCCTCCTCGACCGCGACCGGGATCCGGGCGCTGACCTTGCGCTGGACGCCCGTCATGCCCGTGCGACGGCGCGGGGCGGGGGCGACCTCCTCCTCGACGGCCTGCGCCTCGACGGTCTCCTCGGCGGCCTCGTCGGCCAGCTTGAGGGGCTCGGTCGAAAGGCCGGTATCGGTGTCCTCCTCGATGAACGTCTCTTCCTGCTCGCTGCCCACGTCGTCGGAGGGGACGATCAGGTCCTCCTCGCCCTTCTTGCCGACGGCGGCCAGCTGGGCGGAGGTGTCGGAGAGGGCGGCCGTCTCCTGGCCGATGTCCAGGTCGAGGACCGTTTCGTCGGTCGTCTCGGAGCTCGGGGTGGAGGGGAGGATGATCGTGGGCTCGGTGATCCGGCCCTTCTTGAGGCTCTCCACGTCCTCCTTCTTGAACTTCATCTTGTTCTCGTCGCGGAAGGCGCGGAGTTCGCCCTCCGAGACCATGCGCTTGAGCTCTTCCTCGCCGAGCTCGAGCTCGCTCATCACGTCTTCGAAGCTGAAATAGTCCACCGCGAGTCCTCCGATCTACGGTCCCTGGATAGTCCCTGGATTACTTTTCGGGCTTCGGCGCCGCTTTCCGCAGCGCTTCCACGATCTCCTTGACCGTGGGCTTGTCGTTCTCAAGTTCCATGAGGTCCATGTCGAACGAGATGTCGCGCACCCCGACGAGCTTGATCTTCCGCCCGCCCGTCAGGACCTGGTAGCAGCAGAGCGTGATCCGCTCGTCCTTGGAGCTGACCACGTCCTTGGAGTCGCCGCCCGCGCGGGCCACGGCCTTGTGCTTGTTGATGACCCAGAGGACGTCGACCTGGTTTGCCGTGGCTCCGCCGGTCGCCAGCATGAGGCCCTGGCCGGTGTTGTCGGCCGCCTGGGCGGGCGCCACCGCGGCGTAGGCCTGCGGTTCCCGGTTCTGCGACACCACGACGGTGAACAGCACGGCGATGATTCCCGCCATGATGCCCATCGAGAAGTAGCTCCACTTCTGCATGTCTCAGCCTCCACGGGAGAGACTCTCCCCCGAGCGTTCATTTGACACGGGTCCCCGGGATCCTGTCAAGCGTTTTGCCGCTCCTGATACTAGACGCAGCCCGCCGGCCGATTCCCCCCACGTCTTCTGAAAAAAGAAAGCCCCCGGCGGGCTATTCCGCCGGGGGCCCCGCTCAAGCTCCGGTCGTCACGGATTCCTGGGGAAGAGCGCGTCCTGGTCATCCTTGGGAAGCTTCGGGAGAAGCTCCCTGAGGCTGGTCCCCTTCTTGTGCTCGCGACTGTCCAGCTCGAGCACGCGGAGATCCACGTCGATCATCCTCACGTCCTCCAGGTCGAACGATTCCCCCTGCTTCTTCGCCCGGTAGAGCGCGAGCACCGTTCTCTCGGGTCCCTTGGCCGGCTTCACCTTCGAGAGCACCCAGCAGAGGTCATTCACGTTGTTGCTTCCGCCACCCGTGCCCAGGGTCATGGTCGGAGACGGGTTGCCCCCGCCGACGGGACCCGCTTGCGCCTCCGCCGGCCGCATCCCGCTCCCGTTCGTCGCCATCGTCACCAGCGCCCCGAGAAGTCCGATCGCCACGCCCGACACGACGAGAAGTGCGTTCCTCATGGGATACCTCCTTGACGGCCACCGCCCGCTCCCAGACAAACTGCTCCTCCACGACTCGACGCCGGAAAGGTTCCCATGAATAATGAATTCCCCGCTCGAATCCGAAATAAGTCGAATGTGTCGACCGCGACCGCCGCCGAAGAAAAGGGGGACGCGGAGCCGCGGGGAGTGTATAAGAGAGCTCCTGGTTCTCCTCATCTGTCGAAGGAACTGACATGAAAGACGAGGTCGCCCCCCAGCTCCGGACCCTCCTCGCGCGCCTGGAGTCCCTCCGGGACTCTCTTTGACGTCGATCGAAAGCAAACCCGCACCAAGGAGATCGAAGCCCTGATGTCCGGGGCCGATTTCTGGAACACCCCCGACGCCGCCCAGAAGATCGTGACGGAGCTCAAGTCCGTCAAGGGCACCGTCGAGGTCTACACCGCTCTCCACCGCGAGCTCGAGGATGAACTCGGGCTCCTGGAGATGTGCGACGACGCGAAGGACCGCGACCACATCGTCCAAGTCCAGGGCCGGCTCAAGGCCTTCGAGGCGAAGGTCGCCGCGATCGAGGTGCAGGCGCTCTTCAATGGCAAGAATGACGCGCGCGATGTCTTCCTCTCGATCCACTCGGGCGGGGGCGGCGTCGACGCGATGGATTGGACGCAGATGCTCGAGCGGTTGTACCTACGCTGGATGAAAGAGCACGGGTTTCAGGCGGACATCATCGACGAGCAGGAGGGCGAAGAGGCGGGGATGAAGCGGGTGATGATCGACGTCCGGGGCACGACGGCCTTCGGCTTCCTGAAGAGCGAGATCGGCGTCCACCGCCTGATCCGGATCTCGCCGTTCGACGCGAACCACCGCCGCCAGACGAGTTTCGCCGCGGTCGACGTGGTCCCGCAGTACGAGGACATCGACATCGACATCCAGGAGGGCGACCTCAGGATCGACACCTACTCGGCGGGTGGCCCGGGCGGGCAGCACGTGAACAAGACCCAGAGCGCGGTGCGGATCACGCACCTTCCGACAGGCGTCGTCGTCCAGTGCCAGAGCCAGCGGTCGCAGATGCTCAACCGGAAGTCGGCGATGCGCAACCTCGCCTCGAAGCTCCACCAGCTGGAGGAGGGGAAGCGCGAGGCGGAGTTCGCGAAGATGTACGGCGAGAAGGGCGAGATCGCCTTCGGCGGCGGCCAGATCCGGTCCTACACGATGCAGCCCTACACGCTCGTGAAGGACGAGCGGACGGGCCACCAGACCGGGAACATCCAAGCGGTCCTCGACGGGGCGATCGACCCCTTCATCGAGGCCTTCCTCCGCTGGAAGGGCCGGAAGTACTAACTGTTACCGAAATCGCGCCGCATTTTCGGTAACACCTCCTGCGCTACTTCCCGCGGATCGAGGCCCAGGCGTCGTTCAGCGCCTTCCTCACCTCCGGCGAGAGGACGGGGAGCATCGAGAGCCGCTTCAGGTCCGCCTCGGCCGGATAGGCCATCTTGTTGTCGAGCACTTCCTTCTGGATCAGCTTGAGCGCCGGTTCGTTGGGGCTGCCGAAATAGCGCTCGTTCGTGATCGCAGCCGAGACCTCGGGACGCAGGAGGTAGTCGATGAACTTGTGGGCGAGGTCGGGGTTGGGCGCGCCCTTCGCGATCGCCAGGTTGTCCAGCCAGAGCGTCCCGCCCTCCTTGGGGATCACGAAGCCGATTCTCTTCTTGCCCCTGGCGCCCTCTGCGGCCTGGATCGCGTCGCCGCTGTACGCCTGGGCGATCCACGCGTCGCCGTTCACGAGCATGTCCTTGGGCGACGAGACGTACGCGAGCGGCTTCCAGCCCTCGAACCGCTTGCGGGCCTTCGCGATCGAGTCGCGCGTGGTCCCGTTGGGATCGGCCCCGTCGAGGCGCATCGCCGCCGCGAAGACCTCGCGCGTGTCGCCCAGGAGAACGGCGTGGCCGGCGTTCCTGGGGTCCCAGAGCGCCGCCCACGAGTCAGGCGGCGTCTTGATCTCGTCCATGTTCCACGCGATCCCCGTCGTCCCCCACTGGTAGGGGACCGAGACCTCGTTCTTCGGGTCGAAGGGCAGGCCCCGGTGCTTCGCCGCGATGTTCTTCAGGTTGGGGATCTTCGGGAGGTCGAGCTTCTCGAGGAGCCCGCGGTCCACCAGGTCGGCGACCACGTCGTCGCTGGGGACGACGACGTCGAAGCCCGACTTTCCGCCGGCCAGCTTCGTCCGGTAGTCCTCGGCGTCCTTGATGAAGTCCACCTTCACGTGGCAGCCGAACTCCTTCTCGAAATTCTTCTCGGTGTCCTTCGCGAAGTAGTCCTCCCACGTGAGGACATGGAGCGTCGGCTCCTCCTTTGAGGAGCAGCCGGCCAGGATCGCCAGCGCCAGCACGAGATGCCTCATCGTCCTCCTCCTGTGACCGGGACCCGGGAGAATTTCAGCGACGCGCCGATCAGGGCCACCGATGCGGCGAGCATGACGGTGGAGAGCGCCCGCATCTCCGCCGTGCTTCCGAAGCGGACCTTGGAGTAGATCAACACCGGCAGCGTGGTCGAGTCCGGCCCGGTCGTGAAGTACGTTATCACGAAGTCGTCGAAAGACAAGGTAAACGCCAGGAGCGCCCCCGAGACGATCCCCGGCAGGATCGCGGGGAACGTGACTTTCCAGAAGGCGGCGAACGGCGTCGCCCCCAGGTCCTGCGCGGCCAGCTCGGTGGTCCGGTCCATCCCCTCGAGGCGCGCCGAGACGACGACCGCGACGTACGACAGGTTGAACGTCACGTGCGCGATGGCCGCCGTCCAGAGGGAGAGCTTGAGGTCGAGAAAGCGGAAGAGTGCGAGCAGCGCGATCGCCATCACGATATCGGGCACCATGACCGGGAGCGAGACGAGCGTCGTGTAGAGCCGCTTCCCGCGGAAGGCGTCCCGCGCCGCGAGCGCGGCGACGGTGCCGAGCATCGTGGAGAAGACCGTCGAGACGGAGGCCAGGACGAGCGTGTTCCTGAGAGAGGACCGGATCGCGTGATTCTCGAAGATCGTGCGGTACCAGTCCAGGGTGAATCCCGTCCACTGGAAGTAGGGCGACTTGCTGAACGAGAAGGCGGCCATGACCGCGATGGGAGCGTACAGCGCCGCGAGGACGAGCGCGGTGGTGACGGCGAGCGGGAGCCTCCTCATACCAGGCCCTCCGTCTTCCGCAGGCGGTGGTAGGTCCACGTGAGGACCAGCGTCGAGACCATGAGGACCAGCGTGAGCGCCGCGCCGGCGGGCGACCGCGGGTCCTTCTCGAAGCGGATGTTGATGAGGTTCCCGACCATCGTGAGCTGCTCGCCGCAGAGGATTTCCGGGAGCGCGAAGATGCCGAACGCGGGGATGAACACCAGGATGCATCCCGCCCCAATGCCCGGCATCGTGAGAGGGACCGTCACCTTCCAGAACGTCCGCCACGGCGAGGCGCCCAGGTCCTGCGACGCCTCGAGCAGCCGCGGGGGCAGCTTCTCGATCGACGCGTAGAGCGGCAGGATCATGAAGGGAAGGAAGCTGTGGACCAGGCCGATGATCCCCGCCGCCGGCGTGTAGAGAAGACCCATCGGCCGGAGCACGAACATGAGCGAGTAGGTCCGCACCAGCAGGTTCGTCCAGAAGGGAAGCACCACGAGGAAGAGGAGGAAGTTTCTCCATTTCGGCGTGCAGCCCGCGATGAAGTACGCGACGGGATACGAGACGACAAGGCAGAGCGCCGTCGAAATGGCCGCCACGCCGAGCGAGCGAGTGAGAAGGATCCAGGTCCCCGCCTCCTTGAGCGTCTCGACGCCGTCGCGGGAGAAGGCGAGCGAGGAGACCACCGCGGTCGGCACGAGGAGAAAGACCACGAGCCACGCGGTCGGGGGGACGAGGAGACCCAGGAAGCGGCGCGTCGACCTCATCTCCGTCTACCGGGGAAGGACCAGCGCGTCCTCGGGGCGCCACGACACCGTCGTCGTCTCGCCCACCCGGACGTGCTCGAGCGCGCCGTCGTTCGCGTCCTCCACCAGGATGCGCCGGTCGCCCGCGCGGAGAATGATCGAGGTCGACGATCCCTGGTAGAGGATCTCCTCGACGCGCGCGGGGATCCCGCTGCCGCCGTTCACGCGCATCTTCTCGGGACGCACGAGGAGTGTGACAGGGCCGGTCGCGACGGCGGGGACGGCGAGGCCGTCCTTCGTGCGCACGGTCGTCCCGTCGCCCGTGCCCTCGAAGAAGTTGCCCGCGCCCACGAATTCCGCGGCGAACCGCGTGGCCGGCCGCTCGTAGATCTCGACGGGCGAGCCCACCTGCTCGACGCGGCCCGCGTTCATGACCGCGATCCGGTCGCTCATCGCGAGCGCCTCCTCCTGGTCGTGGGTGACGAAGACGAACGTCATCCCGAGCGCGCGCTGGAGACGCCGCAGCTCCTCCTGCAGCCCCTTGCGGAGCTTGAGGTCGAGCGCGCCGAGGGGCTCGTCGAGGAGGAGGACGCGCGGCCCCGTCACGATCGCCCGCGCCAGGGCGACGCGCTGCTGCTCGCCACCCGAGAGCGTGAGCGGCTCGCGCTTCTCGTAGCCGGTGAGGTTGACCATCGCGAGCGCGCGACCGACTCGGCCCGCGATATCGTCCATCTTTGCGATCTTGAGTCCGAAGGCGACGTTGTCCGCCACCGAGAGATGCGGGAAGAGCGCGTAGTTCTGGAAGACCATGTTGACGTCGCGCTTGTGCGGGGGGACGCCGGCCATGTCGCGGCCGCCGAGCTCGACGGTTCCCGAATCGGGGAACTCGAATCCGGCGATCATGCGCATCAGGGTTGTCTTGCCGCAGCCGGAGGGACCGAGGAGGGAGAAGAACTCGCCGCGGCGGATGTCGAGGGAGATGTCGTCGACCGCGCGTCGTCCGCCGAAGGCCTTCGTCACGCCGCGCAGCGCTACGTCGTGTTCGTTCACTCCTATCAAACCCTCCTTCCAATTACTGCGTGATTGATATCACAAAGGAATTCACGATGCAAGGGCGCGGGCCCGTATAGATAAAAAGATGTCGAGACTCGTCGCGCTGCTCCTCGCCGCCTCCGCGCTCCAGGACGCGCCGTCGCTCAAGAGTTTCGACGACGAGATGGCCGCGTTCCTGAAGAAGCATGGCGCACCGGGCGGGTCGCTCGCAGTGGTGAAGGACGGGCGGCTCGTCTGTGCGAAGGGCTACGGGCTGGCTGACGTCGACGAGAAGAAGGCGGCCGCGCCAGAGTCCCTCTTTCGCATCGCGAGCGTCTCGAAGCCCGTCACGGCGGTCGCGGTGCTCGCGCTCGTCCAGAAGAGCCGGCTCGACCTCGAGGCGAAGGCCTTCGCCCTCCTCGGCCTCAAGCCCGGCGAAAAGGGTGATCCGCGGCTCGCGGAGATCACGGTGCGACACCTCCTGCACCACACGGGTGGATGGGACCGCGACAAGAGCGGCGACCCGATGTTCCAGTCGGTCGAGATCGCGGAGGCGGAGGGGAAGGCGCCGCCCGCGGACGCGGCCGCGATCATCCGCGCGATGCTCGGCCGCCCGCTCGACTTCGATCCCGGCACGCGTCACGCGTACTCGAACTTCGGCTACTGCGTCCTGGGTCGGATCCTCGAGAAGGTGACGGGGGAGTCCTACGAGGCGGCCGTGAAGAAACTGGTGCTCGAGCCCATGGGCATCACGCGGATGCGGCTGGGCCGGTCGCTCCTCAAGGATCGCGCGAAGGACGAGGTGCGATACACCCAGCCGAACTCAAAAGCCGCGAGGTCCGTCTTCAGCGACGAGCGGGACGTTCCGTGGCCGTACGGCGGCTTCTGCATCGAGGCGATGGACGCGCACGGGGGATGGATCGCCTCGGCGGTCGACCTCGCGCGCTTCGCGTCGTCGCTCGGGAAGGTGCTCGACGCAACATCGATCGCGACGATGTTCGAGCGGCCGGCGGGGCTGAAGCCCACGGTCGCCTACTACGGATGCGGCTGGATGGTGAGGCCCGTCGGCGACAAGGGCGGGCTGAACACGTGGCACTCGGGGTCGCTGCCGGGAACAAACACGCTCCTCGTGCGGCGGCACGACGGGCTGACGTGGGTGGCGCTCTTCAACCAGCGCTCGAAGGGGGACGGCGAGATCGACGGGGCGCTCCACCGCGCGGCCGACGCCGTTACGGAATGGCCGAAGGAAGACCTGTTCCCGCGGTATGTAACGAAATGAGCAGGTTGCTTCGCTACACCGCCTTCTATTTGTTGCCGAACGGGTCGTCGGGGTCTTCGTCGCCGCCCTTGGCGTCCTTGGGCACCGGGAGAGCGAGGACGAATTCCTTCCACTCCTCCTCCATCTTCTTCAGGTCCATGCCGCCGAAGACCTTGTCGGTCGCCTTCTCCCAGTTGCCGGAGGCCTTGAGCTCGTCCATCATCCGCTGGGGGATCGTGTTGTAGCCCTTCTTCTTGGCGACGTCGCTCATCTGGAAGAAGTAGTTGATCGACCAGCCCTCCGCGTAGCAGAGCCCCGCGTTCCGGTAGTAGTCCTTCTGCTCGTACCGGAAGATCTTGTCCAGCGGCACGTGCTCGTTCTTCTTCACGGCGGTGGCGATCTTCTTGATGCGCCAGTCGTTGATCCCGATCGTGAACTTGCTCCGCCCCTTGTTCCAGTCGCCGCCGAAGTAATAGTCGCCCATGCCCTCGTTGAGCCACGACGGCACGTAGATGTTCCGCGCGCGCCCCATGAAGAAGTGCATGTACTGGTGGAAGCCCTCGTGGTAGAGGACCTTGAAGGTCACGTCCTCGGGGTTCTTCTCCTCCGAGATCGTGAACGACTCGTTCGAGTCGAGCTTGAGCTTGTCGCCCTCGAACCGGTAGGCGACGATCTCCTCCTGCGCCGGGCTCCAGTAGGCGGCCGCGCCGATGGCGTTGCTGTAGTCCTTGAAGTCCTCCTCCCGGTCGAAAATCTTGATCCGGCACGGGGGGAT
>JBGPCZ010000152.1:0-15092 GCA_041482015.1 Planctomycetota bacterium | reverse complement strand
GACCGCGCCCTCGAAGCCGCACCGGTCGATCGACGTCTGGAGACAATCGGAGAAGCCGGTCCTGGACATCTGGATGAGGAAGGTCCGCTCCAAGAGCGCGTAAAGAAAACCAAAGGGACGCAGAGGCACGGAGAAGAATCTCTCATGAAACCCCGGAGGGTCGGAGGCGTCTTACAGGATGTCTGCTCTGTGCCCCGGCGTCTCTATGGCCAATAAAGTCATGGGTAGCACGAAGCTCCGGAAGTCCCCCGCGGCCGAGGTCGACCGCAAGGGCGCGCGCGTCGCCGAGGAGAGCTTCTTCGAGCGGCTCTCCGCGAACGCGAACGCCACCGCGGGCGTGTTCGACCCGATGTCGAACCGGACGTACGACGCTTCGCCGCGGAACCGGGTCATGAAGGTGCTGGACGAGCGGTCCAGCGAGGTGAAGGCCCTGATCAAGCGGCACGCGGAGCGCGACCTGATGCGCACCTACGAGGAGATGCCCAAGAACGGCGCCGTCCTGCACGAGATCGTCCACAAGGAGCTGCTGGGACGGCCGCTCGTCCGCGTCGTCCTCGCCGGCGCCGCCTTCAGCCCCGTCGAGGACCTGATCCGCTCGGGCGTCACGCGGCGGAAGGTCGGCGCGGAGGAGCTCAACCGCGTCCGCGACCTGGTCGTGCGCTCGGAGAACGTCTTCTATTACATCGGCGCCTTCGCGACGACGTCCTGGGACGACGACGCGCGGCGAGCGCTCGTGGGCGCGAACTACCTGGTGGCGCTCTCGGACGTCCACGAGGGGGCGTGGCGGACCTACTACGCGCCCGACCCGCGGTGGAGGTCGGCGGCGCGGATCTTCGACCTCACGAGCGAGGAGGAGAAGGTCGAGTCGATCCGCCGCTGGGTGACGAAGCACACGTTCGAGCTGCTCATGGACGAGCTGACGGAGGACACGGTCTTCGAGGAACTCGGCTACGCCATCCCCATCGTGCGGGAGGCGTTCGAGCTGATCGCCTCGGAGGACCGCTACGTGCGGTTCGACACGAGCACGAGGCCGTACCGCCTGGTCCGAGTTTACGGGTAACGCATGCTGGACAAGATTCGCAAGCTGCTCGGCGTGAAGGAACTGCCCGAGGAGGTCACGCCCCTCTACCGCGGCGCGAAGACCGAGCGGGAGGCGCTCGTCCTCCTCAAGGAGGCGCGCCGCCGCGACGAGTCGCGCCGCCGCCGCGCGATGCAGGACCTCGAGGTGCTCGACCGCATGGAGGAGGAGCTCCTCGAGGAGGGCAAGGGCGAGATGACGGACAACCGCCGTCTCATGCTCGCCCGGCGGGTCAAGGAGATCCGCTGGAAGATGCAGGAGCTCAACAACCGGATCGAGAACATCTACAACAAGCGCCTCAAGGTGCTCAACGAGCACGTGGCGTCCCTCGAGACGGTGCTGGAGCTGACGAGCGAGGCCCTGCCCGACAAGAAGACGATGGAGGAGATGGCGATCAAGGCCAAGCAGCTCCTCGAGGACCTGGAGAAGACCAAGGAGCTCGCCGAGGGGATCTCGCTCTCGCCCGAGACGCCGCAGGCGGACGACGAGGAGAGGGAGATCCTCCGCGAAATGGAGAAGCGCGCCGACGTCGAGGCCGTGAAGGAGGAGCCCACCCGGAAATTCGAGAAGCCGGCCGTCGAGAAGAAGACGGAAAAGGCCGAGAAGGCCGAAAAAGTCGAGCGGCCCGTCAAGGAGAAGGAGCCGCCCGAGATCATGTTCGAGGAATAGGGAAATAGGATGTCAATCCTGGGAAAAATCTTCACCAGCTCGAAGAAAGGGCTCGCGGGCCTCGGTCTCGAGGAGATCCGCGTCGAGGAGAAGCGCCTCGAGATCCGCGAGAACCAGCACCTCCACCAGATCGAGAAGTACGACAAGCTGCGCGAGGACGTCTTCAACCAGGGCGCGAAGACGAAGTCGCCGGCGCGACGGCGCATCTACGCGCGCCGCTTCGGCGAGTTCTCCCAGCGGATCTCGATGATCGAGCGCGAGCTGACGCACGTCGTCAAGGAGCTCATGACGATGAACCGCGTCCGGAGCATCCTCGAGCGCCAGCGGCTGATCCCCGTCCAGAACATCCTGCAGCGGCTCAACGAGGAGGACATGATCAAGCTCACCGCGCTCCTGGAGGACGACAAGGTGAGCGAGGAGATGTACCTCGCGAAACTCGACTCGCTGCTCGGTGTCGTGAACGACCCCGCCTACGAGAGCCAGGACATCGGCAACGAGGGTCTCGAGGTGCTCAAGACCTGGGAGCAGATGGACGAGGGAGACCTGGAGTTCAACGAGGGCCTCAAGGAGGCCACCCAGAAGGAGAAGGCGGGCGGCCAGAAGGAGTCGAAGGAGAAGGAGGCCGAGCCGGGCCAGGCGGAACCTGCTTGAGAAATCCCAACCTCCAAATCCCAATGAACTCCCAAACCCAAAATCCCAATGGGCGGCGTTGGGTGTTGGGATTTCCTGATTCTAGGATCTAACCTATGGGTTTGCTCGAATTCCTGGGCGTGAAGCGGAAGGACCTGAGCTTCGAGCAGGTCAAGCGCGAGGAGATCAAACTCGGCATCCGCGAGGGGCAGACGCTCTCCAAGCTCGAGAAGCTCGAGAAGGAGCGCGAGGACATCTTCTCGAAAGGCATGAAGATCAAGTCCCCGCCGCGGCGCCGGCAGCTCGCGAGACTCTACGAGATGAAGTCCACGGGCGTCAAGACGCTGGAGCGCGAACTCTCCGTCCTCTCCAAGGAGATCACCACGATCTCCGCCCTCAAGCTCGCCCTCGAGCGCCAGCAGATGTCCAAGGACGGCGTCTCGCGGCTCCTCGAGCGCGTGGACGAGGCCAAGCTCATGACCGCCCTCGAGGACGACAAGATCTCGCAGGAGATGTACCTCGAGAAGCTCAACGGGGTCCTTTCGACCGTGACCGACAGCGCCCACCAGATCACCGAGGACCTCGGGAAGGAGGGGTCCGAGGTCATGGACGTATGGCAGAAGATGGACGAGGGCAAGATCGACAGCTTCGAGGACGGGCTCAAGCTGGCGGACCGGAAGGTCCGCGAGCGCGAGAAGAAATCGGAGCTCGAAGCGGAATGAGGAAGATCAACACAAAGGCACGAAGGACACAAAGGGAATCCTTTGTGTTCTTTGTGCCTTTGTGCTGAAAGACTCTTTATGGAAGTCGACGTCCAGGCCCCCCTGAAGCAGGCGCTCGCGAAGGCCAAGTCCTTCTACGACGCGAAGGACTACCCCAAGGCCGCCTCCGCCTACGAGAAGGCCGCGAACCTGATGTCCATGTGGGCCGAGCAGGCCATGGGGCGCGACGCGGAAGAGCGCCGCAAGAAGATGGCGCTCCAGTACCGCGAGATCGCCAAGAGGCTCCGCGCCGGCGAGGTGTCCACCGACGCGCCGGCGCCCTCGGCGGACAACGGGTCCGAGAAGGAACCCGCCTTGAAGCCGGGGGGCGGCGGCGAGATCCGCTCCATCGTCACCAACCTCAGCCACTCGTCGAAGATCACCTGGGACGACATCGGCGGACTCGACGAGACGAAGAACGAGATCAAGTTCGCCCTCGGGATGACCCTCGCCCAGCACCCGGCCGGCGTGAAGATCGCGGCCTGGACCCGGATCCTCTTCTACGGCCCGCCCGGCACCGGGAAGACGCTCCTCGCGGCCGCCACGTCGAACGCCGTCAAGTCGACCGAGGGCGTGCAGAGCGTCTTCTACAACGTCAAGGTCTCGAGCGTCCTCTCTAAGTATTTCGGCGAGAGCTCGAAGATCATCAGCGAGCTCTACGGGACGGCGCGCGACACCTCGCCCTCCGTCGTCTTCCTGGACGAATTCGAGTCGCTCGCCGGCCAGCGCGACGCCTCCGACTCCGGCGCCGAGCGGCGGATCCTCTCGACGCTCCTCTCGGAGCTGGACGGGATGGACTCGAAGGGCCGCAGCGACATCTACGTCCTCACGATCGCGGCGACGAACCGGCCCTGGGACCTGGACAACGCGGTGCTCTCGCGCTTCGAGAAGAAGATCCTGATCCCGCTGCCCGAGGAGACGACGCGCGAGCGCATCCTCAAGATCCATCTCCAGAAGAAGGGGTTCACGACCGACGTTCCCTATGAAGAGCTCGTCCGCCTCACCAACGGCTACAGCGGCCGCGAGATCGAGCGCTTCTGCAAGGAGGTCACGACCGAGATGATCGAGGGGATGAACCGCGACATCCCGGCCCTCGTCGACACCGGCCTCGACACGGTCAAGAAGTACAAGATCAAGGTCCGGCCGCTGACGCGCGAGGACTTCACGTCCGCCGCGCGCCTGATCCATCCGCAGACGACGCCCGAGGAGATGCAGAAGTACTTCAACTGGAAGGAAAGCGCCGAGGAAGCCTGATAGGAGCATGGGCATGTTCAAGTCCAAAGAGGAGAAGCGGATCGAGCGGGACATCGAGGTCCGCAAGGGCGTCAACTCCCTCAAGCGGAACATCCGCGACCTCGCCAAGCACGAATCCTCCTACATCTTCAAGGCCAAGAAGGCCCGGAAGATCGGCGACAATTCGCAGTACGACTTCCTCAAGCGGCAGCTCAAGAAGACCGCCGCGCAGAAGCGGATGCGCGAGCGGCAGCTCCTCTCGATCGAGACCGCCGTCCAGATCAAGAACCAGGCCGAGAGCGACGCCGACTTCGCCAAGTCCATGGGCTCCGTCGCCAAGGCGGTGAGCGAGGTCTACGGCTCCGTCGACTTCGCGAAGACCCAGAAGAACTTCGAGAAGGCCATGATGCAGGCCGAGACGCTCCAGCAGCAGATGGAGATCTTCCTCGAGATGACCCAGGAGCACGTCATGGCCGGCGAGGTCGAGGGCGAGGACGCCGTCGTCTCCGACGCCGAGATCGACAAGATGCTCGACGAGGAGGTCGTCCACGAGGAGGGCGGCTCGGTCGACAAGGACATCGAGAAGGGCCTCAAGGACATCCAGGACGAGCTGGACCGCGAGAGATAGCCCGTGACCGACGGCCCCCCGAAGCCCAAGACGCCCACCCGGTTCATCGCCACCGGCTGCACGGTCGTCATCGCGATCGCGGTCGCGATCGCCGCGTTCGCGGGCTTCGCGTTCTACAAGATCTCCAAGGGCATGGACGAGATCGCCGCCCTCGGGCCGGCGTGGCTCTCGAATCAGCCGCAGGCGGAGGCCGAGTTCGGGGAGATCCAGAAGATGGAGCGGGTGCCCAAGAGCTTCAGCGTCCAGATCCGCAACGACGAGGGCGACGGCTGGTTCGAGTACCGCGTGACCGGCGCGAGGGCCTCCGGCGAGGCCCGTATCGCGATGACCCGCCGGCAGGGCGAATGGCGGGCCGTGGGCGCCCGCCTCACGGTCGGCGGCCGCGACGTCCCGATCGGGACGCCCCCTTGAAGAGAAACCGCCGCAGGGTCGCGGAGTCACGGAGCAGAGAATGATTCTCTGCGTCTCTGAGCCTCTGCGGCTGTATTCATAGGGATTTATGCCGAAACCCTTCCTCCTGGAATCGTTCGAGAAGCACAAGGCCAAGGGGATCGCCCGCTTTCGCATGGGCGAGCTCGACGAGGCCAAGTACCACTTCCTCAAGGCCGCCGAGTACCTGCTCCAGCTCGCGAAGGAGTCGGAGGGCTCGCTCCGCGACGCGCGGATGAAGCAGGCGCAGGACCTCGTGTCGCTCGCGAAGAACGTGAAGCAGAAGCGGGCCCAGATGCGCCAGAAGGCGGCCGAGAGGAAGGCCGGCGCGCCGCCGTCCTCGCCGGGCGGCGACGACGACGGCAAGGACGGCGTCCCCAAGGAGTGGACGCTCTCCGAGAAGCCGAAGATGCGGTTCGACGACATCGCCGGCCTCGACGACGTCAAGGAGCAGATCCGGCTGAAGATGATCCTCCCCTTCACCCACCCCGACAAGGCGAAGGCCTACAAGGTGAAGACGGGCGGCGGCATCCTCCTCTACGGGCCCCCGGGGACCGGGAAGACGATGATCGCCAAGGCGGTCGCGGGCGAGCTCGACGCGACGTTCTTCGCGATCGCGCCGTCGGAGATCCTCAACAAGTGGGTCGGCGAGAGCGAGAAGAACATCCGCAAGCTCTTCGACGCGGCGCGCGCCTGCGAGAAGTCGGTCATCTTCATCGACGAAGTCGACTCGCTCGTCCCCAAGCGGCGCGACAGCGAGGCGGGCGGCGTCATGCAGCGCGTCGTCCCGCAGATCCTCGCCGAGCTCGACGGCTTCGACGTCAAGGAAGGCCAGAGCGTGATGTTCATGGGCGCGACGAACGAGCCGTGGAACATCGACTACGCGATGCTCCGGCCCGGCCGGCTCGACGAGAAGGTCTACGTCGGTCTCCCCGACCTGTCGGCGCGTCGCAAGGTCCTCGAGCTGAACCTCAAGGGCATCCCGCTCGCGGCCGACGTCACGCTCGACGCGATCGCGCTGCGACTCGACGGCTACAGCGGCGCCGACATCGCCTACCTCTGCCGGAAGACCGCCGAGCAGATGTTCCTCGCCTCGGTGGACGCGACCGACAACCCGCCGCTTTCCGAGAAGGACTTCGAGAAGGTGCTCTCGAAGCTGCGCCCCTCGGTCAACCCGGAGAACCTGGAGCGCTTCAGGAAGTTCCGGGCGGAGTGATGAAGGCTGCGATCCTCGCGATCCTCTTCGCGGCCATGGGCTTCATGACCGTGGTCTTCATCCTGAACCTTCGGCACGGGGGACCGCAAGCCTACTACGGCGCCTCGCCCACGCCCGTCACCCCGGACCTGTCCGGCGATCCGGTCCTCGCGCGGATGATCCCTTCTGAAATCAAGCACTCGTGCCCGACCTGCGGCGAGTGCGTCCACCCCGTGGAGATCCTCGAGAACCGGCGCACGCTCTCGGTCACGGACCACCACCGGTGGTTCCAGCTTTTCAACGCGGCGGACCGGACGTGGTATTTCGAGGATCCCGTCTTCCTGGCCGGATGCCTCACGAATTTGTCGGCCGGCGAGCCCAAGGGCTTCTGGTACGTGCGGGCGCGAATCGGACCCGCCCGGCACGAGCGCGGCACCCCGCACGAGTGCGGAAGCATCGCGTCCGAGTTCGATGCAGCCTACGAGCTGTGCTCTCTCTCGACCCCGTACGAGGAGGAATTCGAATCGGTGACTCCCTACCTCACCCTGCCGACCACGCTCACGGCGCTCTCGAAGCGATACGAGAACTGCGAGCATCTTCCCCCGGTCCTCCACTTCGCCTGGAGGCAGGCCCACGGATTTTACCCGGGACTGCCTGCGCCGTGTGCCTGCGGGAAGCCTTGAACGGGCTTATACCTCCGGCCTAGAATGGCGTCTACTTCAGAGGGGTGGATGATGCGGTTTCTGCTCGCGCTCCTCGCGCTCTCCGGCGTCGCGTTCGGCGACGTCGTCCATCTCAAGAACGGCGGCAAGCTCGAGGGCAAGGTCGTCGAGAAGGGCGACAAGTACGAGATCGAGACCGCGAGCGGCAGGGTCACCGTCGCGAAGGACGACGTCCTGCGGATCGAGAAGAAGGACTTCGCGCCGCCCAAGGGCGTCATGCCGGCGCGGACGAACGTCAAGCTCGGCCCCACCTACTCGCACCCCTTCTACGCCTTCAAGATCTACCTCCCACCCAAGTGGCAGCGCGGGAAGGAGGCGGGCTCGACGAACGTCAGCTTCTGGGGCCCGAAGGACGTCGCCTACCAGCCGCGGATCGACCTGCGGATCGTGACGTCGAAGAAGGAGCTGATCGACTTCGTCACGTTGTGGAAGGACGAGTTCCGGAAGCTCTACAAGCAGGTGACGTTCCCGTTCGAGGAGGTGGTCACGCTCCGCGGCAAGCTGGGCTACCTCTTCTCGGTCATCTTCAGCGAGGGGGACGACGCGGTCGGCATCGTGCAGGAGGCGCTCTACCTCTTCCTGAGCGAGGGCGAGCGGACGTATATCCTTTCGTTCAACTGCAGCCGCAACTGGTTCGACCGGTACTTCGGGATGGTCGAGGCGTCGATGAAGTCGCTGCGGATCTACCCGGTCCCCGCCGCGGACGCCCAGCAGAAGCAGCAGTTCCTGAACGCGTACAACAAGGCCGAGGCCGACTACCGCGGGGGGCGGCTCGATGACGCGTACGCCGGCTTCCAGGAGGCGGCGAAGCTGATCCCCGAGTACGGCGACGTGCACGCGACGTTCGCCACCGTCTGCATGAAGCTCAACAAGCTCGCGGAGGCCGAGGCCTCGTACCGGAAGGCGATCGAGCTCGACCCCGAGGACTACAGCCACCACTACAACCTGGGCGTCTGCCTCCTGAAGTCGGCGAAGCTCGACGCGGCGATCGAGTCGCTCAAGAAGGCGACGACGATCGACCCGACGATGGAGCCCGCGCTCACGAACCTCGGCGTCGCCTACCTCAAGAAGGACCTGGGCACCCCGGCACGCGAGGCCCTCGAGAAGGCGGTCGCGGCCGACCCCGAAAGCGCCCCCGCCCACTACAACCTGGGCGTCGCCCTCGAGCGCCTCGACCGGAAGAAGGACGCCGAGCGCGAGTACAAGGAGGCGCTCAAGATCGACCCCAAGCACGAGGACGCCCAGCAGGCCCTCGACCGCCTCCGCGGCAGGAAGTGATAAGCCGAGTGCGGCGCACTCCGCTTATCACCTCTTGAGTTGAATCCCGTCAATTCTTCAGTCGGCCTTTCTCCAAACAGCCCTTTGGAGGCCTCCGACGGCACCCTAGACGGCCCTCCGCCAGATGATAAGCCGAGCGCGGCGCACCCCGCTTATCACCTGAAGCGTTGCGCGGCCCAACCCACTTTGTTACCCTGTCCGCCCTATGGTCGACCTGGACACCATCGTTTCGCTCTGCAAGCGGCGCGGGTTCGTCTTCCAGTCGAGCGAGATCTACGGCGGGCTGGGCTCCGCGTGGGACTACGGCCCGCTCGGCGTCGAACTCAAGCGCAACGTCAAGAACCTCTGGTGGCGCGAGAACATCCAGATCCGGGACGACATGGTCGGCCTGGATGCCGCGATCACGATGCACCCGACCGTGTGGAAGGCCAGCGGCCATGCCGACAACTTCGCCGACCCGTTCACCGCGTGCAAGGACTGCGAGAAGAACTACCGGGCCGACCACGCCGACGGCCTGTCCCGCAACACCAGGTGGTTCCTGGCGATCGCGAAGCTGCCCGAGACTCCCTCCGCGCAGAAGAACGGCTTCGCCAAGGCGCTCCAGAACTGGGCGCAGTCGGACGGAAAGAAACTCGCCCCGAACCTCGCGGTCGTCAAGGACCCGAAGCTGGCCGACTCGATCTCCCCGGACTCGCTCAAGGGGGACCAGGGGGCCCGCGCGCTCGCCGCAAAGGACGCGGCATTCCCCGTCCCCTGCCCCAACTGCGGCGGCCGCCTTGCGGAGCCCAAGCCCGCCAACCTCATGCTGACCACCGTCCTCGGCCCCGTCGAGGCGACGGGCGTGCGCGTCTACCTTCGCCCCGAGACGGCGCAGGGCATCTTCGTCAACTTCGACAACGTCCTCCAGTCCTCCCGCAAGAAGCTCCCCTTCGGCATCGGCCAGGTCGGCAAAAGCTTCCGGAACGAGATCACGCCCGGCAACTTCACGTTCCGCACCCGCGAGTTCGAGCAGATGGAGATCGAGTACTTCTGCAAGCCGGGCACCGAGGACGAGCACTTCGACAAGTGGGTGAAGTCCCGCTTCGACTGGTACGTCAAGTTCGGCATCCGCAAGGAGAACCTCCGGATGCGCGACCATGACCTCGACACGCTCACGCTGAAAGACGGCTCGGTCATCAAGGCGAAGGTCTTCGACCGGGGCGACTTCTACCAGTGCATCACGCGCGGGATGGACCGCAAGGTCCCGAAGGCCGACGCCGCCTCCTTCGAGAGGGGCGAGCTCGCCCACTACGCGAAGGCCTGCAGCGACGTCGAGTACCTCTTCCCCATGGGATGGAGCGAGCTCGAAGGCATCGCCAGCCGCACCGACTACGACCTCACCCAGCACTCGAAGTTCTCGGGCAAGACGCTCGACTACTTCGACGATGAGACCAAGCAGCGGTTCATCCCCTACGTCGTCGAGCCCGCGGCCGGCGCCGACCGCGCGACGCTCGCGTTCCTCTGCGATGCGTACCGCGAGGAGGAAGTCAAAGGGGAGAAGCGCGTGGTCCTCGGGTTCCACCCGGAGCTCGCCCCGATCAAGGTCGCCGTCCTCCCGCTCCTCAAAAAGAACGACAAGATCGTCGAGACCGCGAAGTCGATCGTCGCCCGCCTCCGCAGCCGCTGGATGGCCGTCTACGACGATACCGCCGCGATCGGCAAGCTCTACCGCCGCCAGGACGAGATCGGCACGCCCTTCTGCATCACCGTCGACGTCCAGACCGTCGGTGACGAGCAGGCCGCCGCGGACAACAAGGTCACGATCCGCGAGCGCGACTCGATGCAGCAGTGCCGCGTCCCCATCGCCGAACTCGAGACCGTCATGAACGATCTCCTGGCCGGCCGCTGGCTGGACGTGTCGGCGAAACACCCCGGCTAACGAAATCGCCCCGCGTTTCCGTTACACTATCCCCCCATGCACGACGTCATCGTGGTCGGCGCGGGGCACGCCGGCATCGAGGCCGCCCTCGCCTGCGCCCGGATGGGCCACGAAACCCTCGTTCTCACCCTGAGCATCGAGTCTACCGGCCGCATGTCCTGCAATCCCGCGATGGGCGGACTCGCCAAGGGGCAGATCGTCCGCGAGATCGACGCACTCGGCGGCGAGATGGCCAGGGCCACCGACGCCACCGGCATCCAGTTCCGCATGCTCAACACGAGCAAGGGCCCCGCCGTCCGATCGCCCCGCGCCCAGTGCGACAAGCTCCTCTATGAACAGCACATGACCCGCGTCCTTTCGACCGAGCCGCGGATCACGATGATCGAGGACACGGCCGAGGACGTGATCGTCGAGGGCGACCGCGTGGCCGGCGTCCGCGGGAAAAAAGGCGACTACCCGGCCCGCGCCGTGATCCTCACGACCGGGACGTTCCTCAAGGCGATCCAGCACTGCGGCGAAGTCAAAAGGACGGGCGGACGGATCCACGAGCCCTCCGCCGAGACGCTGAGCGACAGCCTGCGCCGCCTCGGCTTCGAAGTCGGCCGGCTCAAGACCGGGACGCCCGCGCGCCTCAAGAGGAGTTCGATCGACTTCGACCGCTGCAAGGTCCAGGCGGGCGACCCCCGTCCCCTCCCCTTCTCCCATTTCACCACCCGCTTCCCCGTCCAGCCACAGATCCCCTGCTGGATCACGTTCACGAACGAAACCACCCACGAGATCATCCGCGCGAACCTCCATCGCGCTCCGATGTACTCCGGCCAGATCACGTCGGTCGGCCCGCGCTACTGCCCGTCGATCGAGGACAAGGTCGTCCGGTTCCGCGAGAAGACGCGCCACCAGCTGTTCCTCGAGCCCGAGACGCTGGCCGGCGAATCGATCTACGTGAACGGAGCCTCGACCTCCACGCCGCCCGACGTCCAGGAGGCGTTCATCCGCTCGGTGCCGGGCCTCGAGAAGGCCGAGTTCCTCCGCTTCGGCTACGCGGTCGAGTACGACTACGCCCCGCCCCACCAGCTCCACCCGACGCTCGAGACCAAGCGCGTCCGCGGCCTCTACTTCGCGGGGCAGATCAACGGGACGAGCGGCTACGAGGAGGCGGGCGGCCAGGGAATCGTCGCCGGGATCAACGCCGCCCTCGCGCTCGCCGGCCGCGCGCCCTTCGTCCTCCGCCGCGACGAGGCGTACATCGGCGTCATGATCGACGACCTCATCCGCCTCGAGCACCGCGAGCCCTATCGAATGTTCACCTCGCGCGCCGAGTACCGGCTTCTCCTCCGGAGCGACAATGCCGACCGGCGCCTCATGCCCCACGCGTTCGAGCTCGGGCTTCTCAAGGACCGCGCCGCGTTCGACGCCAAGGAGAGCGCCATCGTCGGGGCGATTGCGGCGATCCGGAAGTCCGGCAAGGACGCGCTCCTCCGGCGGCCGGACGTGTCGATCGGCGACGTCCTCCCGGGTCTTCCGACGGCCGTCGCGGACCAGGCCGAGATCGAGCTCAAGTACGAGGGATACATCGAGCGGCAGGCGAACGAGATCGCGAAGTTCCGCCGCCTCGAGGCCAAGGCGATCCCCGCGAAGTTCGACTACGCGCGGCTCACGCACCTCCGCACCGAGGCGCGCGAAAAGCTCCTCCGGGTGCGTCCGGCGTCGATCGGCCAGGCGTCGCGTATCGCCGGGGTCACGCCCGCCGACATCCAGCTGCTGCTCGTTCACCTGGGATGAGCCGGCCGCGGATCCTGTTTCTCACGTCGGGTCGGGACACGCCGTCGTCGCGCTTCCGGGTGATGCAGTACCTCCCGCGACTGAAGGAGGTCGCGCGGGTCAGCGTGTCGCCCTGCCGGCCCCCGAAGGACCTCACCCACTACGACCTCCGGTTCGGCGGCTGGCCGCTCGGGCTGATGCTCTTCGCGGGCAAGCTGGTCAGCCGCCTGACGGCGATCTGCCGCGGGCCGCTCCACGATCTCGTCTACCTCGAGCGCGAACTCCTCGTCTCCTGCGCGCCCGCGCTCGAGACGCTCGCGATCAAGCTGTCGCCGCGCGCGATCTTCGACTTCGACGACGCGATCCATCTCCGCCACCCGAAGGCGATCGCGACGATCTGCCGGAAGGCCGGGAACGCGATCGTCGGCAACGAGGCGCTCGCCTCGTTCGCGCGTCAGCACGCCGCCCGCGTGACCGTCCTCCCAACGCCGATCGACACCGACCGCTGGACGCCCGGCGCGCGCGACGGGAAGACCGTGGTCTGGACCGGGAGCGCCGAGAACCTGAAGTACCTCGCGGCCATCCGCGACCGGATCAAGCATCCGTTGCGCGTCATCTGCAACCGGAAGCCCGGCTTCCCCTGTGAATTCGTCCGGTGGAGCCGCGAGAGCGAGGTCGAGGCGCTCCGCACCGCCGCGGTCGGGATCATGCCCCTTCCCGACGACGAATGGGCCCGCGGCAAGTGCGGGTTCAAGCTGCTCCAGTACATGGCGTGCGGCCTGCCGTGCGTCGCGTCGCCTGTCGGGGTCAACGGGGAGATCGTGGGGGAGACGGGGGTGGTCACGGAGGACTGGGAGGCCGGGATCGCCCGGGCGCTGGGCCTGGACGGCGCCCCGGCGCGGGCGAGGGCCGAGGAGCGCTACTCGGTCAAGGCGCTCTTCCCCCGCTGGTGGGAGGCGATCCAGGGGTCGCTGGCCTGAAACTGTTAACAGTTGCGCCCGTGGTCAATGGTTAATCCGGTTTCGTGAGGTATCATATTTCCAGCGGTTTTCGGCGTCGAGTATCTAGGGGCTGAGATGATTCAACTGGCATTCCTCGCCGCCGTCCTGTTCCAGGAGGAGTCCCTCGAGGCCGTCATCCGCAAGCTGGACTCCGAGAACGTCCAGGAGCGGGAGAAGGCGGCGGCGGAGCTCAAGCGCCGGGGCGAGACCGCGATGGACGCGCTCCAGAGGGCCGAGAGGAAGGCCACCGAGCCGGCCGAGAAGGCGCGGCTGCGCCGGGCACTCGAGGAGGTCCTGGGCTACCGCCCGCTGTCGATCGACCGGGTCCGCGGCGTCCGTCTGAACTGCTCGCTCGGCCCCACCAAGGTCCGCGCCGCGGCGGCCGAGCTCGGCCGGCTCTCGGGGCTGCCCGTCGAAGTCGACGGACCCGCCGGCATCGATCCCGCCGTGCCCGAGCTGATGGGGACCGACGCCCCGCTCGAGGGCCTCCTGGATTCGCTGGCGAAGGATGCGGGCGGCCTGTGGCTGGTCGACGGCCGGCGCGTCCTCGTCTTCATCGCCGGCAAGGTTCCGCTCCGCCTCTTCGATGTCCGCGACCTGACGCTCCAGGTCGAGGACGAGCCCCGGGTTCATCTCGAGCCCGACGAGAGCGACACCACCGCGATCGCGGAGGACGCGCTCCAGCCCTTCACCGGCGAGGATCTCGCCAATCTTATGAAACTCGAGGTCAGCCCCCGCAGCTGGGAGGAGGCGGACGGCAAGTCGATCCAGTACCAGAACGGCCTGCTCATCGTGCGCAATGATGCCGAGGTGCTCCGCGCCGTCGAGGTCCAGCTCGACAAGCACCGGCGCAAGGGGCTGGCCGAGGTGAAGGTCGAGTTCGAGGCGTACGCGGTCAAGGCCGGGACGAAGGTCGAGGAGACGACGATCGAGCGGCTGCGCGAAGAGGGCGCGGAGGGCAAGACGGCCCGCCGCGTCGCCCAGTTCGAGCGGACGGCCCGCGACAAGCGGCGGATCGCGCTCGGCAGCCAGACGCGGCTCGTCCTCCTCACCGGGTACGACGCGGGCGGCGTTCCCGTCACGTCGGCCTTCTCGACGGGCGCGCGGGCCAACCTCCGCGCCTCGTTCGACGACGACCGTTCGACGGTCCGCGTCGAGCTCGAAGCCGGGTGGAGCCGGCTGCTCTCCGTGGACCGGAAGAAGGAGGAGGCGGGCGAAATCCAGGTCCCGACCTTCGCCAGCCACTCGCTGCGCCTGACGATGGGCGCCACGACCGGGCGGTTCGTCCTGCTGGGCCGGATCGGGGAGACGAGGATCGTCGACGGGTTGGGCGACATCGTGATCGTGGCCCGGTTCACCCCCGTCGAAAGGCCCTGAGATGAAGCTGACGCTCGCCGCCTTCGCCCTGGCCGCCCTCCTCCAGGATCCCACGGAGGAGGCGGTGACGCTCGCGCGCGAGATCCGCAAGCACCACGCCACCGCGTCGGACTCGGAGGTCCGGCTGCGCCTGGCCGAGATCGTGCGGAAGATGAGCGACCGCGCGAGCCTCTCCCTGTGCGGCGAGCCCGAGGACCCCGACCACTCCGTGGTCCGCCTGTACGATCTTCGGAACATCATCGCCCGCATCAAGGACACGTACTCCACCGATTTCTGGAAGTGGGCCCGCCCCGACGGCGCCACGGAGTTCACGCTGGACGAGCCGCGCGAGGCCCCGATCGGCGACGAGGAGATCGTCGAGCTCGTCAAGGAGTGGACGGGCGCGGACCGGTGGGTGGGCGAAATCACGCTG
>JBGPCZ010000151.1:0-15152 GCA_041482015.1 Planctomycetota bacterium | reverse complement strand
GCCATGACGAAATCGATCGCGGTCCTGCTCCTCACGGGCTGTTCGATCGCCACGGTGGAGCGCGCGCCGGTCGACAGCCCGCGCGGCGAGGTCGAGTTCAAGGTCGTCCGGCAGGCGCATCCCGAGACGCTCGCCGGCGGATACTCGCTCTCGCTCGTGAAGGACGGGAGATTCGTGGCAAGCCGCGACTGCGATCCCCGCGGGCCCGTGGCGCTCGAGGACCTGGAGCCGGGCCGGTACAAGGCCGTCCTCCGCGGCGAGCACCTCAAGTGCTGCGACTTCGAATTCCGCGTCCGCGCCGGGGAGCGGACGAGCATCGTCGTCCTCCACCGGAACGTGCTCAACCGGGAACGGGCGGAGGAAATAGCCTCAACGGCCGGCACGGTGATCGTCTACACGGTCGGGATCCCCGTCTACGGAGTGGCCTGGCTGACCGTCGAGTGCTGCACCCATTGGGGCGATGGCGACGTCACGTGCGACGCCTCGAGCTTTTTTTCGTCGCACCCTTCTCATCCCGGTCGGCCCGCCCCGCCCCAGGAGAGGCCCCGGTTCAAGAACTACAAGAAGCCGTGATCAGCGGCGCAGAGGTCCGCCGCCCGCGCCCCGCGGCACGAGGTCGATCCGCAGGATCCGGTAGGTGCTGATCGCGTTGCCGACGAACATCGCCCGTGGCTCGTTCACGTTGAACCGACGGTCGATCGCCAGACGCGCAAAGTCCCCCTCCCAGCGGATCACTTCGTTCCCGTCGACCCTTACGACCACGAGGCCCGCGCGGACGGAGCAGACGATCGCGTGGGGCGTGTCGTTCTTGAAGACCGGGCCAATCCGGAGGTCGTTCTGGCGGTCGACGACGTGCTTGCCGTCGAGGTTGTGGATCCCCGAGCGGTGCTCGTTCTCGTTGAAGTTGTCGATCACGACGTCGAACTGTCGCTCGCCGGAGACGAGCCCGATCACGAGCTTCCCCTGGAGCTCCTTGCGCTCGGCGACGATCCGGAGGTCGTACTCCGCGGGAGGCTGGTAGCGGATCCGGACCAGGCTGTTGGGCATGAGGGAGATCGCGCGCCCATCCCGCGTGGAGCCGCCCCGCACCGAGTCGTCCGCGAGCCGGATGGACCCAAGGAGGTCGAAACCTCTCAGGGCGCGCCCGTCGGTGTCCCTCGCCTGCGAGAGCCCGGGCGCCAGGAGGACGAAAACCCACCCCCGGCCGATGGTCATTTCCCGTCCGCGGGTCTCCAGAGCCAGCGGAGCGAGTCGGGCAGGATGGCCCCGCCGTGGATCCCCGAGTGGACGCCCTCGCCGAAGACGAGCTTGACGTCGTACTTCTTGAACTTGAGCGACGCGACCATCTGCTGGTTGGCGAGCGGCCAGTTCCCGTGCTCGTTGTCGAGGTCGTTCGCGCCGTCCTGCAAGAAGACGCGGATCGGCTTGGGCGGCGTCTTTCGGATGAGCGCCTCGTAGTTGTGGCCGCCGCGGATGTTCGTGAAGCTTCCCACCCAGCTCAAGACCTTCGAGAACTGGTCGGGTTTCTCCCACGCGACGGTGAACGCGCAGATGCCGCCCGAGCTGCTGCCCGAGATGCCGCGGTCCTTCGGGTCCTTCGAAAGGTTGAGCGTCTTGCCCACCTCGGGAAGGATCTCGTCGAGCAGGAACCGCGAGTACTGGTCGGAGAGCGTGTCGTACTCGAAGCTCCGGTTCGAGACCGGCTTCGCGCCCTCCTTCTCGGCCGGGAACGTGCCGGGGTTGATGAAGATCCCGATCATGACCGGGATCTCCTTCTTGTGGATCAGGTTGTCGAAGACGATCGGCACGCGCGACGACCCCTTCTCGTTGATGTACCCGCTGCCGTCCTGGAAGACCATGAACGCCGTCGGCTTCGACGGGTCGTACTGCGACGGCACGTAGACCCAGTAGTCGCGCTCCGTCTTCGCGAAGACCTGGCTCTGCCAGTGGTACTTCGTGACGGCGCCCTTCGGCACGCCCTCCTGCGGCTGCGAGTCGGGCCCGAGCGGGTAGAGGGCCTTCTCGTCGATCTTGGGCTTGTCCTGCGCCGAAAGCGTCGAGGCCGCCAGGAACACGGCGAGCGCGATCTTCATCATGGTCTGATCCTCAAAGGGGTCCTTCTGTCCAACGCCTGCCGGCCGAGGGCCGATTCACTTGCGGGGCCCGGCCGCCTTCCGCAGCCGGTCGGCCACCGCGAGACCCAACCCCTCCTCGGAAGGGGCGACGACGACGACCGCGTCGACGCCGCGCGCGTCGGCCTCGCGGAGCCACGCGTAGAGCGTCGGAGCCTCGGGCCGCTCGAGGATCTCGACCTTGAGCCCCTTCCTTTTGAGTTCCGCGGCCCGCGCCTCCGCTTCGCCGGGCTTCACGACAATGACCTCAGCCCTCGGCGCGTAGTGAGAGTCGAGCTGTCCCGGCGCACGGACCAAGCCCTTCTCTCGAACCTCGACCTTCCGTTCGAGCGCCTCCTCGATCGCCTCGCGCGTCACGCCGCCGGGGCGGAGGATCGCCGGCTCCGCACCCGAGAGGTCGACGATGGTCGACTCGACCCCGACCTCGCACGGGCCGCCGTCGAGGATGAAGTCGACGTCGCCGCCGAGGTCAGCGCGGACGTGCGCGGCGGCCGTGGGGCTCACCTTGCCGAACCGGTTGGCCGACGGCGCCGCGACTCCGCGCCCGAACACGCGGAGCATCGACAGCGCAAGGGGATGGGACGGGACGCGCAATCCCACCGTCTCCTGCCCGCCCGTCACGCCCGCGTGGACCTTCGGGCTCTTTTTCAGGATCAACGTAAGCGGCCCCGGCCAGAAACGTTCCGCCAGGCGTCGCGCGGAATCGGGGACCCCGGCCGCCCAGGCCGCGAGCTGCGACGCGTCGCCCAAATGGACGATGAGCGGATGAACCTCGGGGCGGCCCTTCACCGCGAAGACGCGCTTCACGGCCGCGGCGTTCGCTGCGTCAGCGCCCAGCCCGTAGACGGTCTCGGTGGGAAACGCGACGAGCCCGCCCGCCTCGAGCACGTCCACCGCCCTCGCGACGGCGATCCGGTCGACCGCCTCGGAGATCCCCGCGGCGATCTCGCAGGGGACGCCGAGCTCGTCCCGGTGCTTCTCGCCGTGGCCCGAGAGGACGAAGATCCCGCGCGCCCCCACGTTGGCCGCGAGCTCGACGTCGGGCGGATGATCCCCGACCACGAAGGACCGCGCGAGATCGATGCCGTGGTCGCGCTCCGCCTGCCGCGGGAAGTACGGGTTGGGCTTGATGCACTCGCAGCCGTCGGAGCGCTGGTGCGGGCAGCAGTAAACTTCGCGGATCTCGATCCCCTCGCCGGCCAGGCGGCGGACGACGAAGTCGTTCACGCGCCGCACGCCCCCGGGCGTGGTGATCCCCTTGGCGATCCCGTTCTGGTTCGTGACGATGAAGAGGACGAACTGGCCGCCGAGCCGGCGGAGCGCCTCGAAGGTCCCGGGGTAGAAGGCGACCTGCGACGGGTCGTCGAGGTGTCCCCGGTCCTCGATCAGGGTCCCGTCGCGGTCCAGGAACACGGCCGGCTTCGCCATTCGGCGGGATTATAATGGGCACGCGCGATGAAACATCGTCGAAAGTGGCGGGTCCGATGGAAGTGAACCTGTTGCTGGCATCGAGGGACAATGGCGCCGGTTGCGCTGTCTTCTTCGTGGTCATGACCATCGTCGTCCTGGTGGCGCTCTTCAAGAAGGGAAAGCGGAAGGGCAATCTCCAGGCCGCGGCGGAGCGCTTCCAGGGAGCGGTCGTCCCCTCCTTCTGGTCGGGCGATCGCGTCGAGTTCGCCGTCGACGGGGTGCCGGCGGAAGTGACCTACCACGCCGGCAGCAAAAACCGTTCGTCGTTCACGCGGATCCGGTTCCAGTTCACGCCTCCCGGATACTTGAGACTCGTCCCGGAGGGCTTGTTCACGTCGCTCCGGAAGGCGTTCGGGGCGCAGGACATCGAGTTCGGCGAGCCAGGGTTCGACAAAAGCTTCCTTGTCCAGGGATCGCCCGAGGCCTGGGTGCGCGAGATCCTGGACGGAGACACCCGGCGGCGCATCACCCGGCTCGCCGAGATGGGCGCGTCGTTCTGGCGCGGGGCCCATGTCAACATCGACGGGGGCCCCGGCGGAGTCACGATCTTCTGCCACCGCAACTTCGTCGACGACCGGAGCCGGCTCGACACGTTCCTCGACGAGGCGGTCGCGATCTTCCGCCACCTGAGGACGCCCGTGACCGAGGGCATCACGATCCTCTCGGCGGAGGAGCACGCCGGGCGGGGCGAATGTCCCGTCTGCGCGTCCGCGCTCGACGCGTCGCCTCACCGCTGCCCCACCTGCGGCACGCCCCATCACCACGACTGCTGGGAGTACTTCGGCGGCTGCGCAATCTACGGCTGCGCCCGCCGCGGCGGCCGCTAGGTCGACGGTCGGAACGGCGGGTGGCCCCGGGTGCTATCATATCCGAGTGCCGATGAACCCGCCGCGCATCGTCCGGATCCTCGCGAGCATCCGCGTCCCGTCGGGACACGGGCCCGACATCGACTACGAGATGATCCACGCGGTCGTCGCCCCGGCCGGCGATCCCGCGACGACGCACGAGTCGGTCTTCCTGCGCCTCATCGCCGGCGACGCCGCGCGAAACGACCTCGTCGCGGAGGTCCTCGCCCACGACCTGCCGGCCGTGAACGCCGAGTGGGCGCGATTCGTGGCCGACGTCGTCCGCCGTCGCGCGCAGGCGGGCGACCCGGAGGCGCAGGCGGCGATCGAGAAGGAGCACAAGGCGGCGGCCCACGTCCCCGCGACTCCGGATGGTCCGGCGGTCATCGTCTCCGCGTCGGGGGGCCGATTCGGCCTGAGGACCAAGCTCGCGGAATCCCTCCACCAAGAGGCGGCGGTGTCGATGGGGCCCAAGAAGGCGCCGGGCCCGTCGCCGGCCGAGGCCGCCCTGGCGGCCCCCGCGGCGGAGGAGCGCAAGAAGCCCCTGCTTCCCGACGACATCCAGGTCATCGGCTTCAACTTCTCGACGCCGCCCACGGCCGAGGGGCTCCTGTCCATGCTCCAGAAGCAGCCGCGCCACCTGGTGGTCGTCGCCCCCTCGCCCGTCGCGAAACTGGCGGAGGACTTCATCGGCGACCTGAAGTCGGGCGCGGTGCGGGGCCAGCCCACGACCTTCACGCCGATCATCGTGCGCCGCTCCTCGCCCAAGGGCCCGGTCCCCAACAAGAAGCTGCGCGCCGAGCTCGCCGCCGGCATCGCCCGCCTGCTGGGCGACCTCAACTCCGCCCTCTGGATCCTGCCGGAGTAGCGGGCAGGACGAAGGGGGAGTGGGAGAGGTCGTGCGAGCGTGAGAATCCACCACCCGATGCGAGGAGACGTTCATGAAGATTGATCCGGATGGGATCGATCTTGGATGGTTCGCTGCCGATGGGGATGGGCACCTGGCCTTCTTCACGTCTGGAGGCTCACGAGTGGTTCCCGAGCTTGTCCTGAAGTCAAAGGAGGCACTGGATCGTCTCGAGTACCTGGTAAGTGAACTCCCAGCAATTGGAGATGCCATCGTCTCAAAGAACATCACAGGCAAGCTTGATGATTGGGTTGATATGGCCCGACGTGGATTGTTTGGGTTTGATTTTTCGTCCTTCGACGACGCCGTGTTTGAGAACGGGGAGTACATCCTGGTTGCAAAGCCCAGTCAGCCACTGAACCTTGCAGATGTTGATTCCTTCCTGAAGGACGCGCTTCAGACCCTGGCCTACAAGACCGTGTGCTTCTCTACCCTGAAGGTATTGTCAAAAGCTGTGATCTGCGAACTCCGGTAGCCGATGGGCGCCGGTCATCTTCCTCTCCTCCTCTCTATCCTTACGACCTCTCCCTTCGTCCGCCGCCTTTTCGTTTCCTCACCCCGCCCGGCGAGGTATGATTTTTCCTGATCCATGGCCAAGCCGCTGGTCCTGACGTTCGGCGGGGCGGAGCTGCCCTTCGAGATGGAGCGGGTCGACCGGTCCCGCCTCTACGGGTCCGTCGAGACCGAGGCCGTCGACGAGAAGGGCCGCCGGTGCGAGCTCGCCACGCTCGCCGACGACGGACGCACCCTCATCGGCCGCGGCGGAAGCGCGATCGGCCTCCTCGCCCCCGAAGGAGAGTGGCTCGAGAGGTCGCAGCTCAAGCCCGTCGATCCCGAGGGGAAGCCGATCACCCCCGTCCCCTCCACCTTCGCCGCGCCCGTCCCGCTCGGGAAGAAAGCCACGCTCGACGAGTTCCTCTCGCACAACATCCGCTCCGTCTACGTCCTCCGCACCCAGGCCGACGCAGGCGCAATCGTGAAGGAGCTCCAGGCCGGCGCGATCTTCTCCTTCCCCTACAGCTTCCGCGGCGGCCTCGAGGCCGACGCGGGCTTCCTCCTGGGCAACAAGGAAGGCACCGTCTTCTTCGCCGTGGGACATCCGACCAAGATCCGCTTCGTCGGCCTCGAGCAGGCCGCCGCGCTCACCGAGGAGGCGGCGTCGGAAGAGGGCGCGGACGAGGACTCCCTCGATTTCGGGATGATGTGACGTGGGCTCGATCAACCTCCGGAATTCAAAAGGGCGCGACGCCGTCGTCAACACCGAGGGCGTGAGCCCGACGCTCCGCGTCCGGTGGCTCGACGCGAAGGGCCGCCAGGCCATGAACGTCCGCCTCATCCGCTCCACGCTCGACCGCGACCTCGGCGCGCTCGTCGCGAAGGCCGGCGCGCTCGAAAAAATCGCCGACCTGCTCGTCCAGGAGGACCCCGAGATCGACGTCGAGACCTTCGGCAGCTTCCTCCAGGACACCTCGCGCGTCTACGTCGATCCCGACCGGCAGATCGTCCGCAAGGTCCAGGAGTTCGACATCGTGCGGCTGCCCGACGGGAGCGTGAAGGAGCGCCGGCCCCGGCAGGTGGCGCAGGCCAACACCGCCACCGAGACGCCGCTCACCTGGACCGGCAAGCTCCTGAAGAAGTCCGAGGTCTACAACAAGTTCGTCTTCTCCTCGAAGTCGCAGATCGTCCACGTGAACGGCCTCACTTATGACTTCCTTCACGGGATGGCCAAGGAGCTCGAGGAGAAGGAGAGCCTGATGCTGCTCGGCGCCGGCCCCAAGGGCGCCCAGCCCCTCGTCTTTGTCCGGGGAGGAAACTCCTACCGCGGGTTCCTCGAGGGCCGGACGCAGGGCGACGCCTACTGCCTCCTTCTCCACCTCTCGAACCTGGAGTTCAAGGTCCCGGAGGCGACGACGACCGCATGATCGACAAGGGACGTCTCGAGATCAAGATGGGCGCGTACGGGACGGCGCCGGCGACCGCGCTCGCCGACCCCGGGCTCCTCCCGCGCATCCAGGAATACCGCCGGCTCGCGGGCGCGCGGATGGTCCCGCTCGACCGGAAGGACATCCGCCTTCGCATCCCCGCGGGCGAGCACCACGTCAGCCGGAAGGTCGACGGCGAGTTCACCGTGCTCGTCTTCGACGGGAAGGAGGCGATCACGGTGAACCCGGGAGGGACCGTGCGGGTCGGGCTCCCCTTCCTCGCCGAGGCGGCCGAGCGGCTGGGCAAGGCGGGGCTGAAGAAGGCGCTCGTCGCGGGCGAACTCTACGTCGCGCGGCCGGACGGCAAACGCCCCCGAGTCCACGACGTCATCCAGGTCGCGCGCAAGCCCGACTCCCCCGCCGACCTCGACACGCTCCGCTTCGCGGTCTTCGACCTGATCGAGCCGGCCTTTCCGACGTTCGCCGAGACGTGGAAGCAAATAAAGAAGATCTTCGACGGCGGGCAGAGGATCCATCCCGTCGACGCGACGGCGGCGTCGAAGGTCGACGACATCGAGCGCCTCTTCGCCGAATGGACCGAGAAGGAGGGGGCGGAGGGGATCGTCGTCCGGAGCGACGCGGCCGGCACGTTCAAGGTCAAGCCGCGCCGGTCGATCGACGCCGCGGTGATCGGGTTCACCGAGGGCGTGGACGACCGCAAGGGGATGCTCCACGACATGCTCGTCGCGCTCATGCGCCAGGACGGCTCGTTCCACATCTTCGCGCGCGTGGGCGGCGGGTACACCGACGACGAGCGCCGCGCGTTCCTCTCCGACCTCAAGGACCTGACCTGCGAGAGCGAGTACGCCGAGGTCAACCCCGACCACGTGGCCTACCAGATGGTGAAGCCGGAATGGATCGTCGAGGTGAGCTGCCTCGACCTCGTCGCACAGACGACGCGCGGCGGGACGATCGACCGGATGGCGCTCCAGTGGGACTCCGGCGGCACGCGGTGGCGGTCGCTCCGTCGGCTGCCGTTGTCGAGCACGCTCTCGCCCAACTTCGTCCGCCGCCGCGGGGACAAGACGCTGCGGCCCGAGGACCTCAAGCTCTCGCAGGTGACGGAGGTCGTCGAGGTCCCGCTCGCCGACCGCGACGCGCGGCAGCTGGCGCTTCCCAAGAGCCAGGTCCTCAAGCGCGAGGTCTACACGAAGTCGATGAAGGGCCAGGTGATGGTCCGGAAGCTCGTGCTGTGGCAGACGAACAAGGAGTCGGAGGGCCGCCACCCCGCGTTCGTGGTCCACTACACGGACTTCAGCCCGAACCGGAAGACGCCCCTCGAACGCGAGATCCGCGTCTCGAGTTCGCGCGGGCAGATCGACGCCCTCTGGGCGGAGCTCGCCGCGGAGAACATCGTCAAAGGCTGGGTGAAGACGTGAAGACGAAGAGCACCCCAAAGAGACAAAGAAGACTATCTCTTGAGAACCCCCACAGGCGTATCTCTTTGTACTGATCCAATGATCTCCACCGTCGAGCTCCACTGCCTCTGCAACGAGACCCATCTCTTCCCCCGCCGCAAGGCGGTCGACGGGCTGGGGAAGACGCGGTGGAAGTGCGCCGCGTGCAAGCGCCGCTTCGTCGTGGCCTGCACGCCCGGCACGGACACGGACCCGGAGAAGTTCTGGCCCATCTTCCTCGAGGACGTCCCCATCCGCGGGGACACGCAGGAGATGGGGATCGTCGCCGACAAGAGCGAATCGGCGGACGTCCCCCCCGAGCTCCAGTTCGAGTGCCGCTGCGGCTGCCGCCTCGTCGGCGAGAAGCGGATCTACGGCAAGCGGACCCGCTGCCCCAAGTGCGACGCGCGGATCGTGGTCACCGTCGGCTTCCAGCACGAGACCGGCAAGCCGGTCGCGCTCCTCGAGTTCCCCGACGACACCGGGGCGAAGTAGGATGAGGCTCGCCGCGGGCGCCGTCCTTTTCCTGGCCGCGTGCGCCTCCACGCCCCCGGAGGTCCGCGAGCGCCCGGCCTACCTGCGGATCAAGGCCGCCCTCGATGCCGTCCGGGCCATCGACACGCACGACCACCTCTGGCCTTTTGAGAACCTCCCGGGATTCCTCGAGACCGACCGCGGACGGGGGATGACCCTCGCGGGCCTCTGGAGAAACAGCTACCTCGGGTGGTACAACCCCGTCTCGACCTGGAAGGAGAAGGGGTCGTTCGACGAGTGGTGGGGCCGCGCGAAGCACGACTTCGGCAACGTGCGCGCCTCGAGCTTCTACCGCTACCAGCTCCCCGCGTTCCGCGATCTGTACGGCGTCGACTTCGACCGCATCACCGACGACGAGGCGCGGCGGCTCAACGACCGGATCTTCGAGAATTACCGTGACGACCGCTGGGTCCACCAGGTCGTCACGCAGCGCGCGAACATCGAGCTGATGTTCAACGACCCTTACTGGGCCCGCTTCTCGTTCAAAACCACGTGGCCGTTCGAGGTGCTGGTCTTCAACGTGACGACCCTCGTCCGCGGCTTCCACCCCTCGGAATTCCCTAGCGAGTTCGACGACCCTTATGCCTTCGCGAAGAAGGAAGGGCTCGCGGTCACGTCGCTCGACGACTATCTCGCCGTGCTCGAACGCCTCTTCCAGAAGGGGAAGGCCGCCGGCGCCGCGTGCCTGAAGACCACGCTCGCCTACCAGAGGACACTCCGGTTCGAGAACGTCCCGAAGGAAAAGGCCATCCGCGCGTTCGGCCGGCCGAAGGCCGAGCTCTCCCCCGACGAGATCCGCGACTTCGAGGACTTCGTGATGTGGCGGCTCGTGGAGCTCTCGGCGAAGCACGACCTGCCGTTTCAGATCCACACGGGACACGCGCGGATCCAGGGGTCCAACCCGATGCTCCTCGTCGACCTCATCGAGGCCAACCCGAAGACGAAGTTCATCCTCTTCCACGGCGGCTGGCCGTGGATCGGCGAGACGGGCGCGATCGTCACCCGCCACTCGAAGCACGTCTGGATCGACTCCGTCTGGCTTCCCACGATCAGCTTCACCGCCGCCAAGCGCGCCTTCCACGAGTGGCTCGAGGTCATGCCCTCGGATCACATTATGTGGGGCGCCGACTGCAACCACGCCGAGGGGATCTACGGCGCGACCGAGATGACGCGCCGCTGCATCGCGGAGGTGCTGGCCGAGAAGGTCGAGCGCGGCGACCTGCTGGAAGAACACGCCCTGCGGATCGGCCGGCAGATCCTGCGCGACAACGCGCTCAAGCTCTTCCCGCAGCTGGAGTCGCGGGTGCGCAAGAAGGAGTAATCCTACTCCGGCGCGACCGCGATCGCGTGCTTGACGGGCGTCACCGCGGCGCGCGCGTTCGCGCCCATCCGGTCCTGCGCCTCGAACAGCTGCTTGCGCAGCGCCTCGACCGAGGCCTGGATCTCCGGATCCTTGCCCGACCCGTTGACCAGGCTCGGGAACGAGTTGATGGTCTGCTTGATCATCGGCGTCTCGAAGCCCTGCTTCTTCGCGACGATCCCCTCCAGCTTGCGGAACCCCTCGGAGAACGGGTTCTCGATGAACTCGGCGGCGAGGTTGACGCCCTTCTCGAGCTCCTCCTTCGTGAACGTCTTCGACGCGGCGCCCCAGGTCACCTTCGCCTTCGCGGCGTCGAGGTTCTTCACGACGAGCGTGAACCGGTTCAGCTCCTGGTTGAACGGCGTGAAGGGGAGGATGCTCCGCGTGCCGCCCGAGGACTTCTCGTCGCCCGAGAAGCAGAAGGGCCAGCGCGAGCTTTCGATCTCCGCCTTGCCGCCCTCCGACGAGAGGACCTTGTGCCCGTCGCTCGCCGACGCGGCGCCCTTCAGGTCGATCGTGATCGTCCCGATCTGCCCGTCGACGCCCATCGCCTTCAGGAACGCGGCGGCCATCACGAGGTGGCCGTTCGCGCCGGGATGGACGCCGTCCCGGCCGCAGACATCGTACGCATCGCCGAGCGCGGCCTTGCCCTTCTCCATCGCCGAGATCATCGCCCCGTGCACGTCGGCGAAGAGCATTCCCTCCTGCTCCGCCAGCTGCTTCGCGATGTCGCGGAGGTGGGCCAGGCTGTCGTTGTAGACGGCGGGCGGCGTGGCCGCGTTCTTGAAATAGGCCGGGTTGGAGTCCACCGCGCCCGGCGAGCCGACGACGACCGTCGCGCCCGCCTTCTTGCACCGGCCGACGATGTCCGCCATCGGGTCGTGATAGCGCTTGCCGACCCCGTCATCGTACTTCTTGTACCCGCCGTCGTTCATCCCGTAGCAGGTCGTGACGACGTCCGGCTTCCAGGGCAGGAGGTCATTGTTCATCCGGCCGGCGAATCCGCCCGCGGTCTCGCCGCCCCAGCCCAACTGGATGACGCGGAGATCAAGGTCATGGAGGCACGCCGTCAGGTAGAGCTCGATGTACCGGCTGTACAGCTTCTGCTCGGTGATCGAGTCGCCCACCACCGCGACGCGCTGGCCCTTCTTGAGGATGAGGGGCACCTTCGCGGGAGCGCCCGCGACGAGTGACACCGCCAGGATCGCAAGAAGGCCCGTGATTCTCCGCATGGCTGGTCTCCGAATAATCAGGCCAGGAATCCCCGCTGCTTCAGCAACTCTACGATCCGGTCGACGCAGGCGTCGACGGAAAGTTCGTGCGTGGGAAGGACCAGGTCCGGCGACGCGGGCGGCTCGTAGGGATCGCCCACGCCCGGGACGTGCTTGAGCTGGCCCGTGTCCGCGCGGGCGTAGAGGCCGGCCGGGTCGCGGCGACGGCACTCGCCCATGGGGGCCGACAGGTAGATCTCGATCGCGCGCTCCACGCCGACGATGTCGCGCATCTTCCGGCGGTCGGCGGCGGTGGGGCTCGAGAAGGCGAGGACCGTGATGAGACCCGCCTCGTTCAGGAGCCGGGCCACCTGCGCGACCTGGGCGAGCGCCTCCGACCGGTCGGGGCTGAATTCGGCGTCGGGCCCCGCGTTCGCGCCGTCCAGGACGTGGACGGCGCGGCCCTGGTCGAAGAGCCGCTTCTCGAGCGCACGGGCGATCGTGCTCTTGCCCGAGCCCATGAGCCCCGTGACGATCAGGGTTGCGGGCCGCTGGCCGAGGCGCGAGGCGCGATCGTCCGGCGAGACGAGGCCCTCCCCACGTCGCGCGTACCGACGGACCCCCAGCTCCACCAGCTCGCGGAGCCCCGCGTCCGCGGCCTCGCTGTCGCGGTCCAGGATCATCCCCGCACCGACCGTGCCGTTCGTCAGCCGGTCGATGATCACGAACGCGCCGGTCGCACGGTTCTTCCGGTAGGCGTCGAACGCGACGGGCTCGGAGAGCGCGAGCACACAGTGGCCGATCTCGTTGAGCTGGAGGCGCCTCGTCGGCTCGTGGTCGAGCGTGTTGACATTCACACGGTAGCGGATCTCCGGGATCGAGGCGTTGACGACTTTCGTGGAGTGCTTGAGGCGGTACTGCTTCTCGAGCCGCATGGGCTCCTCGCCCATCCAGACGACCATCGCCTCGATACGCTCGCCCACGTGCGGCAGGTTGCCCGGGCGGACGAGGACGTCGCCGCGGGAGATGTCGACCTCCTTCTCGAGCGTCAACGTCACCGCCTGCCCGGCGAACGCCTCCTCCGGCGAGCCGTCGAAGGTCACGATCGACTTCACGCGGTTGGTCTTGCGGGACGGGAGGACCATGACCTCGTCGCCCTTCCGGATGATCCCGGAGGCGACGGTCCCCTGGAACCCGCGGAAGTCGAGGTTCGGGCGGAAGACGAACTGGATCGGGAAGCGGAGGTCGGCCAGGTTTCGGTCGGAGCCGATCGGGACGTTCTCCAGCAGGTGCATGAGGGTCGAGCCGCCGTACCACGGCATCTTCTGACTCGGATGGACGACGTTGTCCCCCTTGAGCGCGGAGATGGGGATGAAGTGGACATCGGGGAGATCGAGTCGATCCGCGAAGGCCTCGTAGTCGTTCCGGATCCTCTCGAAGACCGGCTCACTGTAGTCGACGACGTCCATCTTGTTGATCGCGACCACGAGGTGACGGATCCCGAGAAGCGAGGCGATGAACGTGTGTCGCCGCGTCTGGGTCTGGACCCCGTTCCGGGCGTCGATCAGGATGATCGCGAGGTCGCAGGTCGACGCGCCGGTCGCCATGTTCCGCGTGTACTGCTCGTGGCCGGGCGTGTCGGCGATGATGAACTTGCGCTTCGCGGTCGAGAAGTAGCGGTAGGCGACGTCGATGGTGATGCCCTGCTCGCGCTCGGCCTGGAGGCCGTCCACGAGGAGGGCGAGGTCCATCTCCTCGCCGCCCGTGGTGTTGAACTTCAGCGAGTCCTTCTTGATCGCGGCCAGCTGGTCCTCGTAGATCATCTTCGAATCGTGGAGGAGCCGGCCGATGAGCGTGCTCTTCCCGTCGTCGACGTTGCCGCAGGTCAGGAAGCGGAGGAGGTCCTTCCGCTCGTGCTGGGCGAGGTAGGCGAGGATGTCCTTCCCGATGAGGTCCGACTGATGGGACATCAGAAGTACCCTTCCCGCTTCTTCTGTTCCATCGAGGCCGCCTGGTCGAAGTCGATGACGCGGCCCTGGCGCTCGGAGACCTTGGTGAGCAGCATCTCCTGGATGATCTCGGGGAGCGTGGAGGCGTTGGACTCGACGGCGCCCGAAAGCGGGTAGCAGCCGAGCGTACGGAAGCGGATCTTGCGCATCTGCGGCTTCTCGCCGGGCTTGAGCGGCATCCGGTCGTCGTCGACCATGATGAGGTTTCCGTCGCGCTCGACGACGGGGCGCTCCTTGGCGAAGTAGAGCGGGACGAGGGGGATGTTCTCGAGGTGGGTGTACTGCCAGACGTCGAGCTCCGTCCAGTTGGAGAGCGGGAAGACGCGGATCGATTCGCCGCGGTCGACCCGCCCGTTGTAGAGGTTCCAGAGCTCGGGTCGCTGGTTCTTGGGGTCCCACCGGTGGTTCTTGTCGCGGAAGGAGTAGACGCGCTCCTTGGCGCGCGACTTCTCCTCGTCGCGCCGCGCGCCGCCGAAGGCCGCGTCGAACTGGTGCTTCTCGAGCGCCTGGAGGAGCGCCTGGGTCTTCATGATGTCGGTGTGTTTCTTGGAGCCGACGCTGAACGGGCTGATCCCCTGCCGGACGCCCTCCTCGTTGATGTACACGATGAGCTCCCAGCCGAGCTCCTTCCGGATGTAGCGGTCGCGGAACTCGTACATGTCGCGGAACTTCCAGGTCGTGTCGACGTGCATGAGGGGGAACGGCGGCTTCGCGGGGTGGAAGGCCTTCTGGGCGAGGCGGACCATGACGCCCGAGTCCTTGCCGATCGAATAGAGCATCACGGGCCGCTCGAACTCCGCCACCACCTCGCGGATGATGTGGATCGATTCGGCTTCCAGCTGCCTGAGATGGGTCAGGTGGTGGGCCGTCATTGGGGAGGGCTATCTTAGCGGCCGCTGCGCGCCATGTCGAGTCCGTCCCGGCGTAATGTCTCTATGAAACAACTGCTGCCCCTCCTGCTCGTCGCCTGCGCCGCTCCCGGGTCCGGCCAGGAGGTGAAACCCGGCCTCACGGGATACCGCGCTGACCCCGCCTGGCCCCGGAAGACCGGGGAGATGAAGTGGGGGGAGATCCCCGGCGTGACGGTCGACAGGGACGACAACGTCTGGATCTTCACCCGCACGATCCCGCCGGTCCAGGTTTACTCGCCGGCGGGCGACCTCGTCCGCTCGTGGACGCCCGAGGGCTACGGCCGCGCGCACCACATCCGCATCGACCCTGGGGGGAACGTCTGGGTCTGCGACATCGACGCGCACACGGTCTCGAAGCACACGCCGGAGGGGAAGCTCCTGCTCCTGCTCCTGC
>JBGPCZ010000150.1:0-15257 GCA_041482015.1 Planctomycetota bacterium | reverse complement strand
GGCATTGTGACCGGGATCGGGCGGATCGAGGGGACGCTCTGCGTCGTGGTCGCGAACGACGCCACGGTGAAGGGCGGGACGTACTTCCCCGAGACGGTCAGGAAGCACCTCCGGGCGCAGGAGATCGCGCTCGACAATCGGCTCCCCTGCGTGTACCTCGTCGACTCCGGGGGAGTTTTCCTCCCCCTCCAGGCGGAGGTCTTTCCCGACAAGGAGCATTTCGGGCGGATCTTCCACAACCAGGCGGTGATGTCCTCGCTGGGAATCCCGCAAATCTCGGCCGTACTGGGGATGTGCACCGCGGGCGGAGCCTACGTGCCGGCGATGTCGGACGAGAACATCATCGTTCGCGGTACGGGCACGATCTACCTCGGCGGCCCGCCCCTGGTCAAGGCCGCCACCGGGGAGGACGTGAGCGCGGAAGAGTTGGGGGGGGCGGAGATGCACGCCCGCGTGTCCGGGGTCTGTGATCACCTGGCGGAAGATGAAGAGGACGCCCTGCGCCTCTGCCGGGACACGGTGGCGGGGCTCAACACCGTCAAGAAGGTCGATCTGGATCTGGCCCCGCCCGAGGACCCCGCCTATCCGGCCGACGAGATTCCCGGCATCCTCCCCTCCGACCCCCGGCAACCGTACGACATCCGGGAGGTGATCGCGCGGCTGGTCGACGGCAGCCGCTTCCACGAATTCAAGGCGGGATACGGGACGACGCTCGTCTGCGGCCAGGCTCGCTGGTGGGGTTATCCCGTGGGAATCCTGGCGAACAATGGAGTCCTTTTCAGTGAAAGCGCCCTGAAGGGGGCCCACTTTATCCAGATGTGCGCCCGAAGGCGGATTCCCCTGATCTTCCTCCAGAACATCACGGGGTTCATGGTGGGGAAACGCTACGAGCAGGGCGGGATCGCGCGGGACGGCGCCAAGATGGTGCAGGCCGTCGCGACCGCGGCGGTGCCGAAGATCACGGTCATCGTGGGGGCCTCGCACGGGGCGGGGAACTACGCGATGTGCGGGCGGGGATACCGTCCCCGATTTCTCTTCACGTGGCCCAACGCGAGGATCTCCGTCATGGGCGCCGAGCAGGCGGCGAGCGTCCTCGTCCAGGTGAAGCGGGAGCAGCTGGCACGGGAAGGCAGGACACTCTCCGCGGAGGAGGAGCGGGCGATCTCGGCGCCCGTGCTCGAGAAGTACGAGCGGGAGGGCGATCCCTATCATGGGTCCGCTCTTCTCTGGGACGACGGGATCCTGGAGCCTGCCGAGACCCGCCGCGTCGTGGCCCTGGCACTTTCGGCGTGCCTGAACGCGCCGATCGAGGAAAGCCGGTCGCCCGTGTTCCGGATGTGACCCATGGAAACCGTGCGCATCGAAACCCGGGGACCGGTGACCCTCGTGCGCCTCTTCCGTCCCGAGGTCCGGAACGCGTTCAACGAGACGCTGATTGCGGACGTGACCCGGGCGTTCACGGAGCTCCCGCCGGGCACGCGGGTGGCGGTGCTGGGTGGTGAAGGGGCGGTCTTCTGCGCGGGCGCGGACGTCGGCTGGATGAAAAGGAGCAGGGAGTACACCGAATCCCAGAATGCCGGTGACGCGGCCGCGATGGCTACGATGCTGCAGGCCCTGGATGAGTGCCCGGTCCCGGTGATCGCCCGGGTGGACGGGGCGGCGCTGGGGGGCGGATGCGGGCTGGTGGCCGCCTGCGACATCGCGCTCGCCGCGGAAGGCACCCAGTTCGGCTTCACCGAGGCGCGCCTCGGGCTGATCCCCGCCGTGATCTCGACGTTCGTGCTGCCGAGGATCGGGATGCGCGCCGCGCGTCGCTATTTCCTGACGGGCGAGCGGTTCGGCGCGCGCGAGGCGCTGGCCATGGGCCTGGTTCACGAGGTCGCGGCTCCCGATGCGATGGAGGCGAGGGTCCAGGCGATCGCGGGAGAGATCCTCCAGTGTGGCCCCCGCGCGGTGGTGGCGGCCAAGCAACTCCTGCGCGAAGTCGCCGGCATGCCCAGGGGCGCGGCCATCGAGCACACGATCAGGACGATCGCGAAGATCCGCGTTTCGCCGGAGGCGCAGGAGGGCCTTGGGTCGTTTCTCGAGAAGCGCAAGCCGGACTGGTCATGAAGGTGCTCGTCGCGAATCGCGGCGAAATCGCCTGCCGCATCCTCCGGACCCTGCGTGAGATGGGGATTCCCTCGGTCGCCGTCCACTCCCGGATCGACCGGAACGCCCCGCACGTCCGCCTGGCGGGCGAGGCGATCGACCTCGGTGCGCCCGACCAGTACCTGGACATCGCCGCCGTGCTCGACGCGGCCCGCAGGACCGGCACGTCGGCCGTCCACCCGGGATACGGTTTCCTTTCGCAGAACGCCGCCTTTGCGAGAGCGTGCGTCGGGGCCGGCCTCGTGTTCGTGGGGCCATCGGCAGAGAATATGGAAGCGCTCGGGGACAAGCGCGGGTCCCGAAAGGTGGCCGAGAGTGTCGGCGTGCCGGTGATCCCGGGGGTTCGGGACGTGGATTCGGCGGAAGTCGCAAGGGAGGCGGCCGATCGCCTCGGGTATCCCGTCCTGCTCAAGGCGGCCGCGGGAGGCGGGGGCAGGGGAATGCGGCTCGTCCCCGGCCCGGCCCAGCTTGCGGAGGCGCATGAGGCCGCGCGGCGCGAGGCGATTGCGACCTTCGGCGACGGACGCCTCCTGATCGAGAAATACATCACGCCGGCACGGCACATCGAAGTGCAGGTCCTGGGAGACGGAAAGGACGCCGTTGCCCTGGGCGAGCGCGAATGCAGCCTCCAGCGACGCTACCAGAAAGTGATCGAGGAGTCGCCCGCCCCGGCCATGGCCGAACAGACTCGCCAGGGACTCACGGCGTCGGCGCTTGCCCTCGCGCGCGCCGTCGGCTACCGCAACGCGGGGACCGTCGAGTTTCTCGTCGGTCCGGACGGAGCGTACGCGTTCCTGGAGGTCAACACGCGCCTCCAGGTGGAGCACCCCGTGACGGAGATGCTCACGGGACTGGATATCGTCCGGGCCCAGATCGAGATTGCGCACGGAGGGCCTCTCCCGGTCGTGCCGACACCCCGTGGACACGCGATTGAGGCGCGGCTGAACGCGGAAGACCCGCATCGCGGGTTCCTGCCGCAGACCGGGATTCTCGAGAGGCTCCGGTGGCCGCAGAACCCGGGGGTGAGAATCGACTCGGGGTCCAGGGAGGGGATGGAGATCGGGCCCCACTATGATCCGCTCCTGGCCAAGATGATCGCGTGGGGGAGCGACCGGGAGCAGGCGCGGAGGCGCCTGATCGGGGCGCTGCGCGAAACCGAGATCCGCGGCGTGCTCACGAACCGTGCGTTCCTCGTGCAGGTTCTCGAGAGTGGGCCCTTCGCGAAGCGGGAGACCTACACCACTACGTTGGAGTCGACAGACTGGCCCGCGCCGCCCGAGGAAGGCGAGGTCGCCGACCGTCCAGGAGAATCAGAGGGGTTGGGCGCAGACCGTTACTCACCCTGGAACGGTGCGATCGTGGGAAGGGGCGCCGGGCGTGGCCGCCCGGCCCGTCGCGAGCAGGCTCGCGCCCGGGCGGGGTCGTCGAGGGAGATCCGGGCGCCCATGACGGGCAAGGTGGTGAAGACGGTCGTGCTGGCGGGCGAGGCCGTGAAGGCGAACGACATCGTCGTGATCCTTGAAGCGATGAAGATGGAATACCGTCTCTCCGCATCGAGGGACGGAGAGGTTGAGGCGGTGCTCTGCAAGGAAGGGGAATGGGTCGACGTGGACCGCGTCCTGGTGATCCTGAAACCATGATCCGGATCGTCGAGGTCGGGCCCCGCGACGGTTTGCAGAACGAGGCGCGCACGCTCTCCACGGACATCAAGGTCGCCTTCGTCGATGCACTGTCCGACTCGGGACTCCCCGAAATCGAGGTGAGTGCGTTCGTCTCGCCCCGGTGGATCCCGCAGCTGTCCGACGCCGGCGACGTCTTTCGCCGCATCCGGCGCAAGGCGGGCGTGGTCTACTCGGCGCTCGTGCCGAACGAGAAGGGCCTGGAGAGGGCCCTCGACGCGAAGGTCGGGAAAATCGCGGTATTCACCGCGGCCAGCGAGACGTTCAACCGAAAGAACATCAACGCGTCGATCGCCGAATCGATCGATCGATTTCGTCCCGTGGTGCAGGGGGCGCGGCCGGCGGGGCTGCCCGTGCGGGGCTACGTCTCCACCGCCTTCTGGTGTCCGTACGAGGGGAAGATCGATCCCCAGAAGGCGGTCGATGTGATCCAGCGTCTCGTGGATCTCGGGGTCGACGAGGTGTCCGTGGGCGACACGATCGGAAAGGCGGAGCCGCCCGATGTCCGGCGCCTCCTGGATCTCCTGCTTCCCCGGCTCCCCGCCTCCCGGATCGCGATGCACTTCCACGACACGTTTCATCACGCGGTCGAGAACGTGCTGGAGTCCTGGGCCCTCGGCGTCGAGACCTTCGACGCCAGCGCGGGGGGCATCGGCGGTTGCCCCTACGCGCCCGGCGCCTCGGGGAACGCGAGCACGGAGTCGGTCGTTCAAGCCCTCGAGGACCGGGGTGGAAGGACCGGGGTGAAGCTCGAGGCTGTGGAGGTGGCACGGCGGATCGTCGCGGCCGAGCTGGGCCGGAGCGGGTGACCCGATTCTTATGTCCGGGGGCGGCGCCCGGGGTTTATACTAACGCGGAACAATGGGAGGCTCCGTCATGACCGCGCTGCTCGTTGCGCTGATGCTCCTGCCGGGGGACACCTATTTCCCGCTGGGGAAGGGCCACAAGTGGGTGTACAAGACCGACTATGACGAAGACACTCTCATCGTCCACGAGGTGACCGCGAGCGAGAAGGTCGGCGAGGCGGAGTGCCTCGTCATGGAGACCCGCGCCGTGAACGAAAAAGAAGAGAGGAACCGCGTGCTCCGGAAGGAATGGCTGGCCGTGTCCGACGAGGGCGTGCGGATCCACAAGGTGCTGAGGGGCCGGACCGAGATGGAGGTGGAGGCCCCCTTCTTCAAGCTGAAGCGCGACCTCCGGAAGGATGACGAGTGGGAGGGCGAGGCCAAGGCCTCCGAGAATCCCGCGAAGCATCACTACCGCGTGGGGGTGGAAGAGGACGTCGAGGTGCCCGCCGGAAAGTTCAAGGCGGTGAAGGTGTCGGTCAAGATCGAATCAGGCACCCGGCATGTCGCGGAAGGGTACGAGTGGTATGCGCGGAACGTGGGGCTCGTGAAGTCCGAGATGACCATCAGCTTCGCGGGCGAAGGCACGACGATCGTCACCGAGCTGAAGGAATTCAAGGCGGGCAAGTAGGCGTTCCTTCAGGTATACTGAAGGCATGAAGCGGGTCAGCACGGGGCTGGCCCGGGGGATCCTCCTGGCGGCGGTGGTGTTCAGCGGCGGCCGCCTGGCCGACCCCGCTCCATCTCCCCTCGAGAAGACCCTTCGTCACCTTCGGTCGCAGAATTTCACACCGATCTTCGAGGTTGCGCGGAAACGTGTCGAGGGTCACTTCACCGTGGAGCGGGAAGGGGCCTTCTTCGAATCCCTCTTCAGCATGTCGGGCAAGTGGAAGGCGCTCACGCGCGGGCCCGAGGCTTACGCCCGCTTCGTCCGCCGCTCGTTCGAGAAGACCCTTGTGGAGCCGGCGGAACTCCGCCGTGTGGGCGAAGCCATCCGGCAGGACTGGGCGTTCGGCGCGGCGGCCGCCCGGAACCGCCTGCTCGCGGTCCTGCAGGAGGATCTCCTCCCGCTCCACCCCGGGCTCGCGCTTCCGGAACTCCGCGCGGAGTTCGACCGGCTGGCCGGGGAGCTTCTTCCGAGCGTGCTCCAGGACCTGGGTTTGAACCTGGTGTCCATCGCCGGGAGCGAGGCCGCGGTCGTGATCCTCACGGCGGCCCTCGGTTCGACGGGCCTCCTGGGCGAGGCCGCGATGGCCGGGGCCGCGGGAGGCCCGTGGACGCTGGGCGTCGGGCTCGCCATCGGCCTGGCGGTCGGTCTCGCGATCGACCTCACGGCGGGCGAGGCCTACGAGAACGTGGCGCGCCAGCGAATCCATCTCCAGGTCGACGAGGTCCGCAACCGGATGGTCGACGACGTGTACGAGGCGCTGGCCCGCGCCGTGATTTCCTACCGCGTGCTGCAGGAGCGCTGCGTCCGCGCGCTCCATGAAGGGAGGCTCCATGAGTTGTCTGCTGCTCGCCGTTAGCCTGGTGGGTTCCGGCGGGATCGGCCCCGTCTGCGCCCAGTCCGCCGCGGCGCGGAGGATCGCGCGGGAGATCATCGAGACGTTCGGGCGCCAGGCGATCGAGCGCGCGGAACCGCGCGTCGCGCGCCTGGTCGAGGAGTTCGGAGAGGACGCCATCCAGGCACTCCGACGCGCGGGGCCGCCGGCGGTCGAGACCCTGGAGAGGTTCGGGGCGACCGGCGCGAGGATCGTGGGTCGGTGGGGCGAGGAAGGGGTCCGGCTGCTCGCCCTCGAAGGGGAGGCGGCCGTTCCGCTGGTGGCGAGGTTCGGCGACGATGCGATCGGGTTCATGGTGCGGCACCCGGGGGCGGGGCGCGACCTGCTGGAGGTCTTCGGGGCCCAGGCGCTTCGTGTCCCGTTGACCACGGAGAGCGTGGTGACGCTCAACCGGCTGGCCGGGCCCATCCGGAACTCCGGCCGCGCGGCGGAGATCTTCGGAGTCATCGAACGATTCGGCGACCGCGCCTGCGCGTTCCTGTGGAGGAACAAGGGGACGATCTTCGCCGGCACCCTGCTGGCGAGCTTTCTTTCCGATCCGCAGCCTTACCTGGACGGAGTAAAACAGCTGGTCATCCAGCCCGCCACGGAGGTCGCGGCGGGGGCGGTGCGACGGACGAACTGGACGGCGGTCGGCTGCGTGGCGTCGATCGCGCTGGCTGCATTCGCAAGCCTGGCCGTGCGGCGCCGGCGGCGCCGGACCGAGTCGCGCCGGGAACTTGCTTGACGGGCCAAGGGGGCCCGCCCTAGAATGACGCGCGGCGTCCCGGCCTGATGGGGCTGTAGCTCAGCTGGGAGAGCGCGTGAATGGCATTCACGAGGCCGAGGGTTCGACCCCCTTCAGCTCCACCAGGCCGGGATTCCGCGCCCCCGCTCCGCCGGCCCGGCCCTTGAATGCGCACTCACGGCCATCCCCGTCGTCCAGTATAGTAAGAAGACCGAACGTCCTTGGAGGCGCGGCCATGCTTGTCCTTGCGGCCCTCGGGTCCTGCCTGTGTCTCTCTGCGTCGATGCAGGAGCCGGACGATGCCGCGATTCGGAAGCTCGTGGAACAGCTCGGTGCGGATTTCTTGGAGGAGCGCGAGTCGGCCCGGAAGGCGCTCGAGAAGGTCGGCCAGAAGGGCGAGGGCCGGTTGATCGACGGGCTCGCCTCGCCGGACCACCGGATCCGCCGCAACTGCATCGAGCTCCTGACCGCCTTCAAGTCCCGGAAGGCCATGGATCGCGCGGCCGAACTCTTCCGGTCCGACGAGGACGGGTCGGTGAGGGAGGCCGGGTTCAAGCTCCTCCAGGCGCTGGGCAAGGAGGCGGAGGATCACCTGATCGCCGCGCTCGAAAGCCCCGGCGCGGAGCACCGGAAAGGCGCGATCCAGGCCCTGGCGGAATTCAAAAGCGAGAAGTGCGCGGACAAGATGGCCGCGCTTCACGAGCGCGAGCAGGACAAGGACGTGAAGGCCGCCGCCTTCCAGTGCCTGCAGTCGCTGGGCTACCAGCCGTTCCTCCTGAAGTGCCTCGCGTCCCCCGATCCGGCCATCCGGCGCGACGCCTTCAACGGGCTCAAGAAGGCACAGGGGGACGAGGTCCTGGCGGCCGTCGGCCTGCTGTTTTCCAAGGAAGGCGACGTCGCGGTGATCGAGCAGGCCTTCAACTACCTGAGAGACGCCAAGGACAAGGCGGAGGAAAAGGTGGAGCCGCATTTCCTCGCCGGGCTCAAGAATGCGTCGGAGCCGGGCCGCCGGAAGGCGCTCGAGGGGCTCAAGTCGCTCAAGCGGCCCCGGTCCGAGCAGACCATCGACGCCGTCGCCGACGTGATGCAGAACGACGCCGCGGACAAGGTCCGGGAGGATGCCGCGGAGTTCCTCATGGCCCAGGGCCTCAAGGCCGAGGCGCCGCTCGTGAAGGCGCTCTCCAGCGCCAACGTGAAGGTCCGGCTTTCGGCCCTCCAGGCCCTGGGCGGCATCAAGAGCGAAAGACCCCTCGCGCAGATCGCACAACTGTTCCGGGAGGACAAGGACCGCCAGGTCCACCGGAAGGCGTTCGACTACCTGGAGAAGATGGGGATCCGCGCCGAGAAGGAACTCCTCCTGGCGGTCGATGACGAGGACAAGGAGATCAAGCGCCTGGCCGTGCTGGCGCTGGGGAACGCGAAATCGGAGGCGGCGATCGACCGGCTGATGGACGTCCTCGTCTGGACCGATTCCGTGATGAAGAGCGCCGCGATGGACGCGCTGGTGCGGATCGGGCCCAAGGCGGTCGAGAAGGTGAACGCCGCGGTGGCGGCGGGGAAGCTCAACCCCCGGGCGGCCGACGGCATCCTTGTCCTGTTCTACCAGGAGGAGGTCGAGCGGATCCTGGACTCGCTCGTCACGGACACGGGAGGGAGCGGGTTCTACGAGGGGCAGTTCCGGGAGCTGGAGAAGTTCGGCAAGGAGAAGGCGATCCGGGTGCTCCTGCGGATCGTGAGCGAGCCGGGCTACGCGTTCCGCCTCGCCGAACGCCGCGAGAAGGTCCCGTCCTACGAGCCGAAGATGCGCTACCTGGCGATCATGGCGCTGGGCGATTTCGGCGACCCGCGGGCGATCGACGCGTTGAAGGAAGGCTTGAAGGAGGCGGGGCCCGCCGGGGCGGAAGGGACGACCGAGGAACTCATGGTGGCGCTCTTCCGGCTGGGCGAGAAGAAGCCGCTGGACGATTACCTCAAGAAGGCCGAGGCCGACGTCGCGACGGCTCTGAAGGGCGAGACCAAGGACGACGGATGCAGCCTCCTGTTCTCGATCGGACTGGTCCTCAACCGGGTGGGCCGTCGCGACGAGGCGCAGGCGGCCTACCTCCGGCTGGTCGCCGCCGTCGAGGAGCACAAGCTGGAGCAGAGCGCGCGGGACGTTCTGCCCGCGGGCCTCTACAACCTGGCGTGCCTGGCCTCCATGAAGGGGGACAAGGCCAAGGGGGTGGAGTGGCTTGAGAAGGCCGTGCGTGCCGGCTTCAAAGACCGGCAGTGGATCAAGCTGGACCGCGATCTCGAGTCCATTCGAAACGAGAGCGGCTACCTCAAGCTGCTGTCCGAGGACAAACTTTTCGAGACCAAGAAGGACGAGTAGGCGGACTTCTGCCGACTCCATTCCTCCTCTCCTTCCCTTCCCGCCGTGGAAATGCGATTCGTCCCCCCATGCCCCACCGGCCGATCCGTACAGTAGAAGAGGTTGCCCGGCAGGGCGGCCGGATAGATTCACCCATCCGGGTCGTTCATATGCAGGAGACAGGTCATGCGGCGGCGTGACGAATTCGAAGCGCTGTTGCGCCAGCATCTCGACGCCCTCTATTTCGCGGCGCTGGACATGAGCGGAAGCCCGGGAGACGCGGAAGACCTCGTGCAGGACACGGCCATGAAGGGACTGAGGCGGTTCGATTCATTCCAGGCGGGGACCGATTTCAAGGCCTGGATGATGAGGATTCTCGCCAACACGTACATCGATCTCTACCGGCGCCGCCGGCGGGAGAAGCCTGCCGCCGCCGAGGACGCGGTGACGTCGCTGGCGGAGACGGAATCACCGCTCCGGCGGGCGGACATGGAGTTCCTTCTGCCCGACGATGTCGAGCGCGCGCTGGCGGGGCTGCCCGAGGAGCAGCGTGCCGCGATCGTGCTCGTGGACGTGAACGGTCTGACGAACCAGGAGGCGGCCGAGGCGCTCGGATGGCCGCTGGGCACCGTGAACTCCCGCGTCTACCGCGGGCGGATGCAGCTCAAGATCGCCATGAGGCGGCAGGCCGACGAGCACCGCTCGCTGGGAAAGAAATCCTGATGAACGACGACGAACTGAAACGACTGCTCCAGAACGCGCTCGCGGGACGGCGCCTTTCGGACCGGGCCCGCGCGCGGCTTCTCGGGCGGCTTCGCCGCCGGCCCTGGCTCATCGCCGCGGCGGGGGTCGCGGCGGCCGCGCTCCTTGCGGCGGCGCTCGTGCCGGTCCTCAGGCCCCACGCGCTCCCGGCCGCCATCGAGACGTCGTTCCGGGGACACGAGCTGGGCAAGGTCGACAAGCACGGCGTCGCCTCCGACACGGCGAAGGAGATCCGCCAGAAGATCAAGGACGCGACGGGGCGCGAGATCCAGTTCCCGGGCCTTCGGGATGCGGGCTTCCCCCAGCTCGAGGCCCACTGCTGCGCGGAGACCGGCACGGCGCACGTGATCTACGCCAATTCGTGGAACAAACTCTCCTGCTTCATCTTCGAGGCGGAGAAGTTCCCGTTCGGGGGAGGGGATCGGCTGAAGGAGGCCGGCGTGGACGGCACCTCGTACCGCAAGGGAAGCATGACCGCGGTCGCGGTGAGGGAGGGTGGGATCGTCAAGCTCTGGGTCTCCGACCTGCGTCCCGAGCAGCTGGTCGCCATCGCGGTCGACGCCGAGCAGAAGCGGTACCAGTTGAAAACGACCGTGCTCACCGCCACGAGCGAGGCGATCCTGAAGCCCCTGGCCGCCGCGATCATGGGGATCAGCGGCGTGGAGGACGTGGAGACGGAGCCGTCCAAGATGCAGACCAACGTGCGCTTCGACCCCCGGCGCGTCAGCACGGGGGACATCGTGGCGTACCTCGCCCTGAACGACATGGATGTGAGCTGGCACGACGAGGACGAGAACCGGTGAAGCGTTCCCTGCTCCTCGTCCTGACGGCTGTCGCGGGCCTCGCGGCCAGCCCCCAGCAGTCCATCAACTGGATGAGGCTCGACCAGGCCAAGGGTCTCGCCGCGCGGACGGGCAACCCGATCCTGGTGTTCGTCGCGTGCGACCCCGCCACGGGGAGCTCCAGCTGCGGGAACGGCCCCTCGGACCGCGCGTTCGGCGAGTCGTGCGTCGAGAAGCGAAAGGACAACTTCCACTTCGTCCGCGTGGTGGACAAGAAGATGGCGCAGGAGCTCAAGGCCACGCGCTGCGCCGAGATCATCTTCCTGGACTGCGACGGCGACGAATTCTGCCGCTCCTCCTTCCAGGACGTCCGCACGCTCGACAAGGCGATGGAGCAGGCGCTCCAGAAGTATTCGCCGAAGGAGATCGCGTGGGCGGCGTACGACGCCAAGGCCGGCGTGACGGCCTCCGAGGAGCGGAAACGGCTGGTCGTCCTGGGATTCTCCGACGAGAAGAAGGAGAGCTCGGAGGCGCTGAAGGTGCTGGAGGACCGCCAGCTCGTCAAGTTCCACGACCGGTTCCTCTTCCTCCGGGTCGCCTTCAAGAAGGACTCCGAGGAATGCCGGAAGTGGGGCGTGACGCAGGCGCCCACGGTCGTGATCGTGGACCCGGCCAAGGGCGACGTGGTGGACCGCCTGAGCGGCCGCCGCAGCGTGAAGGAGATCAAGCCGGTGTTCGCCAAGGCGATGACGAGACTCGAGAAGCCCGACAAGATCGACAAGAAGTGACCCGCCGCCCGCGGGCTCAGGCCCCGCGCCCCTTCCCGCGCTCAAATTCGACGACCCGGTCGATGATCTGCTCCGTGGTCAGCGTCGGGCGATAGTCAATGAGGTCCCGGATCTTGCGGAGATCGGGCACGCGACGGCGCATGTCCTCGAAGCCGGCCTCGTAGGCCTGGTCGTAGGGGACGTACTGGATCGCGGCCGCCGGGTTGGCGCGGTCGCGCACGCACTTCGCGAGGTCCTCGATCGTGATCTCCTGGTCGTTGCCGATGTTGAACACCTGGCCGTAGGCGCGCGGCTCGCGCGTCAGGCGGACGAGCGCGCCGACCACGTCGCCCACGTAGCCGAAGCAGCGGGACTGCTTTCCGTCCCCGAAGATCGTGATCGGGCCGCCGTCCAGGGCCTGCCGGACGAAGCGGGGAAGCACCATGCCGTACTGCCCCGTCTGGCGTGGACCGACCGTGTTGAAGAGCCGCACCACGATGGTCGGGAGCTTCTTCTCCTTGAAGTAGGAGAGCGCGAGGAATTCGTCGACGAGCTTCGAGGCGGCGTAGGACCAGCGGCCCTTGGAGCTCGGCCCGAGGACGCAGTCGTCATCCTCGGAGAACGGGACCTTCGTCGACTTCCCGTAGACCTCGCTGGTCGATGCGAGGAGGAGCGGCTTCTTCTTCTTCGCCGCGTTCGAGAGCACGATCTCCGTCCCGCGGATGTTCGTCTCGATGGTTTTCACGGGGCTCTCGACGATCTGGAAGACCCCGACCGCGGCCGCGAGGTGGATCACCACGTCCGACAGGTCGATCAATTCCGCCGTGAGCGGCGCGTTGAAGATCGATTCGACCCGGAGCCGGTAGCGCGGGTTGGACCGGAGGTGGGCGACGTTGTCCGCGGAGCCGGTGGAGAGGTCGTCGATGGCGCAGACCTCGTGTCCCTCGGCGAGCAGCGCCTCGGAGAGGTGGGAGCCGATGAAGCCGGCGCCGCCCGTGACCAGGTAGCGCACGCGCTACACCGTGAGGAGCCGGGGCGGGGCGCTTCCGCCGCTCCCCTTGGCGTTCGGGTGGTAGTCCTGGAGCGCGCGCACCTCGAGCTTCTTCCGGAGGATCGACTCGATGCCCTGCACGGCGGCCTGCGCACCCGCGATGGAGGTCACCACGTGGATTCCGTGGGAGACGGCGAACGCGCGGATGCGGCCCTCATCGGTCTTGGCGCCCTTGCCCGACGGGGTGTTGATGATGAGGTCGATCTCCTTGTTGATGATGAGGTCGATCGCGTTGGGGCGCCCCTCGGCGATCTTGTGGATCGCGCGGACCTTGATGCCGTTGCGCTCGAGGACCTTGGCGGTGCCGCCCGTCGCGATCAGGTTGAAGCCGAGATCCTCGAGCCTCTTGGCGATGTAGAGGATGTCGCGCTTGTCGGAGTCCTTCACGCTCACGAAGATGTTGCCCTTCTGGGGCAGGTGGTGGCCCGCCGCCATCTCGGCCTTCGCGTAGGCGCGGCCGAAGTCGACGTCGATCCCCATGACCTCGCCCGTCGACTTCATCTCGGGCCCGAGGATGATATCCACCCCCTGGAACTTCTTGAAGGGGAAGACCGACTCCTTGACCGAGAAGTGCTTGGGCTCGATCTCCTTCTTCAGGCCGAACTCCCGGAGCTTGTGGCCGACCATCAGCTTCGCGGCGATCTTGGCGAGCGGCACCCCGATCGCCTTGGAGACGAAGGGGACCGTTCGGGAGGCGCGGGGGTTGACCTCGAGGACGTAGACGGTGGACCCCTTCACGGCGTACTGGACGTTCATGAGCCCGCAGACCTCGAGTTCCCGCGCGAGGGCGACCGTGTTCTTGCGGATCGTGTCGAGCTGGCTGTCGGAGAGCGAGAAGGAGGGGATGGACATCGCGCTGTCGCCCGAATGGACGCCCGCCATCTCGATGTGCTCCATGATCCCGGCGATGAACACGTCCTCGCCGTCGGCGAGGGCGTCGACGTCCACCTCGTTGGCGTCCTCGATGAACTTGTCGACGAGGACGGGGTGGTCCGGGTTGACCTCGGTGGCCTCCTTGATGTATTTCTCGAGCATCTCCTCGTCGTAGCAGATGGCCATCGCGCGGCCGCCCAGCACGTAGCTGGGGCGGACGAGCACGGGGTAGCCCAGTCCCAGGGCGATCTGCTTCGCGTCGGTGAAGTCGGTGGCGATGCCCGAGGGGGGCTGGACGAGCTTGAGTTTCTCGACCGCGGCATTGAAGAGCTTGCGGTCCTCGGCCCGTTCGATCTGCTGGACGGAGGTGCCGAGGATCCGGACGCCGGCGTCGAGCAGCGGCCGCGCGAGGTTGAGCGGCGTCTGGCCGCCCAGCTGGACGATCGCGCCCTCGGGCTTCATCGTCTCCCAGATGTTGAGCACGTCCTCCTCGGTGAGCGGCTCGAAGAAAAGCTGGTCGCTCGTCTCGTAGTCGGTCGAGACCGTCTCGGGGTTCGAGTTCACCATGATGACCTCGTAGCCCAGCTCCTTGAGGGCGAACGAGGCGTGGACGCAGCAGTAGTCGAACTCGATGCCCTGGCCGATCCGGTTGGGGCCGCCGCCCAGGATCATGATCTTCTTGCGCGGCGAGACCCGGTGCTCGCTCTCCTTCTCGTAGGTCGAGTAGTAATAGGGCGTGGCCGCCTCGAACTCCGCCGCGCAGGTGTCCACGAGCTTGTAGGCGGGAATGAGTCCCAGCTTCTTCCGGCGTTCGCGGATCTCCTTCGGCGTGGAGTTCAGCATCCGGGCGAGCTGGCGGTCGGAGAACCCGAGGCGTTTCGCCTGGAGCAGGGTGGCCGGCGAGGGGTCCTTGAGGATCTCGTCCTCGAACCGGACGATCTCCGCGACCTGGGAGACGAACCACGGGTCGATCCTGGAGAGGTTGAAGATCTCCTCCACGGTCATGCCCGACTTGAGGGCGTGGCGGACCGCGTAGAGACGCTCCGTGTTGGGAACGATCAGCTTTTCGCGGATCTGGTCGGCCGTCATGGGCTTGTCCTTGCGGTCCCAGCCCAGGCCGAAGCGGTCCTGCTCGAGGGAGCGGATGGACTTCTGGAGCGCCTCCTTGAAGGTCCGGCCGATGGACATCGTCTCGCCGACCGACTTCATCTGGATGCCGAGCGTGGCGTTGGCCTCGGGGAACTTCTCGAAGGCCCAGCGGGGCGTCTTGACGACCACGTAGTCGATCGTGGGCTCGAAGCAGGCGGGGGTCTTCTTGGTGATGTCGTTCTGGATCTCGTCGAGGGTGTACCCCACGGCGAGCTTGGAGGAGATCTTCGCGATGGCGAACCCGGTCGCCTTGGAGGCGAGCGCGGAGCTCCGGGACACCCGGGGGTTCATCTCGATCACGCACTGGCGGCCCGTCTTCGGGTCGACCGCGAACTGGATGTTCGATCCGCCGCACTCTATACCGATCTCGCGGATGATCGCGATCGAGTCGTCGCGCATCTTCTGGTACTCGCGGTCCGTGAGCGTCTGGGCGGGCGCCACCGTGATCGAATCCCCGGTGTGGACGCCCATGGGGTCGAGGTTCTCGATCGAGCAGACGATGACGACGTTGTCGGCGTAGTCGCGCATCACCTCCAGCTCGAATTCCTTCCAGCCGATG
>JBGPCZ010000149.1:0-15293 GCA_041482015.1 Planctomycetota bacterium | reverse complement strand
GAGATCCCCGGGGGCGGCGGCAAGGCGCAGATCGACATCCCGACGAAGAACATCTACACGATCGCGGTCAGCGGGAAGAAGCGCGTCGTGAACGAAAAAGGCGGCAAGGTCGCGGCCGGGAAGGCCGCCGACCCGGGGGCGACGAAATCCGCCGCCGCGGGGGCGGTGAAGACCAAGGCGGACATCGCGGCCCTGGTCAAGCAGATGGGAGGCACGCCGCCCGACTGGTTCGCCGCGACGCCGCTCAACTTCCCCCCGACGCTCGACCTGACCTGGAGCACGCCGCCGCAGGGATCTCCCTGGGATCCGAACAAGAACGTCGGCCAGTTCCTCTGGAGCACCATCAACGAGAACGAAAACCGGTGGAAGGAGGGCGTCAAGTTCCTCCACCACATGCTGGGAGTCAACAAGGACAAGCCCGCGACGCTCACCCAGATCATGAACGCCCTCGGGTCGATGTACCACAACCTCTTCCAGGACTGGGCGCGCGCGGCGTTCTGGTGGCAGAAGTCGGGCAGCGGCGACCAGGTCGACCTGGCCCACTGCTACTTCCGGATGGGCTGCAAGGACATGGCGCTGGACATCCTGAAAGGGTACCCGAGCGACGACAGCCGCCACGCCTCCATCATCCGCCTCTGGTCGGAGATGGGCGACTCCGCGAAGGCGCTCCAGATGGCGGAGCAGACCGCGAAGTCGACGCCCGACGTGGGCAACCTCGCCGCGGGCGACGTCTGCCGCGCCGCGGGCAAATATCCCGAGGCGCTCGCCTACTACCAGAAGGTGATCGCCGCGACCGCGGGCGCGCGCGACATCCAGCAGAACAAGAAGCGGGCGCAGGCCAGCATCGACGCGATCCGCCTCGTCGACGCGCTCGACCTCAAGAAGATCCCCGACGGCAAGTACCCGGGGAGCAGCATCGGCTACGCCGGGCCGGTCGACATCGAGGTCACCGTCTCGGGCGGGAAGATCGCCGACGTCAAGGTCACCCAGCACCACGAGAAGCAGTACTACTCGTCGATCGCGGACACGACCGCCCAGATCATCAAGAAGCAGGGCGCGAAGGGCGTGGACGCGACGGCGGGCGCGACCATCACCTCCGAGGCGATCATCAACGCGACGCTCAAGGGGCTGGCCAAGGGCTCGGGGAAATGACCACCCAAGAGTGTAAGAACCGGAGACCGGGGGGACAAAGAGGGGAAATGGGGACCCTTCTTTCCGTGAAACTCAAAGAGTCGTCTCCGTTTCTCCGGGTGTCTCCCTTTCTCCTGTTCTTACACTCTTCCGAGCCTTCCTAAGATGCTTCGCCTCGACATCTTCCTTCCCTTCCACAAGAAGACGAAAAAAGGCGAAGAGCCGGCGCGGCCTTCGTGGTTTGGCCGCGGGCTGCGGAAAATCCTCCCCGCCACGTTCTTCTCGGATCCCGTCACGGGCAAGAAGGGCGCGGTGCGCCGCGTGCTCCAGAAGATCGGGACGACGTGGCACTCGTCGCCGTGGCGGCGCGTCGTGCAGGCGGGCTTCTTCGCCGCCTTCCTCGTCTTCTTCTGCTACGTCTGCTGGCCGTACGGCGGCACGAACTACGCCGCCCACCGGGAGTCGAAGGAGAAGATCGCGGCCGAGTCGTTCCTCATCATGGACCCGCTCGTCAGCCTCTCGACGGCGATCGCCGCGAAGAGCTGGGTCTGGTCGCTGACCGCGGCGGGCATCATCCTGGCGGTCTGCATCTTCATCCCGCGCGGGTTCTGCGGCTACGTCTGCCCGCTCGGCACGGTGATCGACCTCTTCGACTGGGCCGTGGGCAAGCGCGTCAACCGGTGGAAGCTCAAGGACCAAAACCGGGGATGGTGGGTCCACCTGAAGTACTATGTGCTGCTCGGCACCCTCGTGTCGGCTCTCTTCGGCGTGCTCCTGACCGGGTTCGTCGCGGCGATCCCCGTCCTCACGCGCGCGATGCTCTTTATCGTCACGCCCCTCCAGCACGGCAGCCTGCGCGGCTGGTACCAGATCCCCGCGTGGAATTGGGGCCATCTCGTCTCGCTCGCCCTCTTCGCGGCGGTGCTGGGCCTCGGCATTTTCCGCCGGCGCTTCTGGTGCCAGTACGTCTGCCCGACGGGCGCGGTCTTCTCGATCGGGAACTTCTTCCGGGCGACCGAGCGCAAGGTCGAGTCGAGCTGCATCAAGTGCGACAAGTGCGTCGAGGCGTGCCCGTTCGACGCGATCAAGGCGGACTACACGACGCGCACGGCCGAGTGCACGCTCTGCCAGAGCTGCGGCGGCGTCTGCCCCACGCACTCGATCAAGTTCGTCTCGCGATGGGACCTGACCGACCTCAAGAAGGAGAACGACCCCGAGACGCACGAGACCGTCCCGTCGCGCCGCGGGTTCCTCGCGGCGACGCTCACCGGCGCCGCCTCGGCGCTCGGGATGCAGCGCGCCTTCGGGGCGAACCTCGACACGACGCCCGCGAAGGACCTGCCCGTGCGGCCGCCCGGCAGCGTCCCCGAGCAGGCGTTCCTCGAGCAGTGCATCCGCTGCGGCGAGTGCTTCCAGGCCTGCCCGAACAACGTGCTCCAGCCCATGGGATTCGACCAGGGCCTCGAGGGGCTCTGGACCCCGAAGGTGGTCGCGAACTGGGCGGGCTGCGAGTCGGGCTGCAACAACTGCGGCCAGGTCTGCCCCACCGGCGCGATCCGCGCGCTGCCGATGGAGGAGAAGAAGGTCGCGCGGATGGGGCTGGCCCTCGTCAACATGGACACGTGCCTGCCCTACGCCGGCAGCGAGGCCTGCCAGATGTGCGTCGACGAGTGCAAGGCGGCCGGCTACAACGCGATCGAGTTCATCCGCGTGCGCCCGAAGCTCGACGAGCAGGGGATGCCGATCGCCGACTCGGGCTTCCTCGCCCCGGTGGTGATCGCCGACAAGTGCGTGGGCTGCGGGCTCTGCCAGACGCGCTGCAACGTGATCAACGTGAAGACGGAGCACAAGCTCAAGGAGACCGCCATCTGGGTCGAGGCCGGGCCGGGCAAGGAAGACCGGATGCACTCGGGCTCCTACGTCCAGCTCCGCTTCGAGGAGCGCAAGAAGCGCGAGGCCGCCCAGCCCAAGCCCGCGGGCGGCGACTCCTACCTGCCGGACTTCCTGAAGGAGAAGTAAGCCTTCGAAGGGAGAGGCGGGAGGGTCGCGCAAAAGATCTTCTATCTCCCATGACGGTGCGGCGGATCCTGCGCTCGATGGGCCTGTCGACCGAGATTCCCGCGCGGGCGCCACCGCGCGCCTCCCCGCAGGGGGAGTTTGAATTCAATCAATGAGAAGAGTGCATCCCAGCCACCCCCGGCTCCCCTTCGACTAAAGGGCCCGCTCTTCTCGCGCTTCCACGCTCCTGTCGAACCTCCCCGCCGGCTTCTCCCCCCTTGGCCTCTCTTCCCGCCCCCTCTCACTTCCGTTTGAATATACTATCGATTCTGCTGAAAAACGATAGGACCGGCTGAGGCGACCCCCCCCTCCCTCGCGGGGCTCCCCCCTATAGATAGAGGGGCCGTGAGCCCCTTCGGAGGAGAGGGCGATGTCGCTAAAGCCGGACCTGGGGCAGAAGTCGTTCTTCGACACGCAGACGCTGTGCGCGAACCTGCTGCCGGCGGAGAACTTCTACCGGATCTTCTCGGAGCAGCTCTTCGAGGTGCTCAAGGACGAGGAATTCGAGGATCTCTATTCGCGGCTGGGCCGGGGGGCACTGTCGCCCCGGCGGCTTTCCTACGTCATGCTCTTCCAGTACCTGGAAAAGCTCTCCGACCGGGATGCGGCGGACGCGGTGAGGATCCGGCTGGATTGGAAGCTTGCGCTCCATCTGCCCGTGGACGATCTTGGGTTCGACTCCTCGACCCTCACGCACTTCCGGGATCGGCTCCAGGAGCACCAGAAGCAGCGACTGGTCTTCGACCGGGTGATCGGGGAGCTCAGGAAGCGGGGGTATCTCCCTCCCGGGACGCCGGAGCGGGTGGACAGCCTGGTGATCCTGGCCGCGGTGCGGAACATCAACCGGTACCAGACGCTGGTGGAAAGCCTGAGGCTCGTGGTACGCGAGGTGGTCCAGGAGGACCTGGCGGCGGAGGTAAAGGCGGGGCTGGAGAAGCTCAGGCCCAAGTACGATCGGAAGCGGATGAACTACGACTTGGGTGACGAGGAGGTCCGCAAAAGCCTCCGGGAGGCGGTGGAGGACGCTCACCAGTGGCTCAAGGAGGTGGAGGCCAAGCAGCCTGATCTCCTCGAGCACGCGAAAGTGAAGGTCCTCAAGCAGATCTTCCAGGAAAACGCGGTGGTGAAGAAGGAGGAACCGCCGTCGGGGCCGACGCCCTCCGGGGGAGCACCGGTGGAGCGGGTGGAGCTCCTGAAGCAGCAACTCGGAAGCCGGATCGTGAACCCTCACGACCCGGAGATGAAGCTGGGGAACGCGGGGAAAGGGACCTTTCTGGGGACGAAGCTGCATGTTTCGGAGACGGTGGCCCCCAAAGGCGGGGTGAGCTTCGTGACGCAGATGGTCACCGTGGCGGGGAACACGCCTGACGTGAGCGTGACCCGGCAGGTGGCGGAAGGAACGAAGCCCGGGAAGCTCTACGCGGACAAGGGATACGCCAGCACGGAGAACTACAAGAGCTGCGAGGAGATGGGGGTGAAGCTGGTGGCGCCGCCCCCCCAAGACCCCAATCCCGGGGTGAAGACGGACGAGTTCCGGCTGCAGGACTTTCCCCTGAGGCTGATCTGCCCGGAAGGGAAGGAGAGCCAGAAGACCTTCCGGCAGTCGATCCAAGGACGGGAGACGATCGTGGGGAAGTTCGGGTGGATCTGCCATGAGTGTCCGCGGCAGGTGGAGTGCGCGGGCGGGGAGGACCAGACGCGCACGGTGGCCGTGGGGGTGGACCACGAGCTGTTGCGGGCTAAGAGGGCGGAAGCCAGGACGGAGGCCTTCAAGCAGGACTACAAGAAGCGATCGCCGGTGGAGGGAAGTCTCTCGGAACTGGTGCGGGCCCACGGGGCCAGGCGAAGTCAGTACCGGGGGCTCAGGCGGGTCGCGCTGAGGGACCTCTTCCTCGGGGCGATGCTGAACGTGAAGAGGTGGGTCAAGGCGATCGTGATCGGGTGGCAGCCGCAGGCTTAGGCCGCGGCGATGTAGGTCGGAGGAGCCAGCAGGTGACCGATGGATAGCTGAGCGAGGCCAGAAAAGGCGAAGGCGAGCCGCGTGAAATGAGCGGGGGTCGCCTCAGCCAGCCGCTCACAGGTAGAGTTTGTCAGCGATATCGATAGTCCATTCAAACGGGAGTGAGAGGGGGTTGGAACTGGAAAAGAGAAAGCCCGGAGCCCGGCCAGCGGCCGGTCCCCGGGCTCCTTTGAATTCCTGCGAGGCCCACTTGTAGTGAGCGAGCAATCCCGCAAGGGGCGAGTCGAACTACTTCGTGTAGGGCACTCCGCCCTTCAGGACCGTGTCGATGCGGATCGCCTTGGGGGCCTCGAAGCCCTTCGCGCCGGCCGCCGCGACCTCCTCGTCCTGGTCGACGCCGTCCCCCGAGACGCCGATCCCGCCGATCAGCTCGTTTCCGTGATAGAGCGGCAGGCCGCCCGGGAACTCGATCAGGCCCGTCTTCCGGTTCGAGTTGCCGATGTTCCACAGCGGGCCCCCGGGCTGGGTGAGGGGTCCGAGGCTCCGGGTCGTGAGCGCGTTCTCGTTGCTCGAGAAGGCGAGCGCGGTGAAGGCCTTGGCTTTGGCGATGCTGATCGAGCCCACCCACGCGTCGGCCATCGAGCGCTGCGCGACGACGTTCCCGTCGCGGTCCACGATCATGATGTGCATCCGGCACGTCATCTTCTTGCCGCCGGCGTCCACGCGGAGGAGCGACTCGACCTTCTTCGACGCGGCCTCCGCCTGGTCGAGGATTTTCGCGAGGTCCGCCGCCGGGATCGGCGGGGCGGTGCTCACGTGCTTCTCGGCCGACTGGCAGCCCAGGCCCGCGACGGCCACGACGGCGACGGCCACCAGGCCGGCGATCTTGAGGGAACGGCTCATCTTTTCCTCCATTGAAAAAAGGTCTCTCCGGGAATGGAGACTCTATGGGGAGCGGGAATCGGCTGTCAATGAAAAGGGAGTTCCCCATTTCAGGCCCAGCCCCATCCAGAGGAGCGGGACGAGGTGGACCATCAGCCGCACGTCCTGCACGCCCATCCACCCGCGGATCTCCTCCTTGGGGTACGTGGCCCACACCAGCACGTACGCCGCGCCCTGGAAAAGGACGACCAGCAGCCAGCGCGCGTCGTCGCGCGTGAGCCGGCGGATCGACAGGCCGATGCCCAGGAGGGCGAGGAACCAGAACACCCCCCAGTGTTTCGGCTTGACGAGCTCGCTCGCCAGCCGGGCGAGCACGTGGGGCCAACGGGCCGGCGAGGCCAGTAGATTGCCGGGCGAGAACTGGCCGGGGAAGAAATCGAAGCTCCAGGGGAACCGGCGGCTGAGGACGATCCACAGGACGATCAGCGACGCAGGGAGGAGGAGGATCCGCGCCGTGGGCCATGCCTCCTTCCGGAGCGTGAAGGCCGTCGCGAGCGCGATCGCCACCGGGAACGTCCAGGCGTCCTGCTTGAGGAGGACGGCCGCGGAGAGCGAGAGGATCGCGAGGGCCTTCTCGCCCTTCCGGAGCGCGTCGAAGCCGAGGAGGAACAGCACGCCGAGCGTCGGGTCCGGGAATCCCGCGCACACGCCCTCGTTCTCGCGCCAGAAGGCCGGCATCCAGGCGAAGGCGGCCAGCCAGAGGAGCGGGGGTCGCGCGCGCTCGTGGAGGACGCCGAGCGAGCCGATGAAAACGAGCGCGAGCCATAGCCGCAGCTGGCGGTAGTCGGTCCCGCCCGTGAGCATGAAGAAGTCCGCGAACACGCAGGGAAGGAGAAGCGGCCGGCGGCTCGCGGGGTGGATCCTCGCGGGATCCGTGAAGTCGGGATTCCAGAAGGTCCCGTGGTGGAGGATCGACCGCGCCTTGAACGCGTAGATCACCTCGCCGTCGGTCGCGAGCACCGGCAGCGAGAAGGCGACGATCACCGCGAGGAGGAAGGAGAGGGCCAGGGGAATCGCCTCGATCGTCGGACGCCCCCAGCTCGCTCGGAGAACCGACCGATTTCCTTTCCACGCGGCCGCCGCGGCAAGGAGGACGGGCGCGGCGAGGAGGCTGGGGAGCGCGACGGGGATGCGGACGAGGAGGAGCGCGTGCGTCCAGAGCGCGAGCCCGATCACCCCGAGGAAGAAGGCGAAGCCGACCATCCCCGCGACGGTGCTCGTGCGGACCCGGAGGAGGGCCAGCAGCGAGAGGCCCGCGAGGAGTGCCGCGGCGAGCGCGACGACGATCAAGGCGCAAGCCTTCGGAACGAGGAGCGCGATCGGTCGAAGGGCCCGCCCGGAAGATCGATCACCCACTCCGCGGGTCCGTCGGCGACCAGGACCCGGGGATGAAGCGCCGTGTTCAGGCGCTGGACCGTGAGGTCCCCGCGCGGCCCGCCGGGGACGTCGATCCGCACGCGCGCCGTGGGAGGGACGGCCGCGGCGATCTCGGCCGCGAAGGCGTCGAAGCCGCGGTCATCGTACGCGGTCCGGCCCCAATGGACGCCGTCGCGCGACGAGTAGTAGAGAGACAGGGCCCACGTGGCGAAGACCAGTGCGAACGCGGAGCGTCGCTTCACGCTCACCGCGTCCGGTGGAGGACCAGGAGCGCCATCGCGGTCCCGTAGCTCTTGCCGAACTCGTGGCTGTCCAGGAAGCTCCCGTCCCACTCGGGGATCGAGAGCACCTGGGCGCGGAACTTCGCGAGGTGCTCCTTCCGCTTGGCCTCGTCGGGCAGCGCCCGCGCGGCCTCGCAGCTGTGGAAGACCGCGTGCCAGAAGAAGAAGCCGCCCAGCTCCTCGTCGGAGTGGAAGTCGCAGACGCGGATCGCCTCGATCTTGTCGAGCTGCCGCCAGTAAACGGCGAGCCCGGCCGCGACGTTGTCGATCGAGCCCCGGCCGCATTCCCAGAGGGCCAGTTCGCAGGGCGAGATCCGGCCCATCGAGCTCTTCTCGGTGCTGGGCGGGCGGGTCGCATCGTAGCCCTGCCGTCCGTCGGGCGCGCGCGTCTTCATGAGGGCATCCGCCGCTTTCTTGAAGTACGACTCCGGCACGTCCGCCCCGGCCTGCTTGGCGAGGTAGAGGCAGTGGACGACCGCGGCGCTGGCGAAGGGGTTGGGGTACTCGTGGCCCCAGAAGCCGTCCTTGTCCTGGAGCGCGACGAGCTTGAGCACGATCTTGTTCATGGCCGGGACGTCGCGCTTCTTCGCGAGGTAGAGCAGCCGGTAGGCGTGCGCGTAGCACTCCTCGTTCTGCCCCGGGTTGATGTGCCCCTCGTCGAGGATGTACTTCTCGGCGCGCGCGACCGCCGCGTCGATCCGCACGGGGTCGACCTCGCGCCACTCCTGCAGCGCCATCGCCGCGAGCGTCGTCACCGCGACGAAGACGTTCGGCTGGATCTTGACGTCGGGCCAGTAGGAGTAGCGCGCCTCGTTCCACGCGCCGTTCTCCTTCTGGGCGCGGAGGAGATACGCGACCGCGCGTCGCGCCGTGGCGTCGAAGTCCGTCGAGGGGAGCCGCGTGCCCGTGGGGGCGCCCTGGGGAGGCACGAGGAAGAAGTCCTCGAACAGGTGGGCCATCGGTCCGTCGCGCAGCGTGTCCCGCCCCTTCGCGAGGTTCGACGCGGCGCGCCACGCCCAGCGCGTGTCGGCGTGCTTGTCGACCAGCTCCCTCCAGCGGGCCTCGGGGTCCTTCCCGGTCCACGCGTCGCACGCGGCGAGGTGGTAGATCGCCTCGGCCGAGCCGTCCTTCTCCAGGAGCTTGCGCGCCTCGGCGAACTTCTGGAGCCCGAGCAGCGCGAGGCCCTTCTGGAGCGGGGAGCAGTCGAGCTTCGAGACCTCCTCGAAGCGGCCGGCGCGGCGCAGGATGAGCGCCTTCTGGTCCGGCGAGGCCTTGGCCATCGCCTTCTCATCGTCGCCGCCGCGGATCAGGTCCTCCGTCGATTCGCCCGCCGGCGCGTTGTGCGTCCCGTCCTTCTTCAGGATCTCGATGAGCGCGGCGCGCACCCAGTCGGCGTTGTACGTGCGGATGCGGTCCAGGCGGTGGACGACCGTGCCGTCGGGGGCGAGGATGATGAAGCCGGGCTCGACGAAGTCGAACCGCTTGAGGCCGGTCAGGGCGCTCAGCTTGTCGTCGCCCGCCATGCGGACGGGGACGAACTTGGATTTCACCAGCTCGACGACGCCCGGGTCGGTGAAGATCGCGACTTTCATGTAGTTGTCGACCAGCTCGCCGCGGTACATGTGGGTCCCGGGGACGCGCATGCAGTACCACAGGATGAGGCGGTTCCGCTTCTTCGCCTCGTCCTTCGCGCGTTCGAGGAGCGCCGCGCGGTCGACGGGCGGATCGACCGCCTGGCGGCCGGGCTGGGCGTTGTCGATCAACTTCGCGCCGTCGGTGATCCACGGGATCTCGCTGTCGCATCGCTTGTAGAGCGCCGCCTCGGGGGACTCCTGGGCGAGGGCCAGCGAGAGAATGAGGAGGGTTGAGTTCATGCCATAGTGTACGCGTCGGCGCGAAGAGTTGTGAAAAGAAAGAAGGCGCGGTATCCTGCCCGTCATGCGTCCGCTGGGGATTCTCCTCCTGGCCGGATGCGCGGCCGCGAACGTCGACGCCGACCGGGCCGCCATCCTGTCCGTGCTTTCCGCGCAGGCCGAGGCGTGGAACCGCGGCGACCTCGACCGGTTCCTGGAGGGGTACTGGAAGTCGGAGCGGACCGTCTTCGCGGGGGGCAGCGACGTCCACCGCGGCTTCGAGGCGATGGCCGCGCGCTACCGGAAGACGTACGGCAGCCGCGAGAAGATGGGAAAGCTCGCGTTCTCGGCCCTCTCCTTTGAGTCGATCGAGGCGGACCGCGCGGTCATCACCGGCGCGTGGGAGCTCGAGATCACGGGACAGGAGACGCGGCCGGGGGGCGTATTCACGCTGATCTTCCGCCGCGTCCCGGAAGGCTGGCGGATCGTCCACGACCACACCTCGAGCCGCTGAGGGGAGTGGTGATGAAACACACCGTCTGCTTTGTCACCGATGTTGACGAATCAAACGGTGGAGGATAACTCGAGTCGCTGAGCGAATGTCGATTTATCCTCCACGGTGTGTTTCGTCACCCGATTCAGCGGAGGGTGGTGAGGTACTCGAGGAGGTCGGCGAGGTCCTGGCGGCTGAGGGCGCCGACCAGGTTGTCGGGCATGGGGGAGACGTCGCTCTTCTTGCGCGCCTCGATGTCGGCGATGGCGAGCGTCGTCAGCTTGCCGTCGGGGTCCTTGAGGACCAGCTTCTCGGGCGTCTCCTGCGCGATCATGCCCGTCACGATCGCGCCCGACTTCGTCCTGACGATCCACTGGTAGAACTCGGGGGCGATCGCGTCGCTCGGCCGGAGGATCGAGGTGAGAAGGCCCTCCTTCCCGAACTTCGTGCCGATCACCGACAGCTCCGGCCCGAGCTCGGTGCCCTCGCCCTTCGCCTTGTGGCATTTCGCGCATTGGGTGTCGGATCGGAAGTACACCTCCCGGCCGCGCGCGGCGTCGCCCTCGATCGCCAGCAGCTTGGGGATGGGCGGGAGATCCTTTGGGTCGAGCCGATCTGTCGCGGGAGCCAGCTTCGACGCGGTGCGGGGCGTGACCTCGACGATCCGCCGGCCCGGGTCCTCGATCTCCGCCACGAACGCCCAGTTGCCGAGCCGCTTGTCGAGCTTGAGCAGGATCCGGTTGATCCCCTCCTCGAGCCGGATCGGGATGACATCCTCGCGGAACGTCATGTCGCGGTGGACGTGCTTGTCCCAGACGCGCCTCCCGTTCACGTAGACGTTGACCGCGTCCTCGGTTCCAAGGAGGAGTCGCGTGTCGCATGCCTCCCGCGCGCTCAGCACCGTGACCGCGTAGGCGAGGACATTTGAATTCGGCTTGACCTGCGGGCGGAGGTCGATCTGGCCGCCCAGGCTCACCCGGGCGTCGACCCACGCCGGGAGCTTCTCCGGCTCCGATGCCCCCTCGGGGGGCTGCGGCGAGAGGAAGAGTTTGCAGTCGGGGTCCGCGACGCCCGGCGAGAGCTTCCATTTGACGAGCGGCCGCGTGCCCATTGCCGTGAGGAGCCGCATGATCCCCGCGCGCAGCTCGATGTCGTTGAGCAGCCGATCGAGGATCATCCGAAGTTCGGCGCTGTCCGCGAGCGGCTTCCATGCGACCGCGACGTTCCGCGCGAGGACGTCCATCGCCTTCAAGCGGAGGTCTTTTGAACTCACCTTGTCGAGCACGCGCACAACCGCCTCGCCCGCGTCGCGCTGGTTGAACGTGCCCAGGACCTCGACCGCGTCGAGCGATCCCTCCAGGGCCGCGGTAAGCGTCGTCGGGACCGCCTCCGGACGCCCGATGACCCAGAGGAGCTGCGCCTGCGGGCGGCTCCAGGGGCCTTGCAGGACCGCGGCGAGGTCCTTCTCACGGCCGCGGAACGCGATCGCGATCGTTTCGAGATAGAAGCGGTCCCAGCCGTCGTACTGTTTCGCGAGCTCGACGAGCGATGCCGCGTCGCGGAGCGTGAGGAGCAGTTCGCGACGGACGTGGGCGGAAGGATCGTGGAGGTCGGCCTCGAACGTCGCGCCCGCCTGACGGAGGATACGGATCGCGAGCGTGCGAACCTCGGGATCGGGGTCGCGAAGCGCCTCACGGGCCGCTTCGGCGCCGAGCTTCCAAAGCGCTCGGGCGCGGAGCACGCGGTCGGTCGACTTGGCGAGCGGGCGGATCGCGTCGATCTCCTTTGAGAGGACCGCCTGCGCGCGCGTCGCGAGGCAGGGCGATGCGAGTTGTTCGGCGACGTCCTTCGCGGGCTTGATCCGGTAGCTCCCGTCGTGCCCCTTGGGGATCAGCCGGTAGATGCGGCCGGTCCACGGGTCGTCCATGCCCCCGCCGCCGACGACCGGGTCATACCAGTCGGAGACGAAGACCGATCCATCGGGCGCGACCGCGACGTCGGAGGGGCGGAACCACGTGTCCTTTGAAGAGAGGAGGACGTCGGGGAGCCGGATCTGCGAGAGCGTCTCGATCGTCTGGCGGCCGTGCGTCCCCTCGACCCGCCACGCGGCGCCGTCGGGGGAGACGCGGAAGCCGTGGATGCGGCCGACGGCGTCGGCCTGGATCGGCATGCCGCGGTACTTTTCGGGAAGCAGCTTGCCCTCGTAGATGCAGATTCCCGCGGGCGAGCCCGCGCCCGTGCGCAGGAGGATCGGCATCACGCCGGGGCACTCCATCCGCCAGTGCGAGCCCTTGGCCCCGTACCAGCCGTAGTCGGCGCCGTCGATCACGAAGTTGAAGCGGACCCACTGCATCCCGTCGTGGTCGTTGTCGGTGGTGAACGTGTTTCCGAACGAGTCGGTCGCGCATTCGACCTGGTTGCGGTGGTTGTGGGCGAGGACCTCGAGGCCCGTCCGGTCGAAGTTCGTGCGGGCGATGATCCCGCCGATCCACGGCTTTCCGTCGGTGACGAGACGCTTCCCGTCGGGAAAGAGGACGTTCCCGCCGTTGTCGCCGATGCAATAGTAGATCTTCCCGTCGGGCCCGAGGTAGGAGCTGTGGACGGAGTGGTCGCCGTTGAGGCCGCCGAAGCCGGTGAGGACGGTCTCCTTTTTCCCCGCGGTGCCGTCGGGCTTGATCTCGATCGTGAACAGGTTCGGCGCCTGCGAGATCCAGACCTTGCCGCCGAAGACGGCGATGCCCATGGGGGCCTGGATGTCGAGGCCCTCGTAGAAGACGGTCGATTTGTCGCAGACGCCGTCGCCGTCGGTGTCCTCGAGGACGACGATGCGGTCGCCGGTCTTGCGGAGCGGATCGAGGTAGTAGGGCGGCGCGGCGGTCTTCGGCCCCGCGTGGCGCCGGTAGTTGACGCCCTCCGCGACCCACACGCGGCCGCGCTCGTCGACGTCGATGCACGCCGGGTTGAAGAGCTGCGGCTCCTTCGCGAAGAGGCGGACCTCGAGGTCGTCGGACGCCTTCATCTGCTTGAGGGATTCCTCGGGGGAGTGCTGGGGGGCGAGGATGGCGAGGAGCAGAAGGAGGCAGCCGGTCATGTCCCTACTAATACGCGCCGGGCTACGCCGTCGAGGAGGCGATCTCGGCGCCGTGCTGGAGGGCACCGGGCTGGATCTGCTTGAGGCGGAGGACGGTGGGCTGCTTGATCCAGCGGGCAAGTTCCTGCATCACGCTCGACATGTCGGGCAGCCGGTTCTCGGGCTTCTTGGAGAGCAGCTTGAGGACGAGCCTGTCGAGCTCGGGCGCCATGGTGGGCACGAGCGCGCTCATCGGGGTCGGCCGTTCCTTGCAGTGCTTCTCGAGAATTTTCACCGGGTCGCTCGCCATGAAGGGCGGCCGCTTCGTCATGAGCTCGTACATCATCACGCCGAAGCTGTAGATGTCGGTCCGCTGGTCGCACTTCTCGCCGCGGATCTGCTCGGGAGCCATGTACATCGGGGTCCCCTCGACCTTCCGGCCGAACTGGAGCATGCGATCCCACTTGGTCGAGGCGAGCGAGAAGTCGATGAGGCGCACCTCGGAGTTGGCGTTGACGAGGACGTTTTCGGGCTTGATGTCCTTGTGGACGATGTCCTTGGTGTGGACGAACGCGAGCGCGTCGGCGATCGCCATCAGGATCTGGAACTCGCGTTTGTGGACCCGGTCGGGCAGCTGCGCCATCGCCCACTTCAGGTTCTCGCTGTCGAAGTACTCCATGATGAAGAAGGGCTGGGGCGGCGCATCGACGTAGTCGAAGACCCGGATGATATTGGGGTGCTTGAGCTCCTTGGTGAGCGTGGCTTCCTTCTTGAACTGGCGGAGCTTGCTGCCGACCTTGGCGTTGTCGAGGGCGATCTGCTTGAGGGCGAAGTCCTGGCCGCGGCTGTTCGTGGCGCGCCAGACGGTGCCCACGCTGCCGTCCTTGATCTTCTCCTGGACCAGGTACCCCTTGAGCGAGTGCGGAGCCATCAGCGGTTCCTTTCAGGTGGGCCAGCCCCCGTATAACTAGACGCAAAGACTATGCCACCTGTCCGCCTGTTACAACGATTTAACCTGTTGCTTTCCAGGGGGTTATGCCAAATTGAATGGCCGGCGGGGCACTGATGTAACGGATTCGTAACCGCTGTTACAAAACCGGACAGTGCCTGATCGTTTGTTAGATCCCGCATCCACCTAAGATACGCTTTGGACGCGGGCTTCTTTCGCCCCAGCCATAAATCAAACGGTGCGATTTATGGAGCGCGGAGGGCGGCGACCAGCTTCTGGAGGTGGTAGAGGTCGCCCACTCGAACCCAGGGGACGTCCAGGTACCTCGTCAGTTCGGCGCGCTTTTCCCCGAGGACGTAGGTGCGGATCAGGAAAAGCGTGCACGCCACGTCGGGGGTCCACGTCGCGTTCTCCTGTCCGAAGTCGTGCTGTTCGCCCTTCCACGCCTTCTTCATGAAGTTGGGCGCCTCGTCGGGCCCGCCCTTGAAATAGTTCGGCCCGTAGAACGTCGGCAGGTTCGGCCGCGTCAGGAACCACGTCCGCGCCCACGCGTCCATCACCGCCCCCGCGTGCCGCTTCACCTCCGCCTGCGACTTCTCCCGCAGCATCGTGAAGATCTCCGGCGCGAACGCCGTGACCACCACCTTCTCCTTCCGTCGCTCCGTGAACGGCGGGTAGGCCCAGTCGTGGCTGTTCAAATGGCGCGGGAGGTTCGCGTCGAAGATCTTCTCGTACTCCCGGCCCGCCTCGAGCCCCTTGGCCGCCTTCGCCTCCGCGTCGGCCGCGTCCGCGTCCCTCCCGAAATGCTTCGCGAGCCGCGCGAACCCGATCGCGCCGGCCGTCTGCGGATAGTCCTGCGGCGGATCCTTCACGCGACCGAAGTGCGACTTGAAGTCGACGTAGCCCTTTTCGATCGACGCCCAGTCGCCCGTCGCCTCGGCGTACTTCCAGGCGAAGTACGCGTTCACGACCGGGACGTCGAGCCGCTGCGCCACCCTGGCGTTCGGCGGCTGCGGCGCGTACATCGGCCACGGGGAAGGGGAGAGCAAGCACGCCTCGACGGAAACCCGCACCTTTGCTATTCAAGAAACCAGCCGACTTGACGTGCCAGTCACTCCTGCCAGCCCGAACGCAGATACGCCTACCGTTGGACCGACCGAATCACCGTTACATAGTGCG
>JBGPCZ010000148.1:0-15408 GCA_041482015.1 Planctomycetota bacterium | reverse complement strand
CTGATCCTCTTCCAGGATCGCCACTACCTTTCCCTGTCGCTCGCGTTCGGGCTTCTGCTCCCGACCGTGATCGCCTGGGCGTGGGGGGACGCCATGGGCGGGCTGCTCGTGGCGGGCTTCCTCCGCCTGCTTATCCAGGACCACGCGACGTTCTCCATCAATTCCGTGGCCCATGCCGTCGGCCGGCGGCCCTACTCGGTGAAGGTCTCGGCGCGCGACAGTTTCCTGGCCGCGTTCCTCACCCTGGGCGAGGGGTATCACAATTACCACCACCGGTTCCCCGGGGATTACCGCAACGGCGTGCGCTTTTACCACTACGACCCGACGAAGTGGTGTGTCTGGGCGCTTTCCAAGATCGGGCTCACCCACGGCCTGAAGCGCGTGCCGGCGGCGGTCATCCGCAGGACGCGCGAGGCACTGCGTCGCCGGCTGGCGGTTCCGGCCGCGTAGCACGCTCAACGCAGCGGCCGGAAGAACTTCCGGATGTCCTCCACGAGAAGCACGGGCTGCTCCATCGCGGCGAAGGGGCCGCCGCGGGGCATCTCGGTCCGGTGGACGAGCTTGTAGTTCCGCTCGACCCACCGGTGCGGCGGCGGACGGCGGGGGGATTCAAAAGGGACCTACCCTCCCGACACCGCCTGGACGATCGAGATCCGGTCGCCCGCCGAAAGCGGCACGTCGAGCGACTTGAAATCGCGCGTATTCACGTCGTTCACCAGGCAGAGCACGTGCCCGCGGAAGCGGCCGCGCTCGTCGCACAGGTGGAGGCGAAGCACCGGCGCCCGCCGGTACGCCTGCTCCATCGCCTCGCGGAGGGTGGAGGCTCGCAGGGTGAACTCGGTCGTGCCCACGATGTCGCGGAGAAGCGAGGGGAGGGTGAGCGTGACGGCCGGCATCACACGACCGCCGCGTGCAGCGACATCACCGGCGGCAGGTACTGCGCGATCGCGCGCCAGCGGCGCCCGCCGTCCGCGCTCGCGAAGACCTGTCCCGTGCCGGTGCCGACGTAGACGCCGCACGGGTCGAGCCCGTCGGAAGACATGCCCTCGCGCAGCACGCTGAGATACGCGTCGCGCGGCAGCCCCGCGTCGTGCGCCGTCCAGCGGCCGCTCCAGCGGTACACGCGCAGCCGCCCCAGCGTCGCGCGGAACGCATAGTCCGCGGGATCCAGCGGCACCACCAGGCATGCGTCGGGATCCCCTGGATCGAGCGCCAGCCCGAAGCCGAAGTTGGACGGCAGTCCCCGATGGATCGCCCGCCACGTCTCGCCGCGATCGTCGCTGCGGTAGGTGCCAACGTGGTTCTGCTGGTACAGGCGACCCGGCGCCGCCGGGTGAAGCAGCAGTTTGTGCACACAGGTGGCGACCGAATTGTCCCTCGGCGCGCCGACGAACTTGGCGACCCCGCGGTTGATCGGCGTCCACGTGCGCGCGCCGTCGTCCGTGCGAAACGCGCCCGCGGCGGAGATGGCGACGTACATGCGGCGCTCGTCGAGCGGGTCGAGCTGGATCGAATGCAGGCACATGCCGCCGGCCCCGGGCTGCCAGTGCCGGCGGCTTGGGTGGCGCGTGAGCGAATCGACCTCGCTCCACGAGCGCCCCTCGTCCTCGCTGCGGAAGAGGGCGGCCGGCGCGGTGCCCGCGTAGAGGACGCGCCGTTCGGAGGCGCGCCCGGGCTCGATGTGCCAGACGCGCGGCGCGGTCGGGATTCCCCACTTCTTCGCGAACGCGAGCGGCTTCGGGGGCATCGCGGGCGGCACCGGCGGCTTCTTCGCGCCCTCGAACTTCCGGCCCGCGAGGTCGCCGCGAAAGGTGGTCGTCCCGAAAGCGACGCTGGAGGCGGCGGCGTGGATTCGCGGGGTGCCGCGCGCGTCGACCGTCGCGTGGTCGATCTGCCAGCCTTTCAGGAAGGGCCCGTGCAGCTTCCAGCGGTCGCGCGCGGCGGTCGACGTGAAAACGAAGAGGCCGCGCTTCGTGCCCGCGCAGAGGACAACCCGATCGGCCATCGGGGCATGATACCTTCCGCTGGCGGCGGTGTCACTTTTGTGAGGCGGCTACCGGTCGGGGCTTCCGAAGATCCCCTTGAGGCGGTCCCAGACCGAGCGAGCGCGCGCGCCCACCGGCTCCTCGTTCAGCGGATGCCCCGCGAGGAACTGGTCGATGTCGTCCGCCAGCGCCTTGGCCGACGGGTAGCGCGCCCGCTTCTCGCGCGCCATCGACTTCTCGATGATCAGGATGACATCCTCCGCCAGGTCCTTGACATGCGTCCGGACGCTTTCGGGCGGATCCTTGGGAAGGGCGGACAAGACCTCGTCGGGCGTCTTCCCCGTGAAGGGGCAGAAGCCGCTGACCATTTCGTAGAGCACGGCCCCGAGCGAGTAGATGTCGCTCAAGTTGTCGACCTGCTCCATGTCCCCGAGCGCCTGCTCGGGCGGCATGTAGTAGGGCGTGCCCATGATGACGCCCTTGACGTAGGCGCTGTCGCCGATCTCGGTCACCTTCGCGAGGCCGAAGTCCATCAGCCAAGGTACGGCCGCCTTGTCGATGATGATGTTCGCCGGCTTGATGTCGCGGTGGTAGACGCCCCTCTGGTGGGCGAAGTCGACGGCGAACGAGACCTGCCGCATGATCTCGAGCGCCTTCCTGAGCGGCATGCCCTTGCCCTTCACGATGCGCGCGGTGTCCCGCCGCGCCGGGTCGGGCGTCCCCGAGGCGTCGGTGATGAACGTCGTCTGGAACGCGCGTTCGTCGACGCCCTCGCGGACGACGCCGTCGAGCGTGATGCCCTCGATGTAGGTCATCGTGTAGTAGAAGTGGTTGTCGACCGAGCCGAAGTCGAGGATCGGCACGATGTTCGGATGCTTCAGGTCCGCGTGGCCGCGGACCTCGTTGTAGAAGCGCTTCACGTCCTCCACGTCCCCGAATGGCGTCTTGATCCCGGCGGCGGTGTCGCTCTCGTGGGGCAGGATTTTCAGCGCGACGATCTTGTTGAGGTCCTGCTGCCACGCCTTGTAGACGATCCCCGCGCCGCCCCGGCCGATCTCCTTGATGAGGATGTACTTCCCGAAGCTCTTCGAGGGCTCGGCGGCGGCCTGCCGGACCTCGTCGGGGAGTTCGATGTCGTGCTCCTTCGACGCCTCGTCGAGCGCCTCCTTGACCGCGGTCGCCATCTTGGCGAAGAGGAACGGGACGTCGGCCCCGCACGCGGCGCAGGCGAAGCCGCTCTCCTTGACGGGCGAGCCCTCGCCGATCTCGATCGGCGCGCCGCACTCCGGGCAGGTGTAAAGCTGCAGGTTCTGGAGCTGGAGCGCCGTCTCGACGGTCTCCGGGTCGACGTAGCTCCGGCGGAGCAGGATCTCCCCGAGCTGCGGCACCGGCTTGATGCCGAGTTCGGCCATGCGTCCCTGGAGACGGAGGCACTCGTTGACCTGGTACTCGGTCGCGAGCCCGCGGTCGACGAGGATCTTGCCGATGAGCGCGGAGCGGCGGTTCGGGGTCGAGCCCTCGGGCGCGGCCTCGAAGGCCTTCTTCTGGAGCCCGACCAGCCGGTCGACGTCCTCGTTCCGGAGGTAGCCGCGGGAAACCATGATGGAGCCGAGCGAACGGGAGGGGTTGCGCTCCTGGGCCTGGAGGCAATCGAAGAGCTGCTCGCGGGTGATCGCCCCCTCTCGCACCGCGATCTTCCCGAAGAGAAGGTCGCCCCGGCCGCTGGACATCGGGCGGAATTATAGCGGAGATCGGCGGATAAGAGGAGATGAAGTGATAAGGCAAGGAGGGGTTCCGCCAAATCTATACCGGGTACAGAGAAGAAGGATCTCCGGGTCGTTCCTCCCACCCCCCCGGAGGGGCAGGGGGGAATCCATAAGGGAGATTCTCTGTGTCTCCGGGGTGATCCGGGGGCTCAGGACAGGATGCGCTGGAGAGAGGCGGAGATCTCGTCCTCCTCGCCGTCCTGCAGCGTCCGGACGTCGAGGAGCACCCGCTCGCGCTGGATGCGGGCGAAGATGCACGGCGTGCCGAGGCGGAGCTTCAGGGAGAGGGCCTCGAGCGAGATCGGGGCGGGGCGCACCGCCACGACCTTCGTCGGGATCTGCTGCGTGGGCACCGAGCCCCCGCCGAACTCGCTCGCGTCGTCCCAGACGTCGACCGTGATCCCCGGCAGCCCCTTGAGCTTCGCGGCGAGCGAGAGCGCCCGCCGCTCGCACTCGTCGAGCGTCATCGAGATCATCCGGAGCGTGGGGAGCTCCCGGAACAGCCGTTCCTTGTCGAGGTACAGCTTGAGCGTCGCCTCGAGGGCGGTGAGCGCGAGCTTGTCGACGCGGAGGGCGCGGAAGAGCGGGTTCTTGCGGATGCGGGAGACGGACTCCTTCCGGCCGACGATCAGGCCCGCCTGCGGGCCGCCGAGGAGCTTGTCGCCGCTGAAGGTGATGACGTCGGCGCCCGCCTTCACGCTCGACTGGACGGTGGGCTCGTCGGTCACGCCGAAGGGCGAGAGGTCGACGAACGCGCCCGATCCCAGGTCGTCCATCACGGGGATCGAGCGCTTCCTTCCGAGCGCGACCAGTTCCTCGAGCGACGCGACGTGGGTGAAGCCGACGATCCGGTAGTTCGAGGTGTGAACGCGCAGGAGGAGGGCGGTGTGCTCCGTGACCGCTTCCTCGTAGTCGGCGAGGTATGTCTTGTTGGTCGTGCCGACCTCGACGAGCCGGGCGCCGCTCTGTTTCATGACGTCGGGGATGCGGAACGAACCCCCGATCTCGACCAGCTGCCCGCGCGAGGTGATGACCTCGCGGTCCTTCGCGAGCGCGGCCAGCGCGATCAGGGTGGCGCCGGCGTTGTTGTTGACCACGGTCGCCGCCTCGGCGCCGGTGATCTCGCGGATCAGCTCGACGACATGGGTTTCGCGGATCGAACGGTCGCCCGAGGCGCGGTCGACCTCGAGAAGCGAGTAGCCCTTCTGCTCGGAGGCGATGGCGTCGAGCGCGGCGCCCGGGAGCACGGCGCGGCCGAGGCCCGTGTGGAGGATGACGCCGGTGGCGTTGATCGCGCGGCAGAGCCGGGGGGCGCGCCGCTCGGCGAGGCGTTCGCGGACGGCGGAGAGGATCGAGACGGGATCGACGGCCGGGTCCTCGCCCCCCTTCATGCGGCCGCGGAGGGAATCGAAGACCTCGTCCAGGCAGGTGGCGAAGAACTCCCGTCCCGCCTCGGCGATCAGGGGTTGCGCGCCGGGGTGGGAGAGGATCGCGTCCACCCTGGGGATTTTCCGAAGATCGGGCACGGCCATACTATACCAGAGGTATCGGCCGGGACCGGGGCCAAACTTGGCGGGCCTTCGCCCGCCGAAGCGAATCGGCCATGGCCCGCGAAGGCGGGCTATTCGGGCTCGAAGCCCTCGGAGGCCTCGTAGATCTCGACGGGCTTGTAGCCGGGCAGCTTGGATTTCTCGAGCTCCTCGGTGAAGGAGGCGAGGACCTTCCTTTGCATCGCGTCCCGGGAGGGGGCGCTGATGGGGTGGGCGATATCGGCGTGGAGCTTGGAGCGGCCGTCCGGATCGCTCGGGGCGCGGTCGGGGGAGAGGCGGTCGCCGCACTCGTTGCAGAACTTGGCGCGGAGGTGGTTCTTCATCCCGCACCGCGCGCAGCGGTCGGTGAGCTTGCGGGAGGGCATGGCGACGAACGGCCCCTTGGCGCCCTCGATGATCTTCAGGTCGCGGATGACGAAGGCGTTGTCGAACGTGACGGAGCAGAAGGCGCGGAGCTTGTCGTTCCGGTTCAGGATGAGCTTGATGCGGACCTCGGTGATCTCCACGAAGACTCCCCCGCGAGGCTGGACGCCGCCGTCACGAACGACCCCGATCGCTCCTCCCGGACCCTCCGCGCGAGCCGCTCGGCCTCGGCGCGCGTCGCGCAGAGGCCGTAGAGCGCGGAACCCGAGCCCGTCATCCGCGCGCCCGCGAACGGAAGCCGGGCGAGCGCGCGACGGGCGCGGCCGAGTCCCGGATGCAGGTCGAAGGCGGCGGATTCGAGCCGGTTGAAAAGAACGCGGCCGAGGGCCCCGGGCTCACCCCGGTCGAACTTGTTTAAGAAATCTATAACATCGCGGGGGGATTCCGTCAAGAATTCTCGAACCCGGCGGTAGACGTCCGCGGTCGCGAGCGGGAACCCGGGCCACGCGACGACGACGTGGACCCGCGCGCGGGAAGCGAGGGGCGCGACCTTCTCGCCGCGCCCCGTGCAGAGCGCGGGGCCGCGCTCGAGGAAAAAATTCACGTCGCTCCCGATCGAGGCGGCGACCTCGTGCCGGTCGAGCCCGAGGTCGAAGAGCGCGTCGAGCGCCTCGATCATCGCGGCGGCGTCGGAACTCCCCCCGCCCATGCCGCTCCCGGCGGGGATCCGCTTGACGAGCCGCGCGCGGACGCCGGGGATCCCGCGGCGCTCCGCCACGGCGCGGTACGCCTTCTCCACCGTGTTCGTGCCGGGAAGCGGCGGGCCGTCGACCTCGAGCGCGAATCGTTTCGCCTCCGTCACCTCGAGCGTGTCATAGAGGTCGATCGGGACCATCACCGTCGAAAGGTCGTGGTAGCCGTCGGGGCGGCGGCCGAGGACCTCGAGGAACAGGTTGAGCTTGGCGGGGCACCGCGCGCGGACGCGCTTCATACCAGGGAGTTGTCGATGAGGCGCGCCTTCCCGATCCGCACGGCCAGGGCGATCAGGGTCCTCCCCTTGATCTCCTTGACGGGCTCGAGGGTTTCGGAGTTGACGATCTCGACGTACTCGACGCGAGTCCCCTTGACGCGGTGGATGAGGCGCTTCATCTCGCCGGCCACCTTCACCGCGGAACTCTCGCCCGAGGCGATCAGGTCCCCGGCGCGCTTGAGCGCGCGGTGGAGGCACGTGGCGTCCTTCCGCTGCTTCGGGCCCAGGTAGAGGTTGCGTGAGCTCATGGCCAGCCCGTCGTCCTCGCGAACGGTGGGCAGGAGGCGTACGTTCGCGTCGAGGTTGAGATCGGTGACGGTGCGGCGGATGAGGAGGTACTGCTGGTAGTCCTTCTGCCCGAAGTAGGCGGCGTCGGGCTTGACGATGTTGAAGAGCTTGGCCACGATCGTCATCACCCCGCGGAAGTGGCCGGGACGGAAGGAGCCGCACAGCTTGGAGGGCAGGTCGGTCTGGTCGACGTGGGAGTCGAACCCCTTGGGATACATCTCGGCGACCGAGGGGGAGAAGATCACGTCGACGCCCTCGGACTCGGCCATCTTGGTGTCCTGCTCGATGCGGCGGGGATAGCGGTCGTAGTCCTCGCCCGCGGAGAACTGCAGCGGGTTGACGAAGATGCTCACGATCACGGCGCCGTTCCGCCTCCGGGCCTCGCGCATGAGCGACAGGTGGCCCTCGTGGAACGCGCCCATCGTCGGCACGAACCCGACGGTCCTCCCCTTCTGGCGGCAGGCGGCGACGAACGACCGGATGCCGCCGATCGTCCCGATCATCCGTGGCACGGGCACACCTCCAGAAGCTCCCGCACCGTCCGGCCCGATCCGGGCACCGGCTGGTCGGGGCAGAGCTCCACGAGCCCCTCGAGCACGAATCGACGGTCGGCCAGGCGCGGGTGCGGGACGACGAGCGTCCCGGTGCGGATCACGAGGTCGCCGTAGAGGAGGAGGTCGAGGTCGAGGGTCCTTGGCCCCCAGCGCTCGGCGCGGACGCGGCCGAGCTCCTTCTCGACCGACAGGAGCCGCTCCAGGAGCGCGTCCGGGTCGAGGTCGGTCTCCATCTCCGCCACGGCGTTGAGAAAGCGGGGCTGCGACGCGAGACCCCAGGGCTCCGTCTCCACGATGCGGGAGATGCGCCGCGGGGCGAGCCGGTGGAGGGCGGCGTCCAACGTCGCCCTCCGATCGCCCACGTTCGAGCCCAGACCGATGTAGGCGCGTACTGACATGGCGGACTCAGAAGAGATCTTTGTCGCTCTCGCCGTGGGCGGGGGCCCCGGGCGTCGCGGCGGGCGCCGTCGCGGGCTTCCTCGAGACCCGCCGCTTGATCCAGAAGAGGGGCCCCGTGAGGCCGTATGCAAAGAACGCCAGGAAGAAGGCGGCCTCGCGGAAGATGACCGCGAGCGTGACCGCGAGCGCGATCTCGACCAGAGTGACGAACCGGTGCTTGCCCCGGAGCAGCTTGTTGATCACGTGGGCGTACTTGACGCGCGAGACCATGAGGACGGCGCTCGCCAGCGCGAGTCCCGGGACGGACCCCGTGATCACCGGCGCGACGCCGAGCTCCTTGAACGGCTGGTAGAGGGAGGCGAGGACGGCGCCCGCCACGATGCCCGCCGCGGCGGGGGAGGGCAGGCCCGCGAACTCGCGGTGCGAGCTCTCGTCGGGCGTGGTCTCGACAGTGAACCGGGCGAGCCGGATGAGGGCGCACATCGCGAAGAGGACGCCGATCGCGGGGATCACGTGGTCGCGCACGAGCTCGGGCCCGCCCGCGGAGCGGGTCACGCCGAAGACCAGGAAGCCGGGCGCCACGCCAAAGGTGACGAGGTCGCAGAGCGAGTCGAGCATTGCGCCGAAGCTCGAGGTCGTGCGGGTCATGCGGGCGACGAAGCCGTCGAGCGCGTCGAAGACCATGCCTCCCAGGATGAGCCAGCCCGCGGCGGTGAAGTGCTTGTCGAGATGCTCCGTCATCCCGGTGCCGATCTTGAAAATAGCCATGACGCCGCAGATCCCGTTGCCCAGCGTGATGAGCGTGGGCAGCAGGGCGATGGTCCTCAGCCGGCGCGGCCGGCGGAAGCCCCAGCGCTTACCGGGTTCGGGCGATGACGGTCTTTCCACCTTTCACCTTGTCCTTCAGCTTGACGCTGATCTCCGCCACCTGGTCTTTCGGTATATACAGCTCGGTGCGGGAGCCGAACTTGATCATGCCGAATTTCTGCCCCCGCGCGAGCGTATCGTTGGGCTTCGCCTCGCAGACGATCCGGCGGGCGATGAGGCCGGCGATCTGCTTGACGAGCACGCCTCCGATGTGGATCGAGTTGGACTCGTTCTCGGCGCCGCAGCGCGGATCCCGCGCGTCGAGAAACTTGCCGGGCTTGTACCGCACGTCGCGGACCGTGCCCTCGCACGGGGAGCGGTTGATGTGCACGTTGAACACCGAGAGGAAGATCCCGATTTTGTGGCACGGCGCCTTGAGGAACTCGTCCTCCTGGACCTCGGAGATCTCGGTGACGGTCCCGTCCGCGGGGGAGACCAGGAGGTTCTCGCCGGCGGGAACGCGGCGGATCGGGTCACGGAAGAAGCTGAAGGTGAAGAGAAGGCCGAGGGCCGGGACGGCGGCGGCGGCGGGATGTGCGAACCAGAGGCCCGCGCCGAGGGCGGTCCAGAGGAGGGAGAAAAGGATCAGTTCCTTCCATCCATATTTAGCCAGAAGGAGCATCATGTCGATAACTAGGCTGAGGATAGCACCCGGGGTTTTTTTCGTCAAGTGGGGTTCCCGGAGGAGTATAATGAGACTGATTCGGGGTCTGTGGGAGCGCGTTTCGGCGCCGGTGGGCCGCACGCTCTGGGGTTTCTCGCTCGGGCTCCTGGCCCTGGTTCTGGTGGCGCACGCGGTGCGCGCGCAGGGAGAGGGCGTGGAGCTCGAACGGCGCAGTGCCGCCCTCGGGCGCGACCTCGAGCGGGTCCGCCGGGACAACCAGGCCCTCCGCGACGAGCTCCGCGCGCTGGAGACCGACCCCGTGTACGTGGAGTCCCTGCTGCGGCGCTGGAAGATGGCCGGCCGCGGCGAGCGCGTGGTGGAGTAGCACTCTTCCGGAGAGAGGTCCGATGGCCGACGCCGACAAGATCCTGTCCCAACACGAGGTCGATGCGCTGCTCTCGGCGATCGACGGCGGGGCAGGGGAGGCTCGCCCCGCCCCCTCTGCGCTCCCCTATGACTTCAAACGACCGGCGCGCGTTCCGCGCGAGCAGGTCCGGGCCCTCCAGGCCCTGCACGAGGGCCTCGCCAGGAATCTCCAGTCCGCCCTATCGGGCATGCTCCGCACGGCCGTCGAGGTGAGGGTGACCGGCGTGCACCAGCTTCCGCTCGAGGAGTTCATGGACTCGCTCCCGCGGCCGACGGCGCTCTCCGTCCTCTCCTGCGAGCCGTTCGAGGGGGCGTTCTTCCTCGAGATCAATCCGTCCATCGCGTGCCCGGTCATCGAGCGGCTCCTGGGCTCCTCGAGGTTCGGGGCGTGGCAGCAGGACAAGCCCCTCTCGGCGCTGGAGTGGACGGTGCTCGACACGGTGGTCGCGCGCGTACTGGACTTGCTGAAAGACGCGTGGTCGGCGGCCGGCCCCGTCGCGTTCCGCGTGCAGCGCCGCGAGAGCGACCCGTCGAAGCTCCCGCTTCAGAACCCGAACGAGGCCGCCGTCTCGGTGTCGCTCGAGATCGTGGTGGGAGACCAGAGGGGATCGTTGAACCTGGCCTTCCCGGTCGTCGCGGTGGAGGGCCACCTCGAGCGGCTGTCGCCGGGTGCGGCCGGGGCGGGGAAGCGCAAGGAGTCGGCCCCGACGCAGGAAGGGACGATCTCGCGACGGCTGGCGCCCGCGGAGGTCCGGCTGAGCGCCGAATTGCAACCCGAGGCGCTCCGGCTGAAGGACCTGGAGGGGCTTCGGCGGGGCGACATCCTGGTCACGTTCCACCCGTCCTCGGCCCCCGTGTGTCTCTCCGTCGAGGGGCGTCCGAAGTTCCAGGCCCGCCTGGGGAGCTTGAAGGACCGCAAGGCGGCGAAGGTCGTCGGGATCCTCGGGCGCGACGCGCCGCCGCCGCCGCCACGGCCGCCCCTGGAGGTGCGGAAGGCCGAGGTGCCGGCGGGCCCTCCGGAGCCGCCCCCGCCGGGCTTCGTGGAGAACCTGCTCCGGCTGCCCCTGTCGGCCTCGGCGGTGCTCGCGGAGAAGCCGATGCGCCTGAAGGATGTGCTCGCGCTGCGGCCCGGGGAGATCGTGGAGTTCCCGCGCCGGTGGGACGAGCCTCTGGAGCTGCGCGCCGCGCGGCGCACGCTCGCGCACGGCGTGGCGGTGAAGGTGGGGGAGCGGTTCGGGCTGCGGCTGGTGTCGATCCTCGACCCGCGCGACCGGGTGCGGGCGCTGGGCCCGTAGCCGGCCGGCTCTTTTTTTTGTTGACATCGCATCAATAATGTGTATTATGCATATCAGATGGGTATGCCGCCCCGGAGGGCGGCGCGATCTTTCCGGAAACGGGGCTTGAGGGGGACGGGCTTGAATCCGGCGCCGTCCCGGGTCCGGGACCCGCGGTCCTGCGCGGATCCTGGGGCCGGGAGCCGGGTGGCGGCGGGTCCGGTCTCCCCCAGGTCCACGCCCTCCCGCCGCCCCGCGGGAACAGGGAAGAATCGCGTCCGCCGCGCCCGGGCGGAGCCGGCGCGTGAGCAAGGTCGGTGATCGCGGGTTCGCGTCGGCGACGTCCCGGGCGTCCGGGCGGCTCCTTCAAGGAGGATGTGTATGGCCAGCGGGAAGCGCGGCGAATGCGACCTGTGGATGTGGGACGGCGCGACCGAGTACGAGGGCCAGCTTCTCAAGCTGGACGAAAAGGCGTTCACCGCCCGCCTGAGGCAGGCGAAGAAGTCGTCGCCCGCCCCCGCGCTGGGGAAGCGGCTTCCTTCCTCGACCCCCGAAGCCCATCGGCAGTTCACCCGCCGCCGGTTCCTGGCCCACCTTTCGGGGACGGCCGAAGGCACGCTTTTCGAGGCGGAGATCGAGAACGTCCAGGTTTCCGGCGACGGCCAGTTTGAGTACCTGATCTCGGGGCGGTTCGGGACGCTGGACGAGGCGCAGCTCGAGCTGCTTCGGAAGCTCTCCGTCGAGGGCGCGGCGGCGCTGCTCCAGAGGCACGCATCTTGAGCGGGCGGCAACGAATTGAACGGTTTGTTTCGTCACCGTCTCGTCGCCTTCCAATTGCTTGAACCGGGGGTTTCGCCGGCCTATAATCCGTGACAAGGGCTGGGGAATGACGGTTCGGGATTTCGTCGACGCGGTCGTTCGCGGGCGGAGGCGGCTCCGCGCCGCCTTCGATCCCCCCCGCGACCTCCGGGCCACGACCCGGACGCGCCCCCCCTGCGGCATCCCCTGAGCCCCGCGACGCTTCGCCCAGGGAGACCATCATGGCCAGCATCACGGTCGTGTCCGACGGCGCGGAGGAGAAGTTCCCTCTCGACGCACCAACGGTTACCCTCGGCCGCGGGCTGGAAAGCGACGTGCGGCTCAAGGATATCAAGGCCTCCCGCCGCCACTGCCAGATCGTGAAGTCCCCCGAGGGGTTCCAGGTCGTCGATCTCTCCAGCGGCAATGGTACCTACGTCAATGGCGTCCAGGTGAAGCAGCAGGCGCTCCAGCCCGGTGACAAGATCCAGGTGGGCTCGACGACGATCACCTTCACCGATGCCCCGGCACCGAAGCCCGCGGCCGCCGAGCCGGCCCCGGCGCCCCGCGCCCCGGCCGTCCCGCCCCCGCCGACCAAGAAGATCAGCGCGACGCTCCCGGTCGTGAAGCCCCCTGCCCCGGCGGCGGCCAAGCCGTCCGCGACCCGGAATGTCGCGACGGCCCGCTCGGTCGTGTCGACGCGTTCCGCCCCCAAGGTCTCCGCCGAGAAGCCCCCGCCGAAGAAATCGAGTCCGGTGGTCGTCATCATGGCCGTCATCGGCGTGGTCTTCGCGGGCGTGGTGGGCGCGATCCTGTTCACGGGGAGCGGTGACAGCCTCGAGCAGCTGAAGGCGGCGGTCCGCAAGCTGGAGGGCGAGGCCGCCGCGGCGGAGAAGGCGGGCCGGCTGGACGAGGCCCTCGCGAAGTACAAGGAGGTCCTCTCCAAGATCGAGGGCAAGGAGAAGTTCAAGGGCGAATCCGTCCGGTTCAAGGATCTGAAGAAGGAAATCGAGGAACGCAAGGCGCTCCTGGCCTCGGCGGCCCGGCGGTTTTCGGAAATCAAGGCCCGCTCACAGAACCCGAAGGACGAGGAGGTGGCCGCGATCGCCCGTGACGCCCGCCAGCTCCTGTCCGAAGCCGGCGCCGCCGACTTCGCGCCCGAGCTCAAGGAGATCGTGGAACGGCTCGAGAAGGCCTCGGGCGGGGGCCGTCGCCTCGACTTCCAGGCGAGGCGGAACGAGATCCGGGAGAAGCACGGCCTGGCGTCCCCGGCGCCCCGCTACGGCGATGCGATTTCCGACTGGCAGTCCTGGGCGGGCGAGAAACACGTCACCGAGGAGGACCGCCAGAAGGCCACGGCCGAGGTCGGGTCCATCAACCAGCAGGCGCGGGCGGAGCTGGAGCGGCTCAAGGCGCGCGCCGCCAGCCTGGAAAAGGACAACAAGAAGGCCGAGGCGATCGACGAGCTCAAGAAGCAGCGCGAGCGGTTCCGGAAGACGGGAGCGGCCGAGGAGCTAGAAGGAGTGATCGGGCAGCTCGAGAAGTGAGTCACGCCGGGCCGGCCGCCCGGGCCGCGGGTCAATCCGGGATGTCCGTCGACTTTCCCTTCCGCTGCTCCTCGATCAGGGGGAGCTCCGGGATCTCCGTCCCGGGCCGGTACGTGTAGCTGTAGAGCGTCAGCTTCATCTCCCGCCGGAGCGCCGCTGCGGGGCTCGAGTCGCTGGAGCTCGACTTGGAGATGGTCAAATCCTGCACGTTGATGAACCGGGTGTGCTGCTCCACGAGGTTGAGGTACCGGAGGAGTTGGTAGAAGCCGCCGCTCACCGCCAGGTCGTACTGCACCTTGTGGACGGTGCCCGGAATGACGCGGGCCGGGCGCGAGGAGCCGGCGACCGGGCTGGGCTTGGTGGGGTTGACCCACGCCCCGCGGGAGACCGTGACCCCCGACCGGCGGCGCATGTCGTCCAGGAGGTTCGCGAACCGGTCGTACTCGGCGCGGTCGAGGGCGGGGATCTTGCCGTCCCGATCCTTCACGTCGATCTTGAGCTTGGCGATCTCCTTCTTCAGGGGTTCGATCATTTCCACTTTCGCCTTGGTCTTGTCGCGCTCGTCCGTGACGGCCTTCAGCTGCACCTGGAGTTCGTCCAGCCACACGAACTGGAAGTAGTAGATGGCCCCGCCGCCCGCCAGCAGGATGAAGGCGAGGCAGGCGATCGTGATGATGGTGACTTTCTTCTCGTTCACTTGACACCTCCGGTCCCGGGCGCGGGAGCTGGGGCCGGGACCGCGGCCGCCGCGGCGCCCGCCGGGGGCGCGGCTCCCTTCTTCTTGGGCTTGTAGTTGGGAGGCGCGCCGACCATCACGATGTTGAAGGACATCGAGCTCTTGATCTCGAAGTCCTTCTCATCGTCAATCTTCCAGTCGACGTTGATGTTGACGAAGGTCAGCGTCTCCTTGAGGATCGCATTGTCCTTCAACGCGTTGCGGAACTTGGTCATCTCGAGGACCTCGTCGCCCGCCACGTGGCAGCGCATCGACACGCCGTACGGCGGGATCATCTTGTCGTCGGGGTCGGCGCGCTTGAACTCGCTCTGGACGCCGTGCTCGTCGTGGACCCGCAGTTCGTCGATCCACACCCGGGGGTGGTTGTTGATGACGTCCCATAGCGCGTTGATGGCGCGCCACCACCCGTCGTCCATGTCCCGCGAGGAGAGCGAGTCGATCTCGGTGATCTTGGCCTTCAGCTTGTCGCGCTCTTCGGTCCGCGCGGTGTATTCCGGCAGCCGCAGCTGGAGCGACTTGAGGTCCGCCGTGACGGTCTCGATGTCATACTTGGTCTTCTTGATCTCAAGAAGTATCCAGAGGATCCAGATGACGATGCCCGTTGCGGCCGCGGCCGTGAACATGATGAGCGTGAGGCGCGGGAGCGGCGTCCGCTCCTGCTTGCGCTTCTCCGCCGGGAGCAAGTTGATTCTGATCATGATCTAGTCTCTGCGAATCCGCGAGGCCAACCCCAGCGCGATCGCCGCCTGGGCGGCGTTGTCCTGCATCTCCTGGGCCGAATCCTTGGCGAGGTCCAGCTCGAGGTGCTGGAGCGGGTTCCACCGGTTGACGGGTTTCTGGACGGTGCGCTCCAGGGTCTCGGGAAGCCCGGGGGTGTTCGAGGCCCCGCCCGTGACGTAGATCTCCTCGACCTTCTTGTCGTACTGGTTCTCGAAGTAGTCCAGCGAGATGTTGATGTCGTGGCAGATGTCGTCCATCACCCCGCTGATCGCGTCCTGCAGCTTGTCCATCTCCCCGCCGGGATTCCGCTTGAAGTTCTCGGCCTCCTTGGCCTCCAGGGAGAGCTTCTTGGTGACGGCGTCGGTGAGGTCCTCTCCGCCCTTGTAGAACTCGCGGGTGAAGTAGCTGACGGAGTCGGACATGATGTTGATGTTGGTCTTGGAGGCGCCGATGTCGACGAGGGCGACGAGCTTGCCCTGGGCGACGGCCTGGGGGTTGATG